>WFXP01000106.1 GCA_015490535.1 Gammaproteobacteria bacterium
CATCGAGGGGGAGATACGGGGCGAAGCGGACCGGCCCGAGGCGCTGGGCATCGCCCTGGCGGACGACCTGCTGGCACGGGGAGCGAGAGCAATCCTGGATGAACTCTACGGTTGATCTGCAAGGGATGGGGGTGATGGTCACCCGCCCGGCCCACCAGGCGGAACCCCTGTGCCGGCTCATCGAGGCGGCCGGAGGGCGTCCCTATCGGCTGCCCCTGCTGGAGATCCTTCCGCCCGAACAGCCGCCCCGGGAGCTGGACAGGCTGAAGGAGTTTGATACCGCCATATTCATAAGCCCCAATGCCGTGGAGCGGGCTGTCGATATGCTCCGCGAACCGGAGGGGTTCCCGGGAAACATGCGACTGGTCACGGTTGGACGTGGCAGCGCCGCCGCCCTGGAGCGCGTACTGGGGAGAGAACCGGATATCTGCGCCCCTCCGCCATACAATAGTGAGTCTCTATTGACAAATAGCGGTATGCAGGGGCTTGCCAACCGGCATATAATCATATTTCGCGGCAACGGCGGTAGAGAATTGCTGGCGGAAACCTTGCGTTCGCGGGGGGCAACGGTGGAGTATTGCGAGGTGTACCGCCGCGCTTGTCCGAAGATTGAGCCAGCCGAGGTGAAACGGGCATGGGAGCAAGGGAAAATCGACATCATCACCATTACCAGCGGAGAAGGGCTGCGTAACCTGGTTGAGTGTACCGGCGCAGCCAACCACGGCTGGCTATTCCGTACCCCCCTGGTCCTGATTAACCGCAGACTGGCCGCACTGGCGCGGGAGCTGGGGTTCCGCCGGCAGCTGCTGGTCAGCAGAGAGGCCAGCGACAGCGCCACAATTGACACCATCGCCAGATGGGCTGTTCAACAGACGAACTCTTGAGGCATGGGGGTTAGGATGAGAGAGAGAGGCAGATCCGGCAGGGGCGGAAAAGGCTCCTCCAACAGCGACAGCAAGGAGAGGGAGAAGGGCAAGGAGAGCAAGGAGAGCGCGAAACCGGCTTCCGGCACCAGAAAGAGCACCACCGCGGGGGACCAGGGGGCCCGGGAGAGCAGACCCGCGTCCGCCGGGGCTCCGGAAGCCGCCGATGGCGAGAAGAGGGATGCCGGCGGAGTAGCGGCTCCGGATACAAAGGAAACAGCGGCCAGGGGCGGACAGCCCCCTCCGCCACAGCCGCAGAAAGGGGGAGGATGCGGCGGTACGGCACTGGCGCTGCTGGCACTGCTGATCTCCCTGGGGGTGGGCGGGGCCGGCTACTATCTCTGGCAGCAGCTCCAGGCCGGACAGCAGCAGGTGGCGCAGAGCCTGCAGCAGGCCGTTACCAGCCGCATCGATCAGGTCAGCAGCTCCCTGCAGCAGCAGAGAGAACAGAGACTGGGCCCTGTCGAGCAGCAGGTAAGCGATCTGAAGGAGGAGATCGCGGCGCTCGGCGAGCAGCAGCGGGAGCTGCGCTCTCTCCAGCAGGAAACCGCCCTGCAGGAGATGGCTGCGCTGAACGAGAAGATAGGGGCTATCGGCAGCGGCGTGAGCGCCGCGGAGCAGCGTCTGGCGGAGCTGGCCGGGCAACAGCGGAGCATCACCGACCGCCTGGGAGAGGCGGATGCCACCCTGCAAAGACTGGCCGCGGTGGGAGAGAGCATAGCGGCGCTGGAGGAGAAGGTGAATGCCGCCGCAAGCCGCCAGCAACAGCTGCTGGAGAGCATCGCGGCGCTGCAGCTGCAGGCGGAACAGGAGCGCAACGCCTGGAGGCTGGGCGAGACGGAGTACCTGCTCACGGTCGCCACGCGCCGCCTCGCTCTGGAACAAGACATACGCGGGGCCAGCGCGGCCCTGCAGGCAGCCGATCGCCAGCTGGCGGATATGGGGGATTCCCGCTGGTTGCCGGTGCGCGAGGCCATCTCCAGGGCGCTGGCAGATCTACGGGCGCTGCCCAGCCCGGATACGGACGGAGCCGCAGTAACCCTCGCCGCCCTGGACAAGGCGGTGGAACAGCTGCCACTGAGGCAGCCCGAACGCCGGCTCCAATCCACGGCCCTGGACACGGCACCTCTGCAGCAGGCGGAAGATCTGGAGAGCTGGGGCAGCAAGGTGTGGGAATCTCTGCAGAAGCTGGTGATAATCCGCCACGGCGAGAAACCGGCCATGGCGGCCCTGTTGCCACCTGAGCAATCCGAATATCTGCGCCAGAACCTGCATCTCAAGCTGGAGAACGCCCGCTACGCCCTGCTGCGCGGCAATCCGGAGCTGTTCCGCAGCAGTCTCGGTACCGCCCGGGAGTGGATCGAGGCCCATTTCGACCCCCAGGCGGACGCCACCAGGGGCATGCTGGAGAGCCTGAAGAAGCTGCAGGGAATGGAGTTCCCCGGGGAGCTGCCCGACATCTCCGCCCCTCTGCAGCAGCTGCGCAAACTGCGCAGTGGTGGGGGTGCCCCGCATGCGCAGGCAAGCACCGCGCCGGCAGCCGAAGAGCAACCCTCCACATCCGCGCCACAGGAACAGCCGGAGCTTCAAGGGGAGGAAGAGGGGCAGGATCTCTCCACCGCGGAGCCCGGTGATGAACAGCAGGAGCCGGTCTCCGAAGAGCCTGGTCAGCGGGAAGCAGACTCCTCTCCTGACGCGGTGACCCCGGAAGGAGGCGAATCATGAAATGGTTGAGCCTCCTGGTGGCCGCCCTGCTGGCGGCGGTGGGTCTCTCGGTCCTTCTGAAGGACGAGACCGGCTATGTCATGCTGAACTGGGGCGAGTGGACCGTCGAGACCTCCCTGGCCCTGTTTATCCTCCTGCTGGCGGTGGCGTTCGTGCTGGCCTACCTGCTGCTGCGGATGCTGATTCGCCTGTGGCAGATCCCCCGCAGCACGGCGCGCTGGAGCGAGCAGCGGCGCAAAAAGAGAGGCCAGCGCACCCTGTTGCAGGGGCAGGTGGAGCTGGTGGAGGGGCAGTGGCAGGCCGCGGAAAAGCACCTGCTCAAACATGTGGAGAGCAGCGACACCCCCCTTCTCAACTACCTGGGCGCCGCCCGGGCGGCCCAGCAGCAGGGCGCCCTGGAGCGCCGCGACCACTATCTGCAGCTGGCCTACAAGGAGGACAAGAAGGCCGCCATAGCGGTACAGCTCACCCAGGCCGAGTTGCAGCTGGCCGAGGGGGATCCGGAGCAGGCCCTGAAGACCCTCACCTATCTGAGAGAGGTTGCCCCCAAGCATACCCAGGTGCTCTCCCAGCTCGCCAGGGTGTATGAGAAGCTGGAGAGGTGGGATGGCCTGCGCGAGCTGCTGCCCGTGCTGCGCCGCCGTCACATCTTTACCGACGAGGAGTACAAACGGCTGGAGCGCCGGACCTTCCGGGGGCTGCTCGACGCAGCGGCATCATCGGGTGACGAGGAGAAGCTTAAGGAGGCCTGGAAATCCCTTCCCAGGGAAGCAGGCGCGGATCCGGAAACGGTGCGGCGCTACGCCGCCGCCCTGGCGGCACAGGGGCATGGTGATGGCGCCGAGGCCATCCTGCGCAGCACCTTGCGCAAGGTATGGGACGGTGGGATGGTCCGCCTCTATGGCGAGATAGAGGGGGCCAATCTGGAGCGTCAGCTCTCAGTGGCGGAGAGCTGGCTGGAGTCCCATACGAAGGATCCCGATCTGTTGCTGACCCTCGGCAGGCTGGCGCTGCGCAACCGGCAATGGAACAAGGCGCGGGGCTACCTGGAGTCGGCCCAGTCGCTCTCCCCCAGTGCTGAAGCATGCCAGCTTCTGGCCGGGCTGCTGGAGCAGCAGGGGGAGAAGGAGCGGGCGGTGGAGTACTACAGGGAGGGGATGCGTCTGGCGCTCGAGGGGCCTGACGGGGGAACCGGCCTGTCAGCTGGGCAGACGAAGAGCGCCGCCGTCACGGCCGGAGAGTTACCGGAGCCGCGGCAAGCCTCGCTTCCGCCCGCCGAGAACGGCGCTGCCACAAAGCCTGCCGGCTGACAGCGCGCCCGGATTGCCTTGCCTACGGCCTCACCCGTGACGAACTGCGCTACATCATCGACCCCGCCGATGTCGAGGGCGCTGGCTACCCCTCTGAAACCTTCCGCGTGCTCAAGAAGAAGGAGCTGGAGACCTTCGGTGAATACCCAGCCCGCCGGTAACTATTCAGCATGGTATTGAAACAGGCTGGTACTGTTCAGATTGCCCCTGAAATTCGTCAGCTCAAGGCGGAGAAGTAGGAGTTTACGAGGGTAAAGCAAAGAGTACTAGATCCCCAACTCGCCCCATATGGCATCCACTCGCTGCTTGACCTCCTGCGACATGCCGACGGGGCGACCCCACTCCCGGCTGGTCTCTCCCGGCCACTTGTTGGTGGCGTCCAGGCCCATCTTGCCACCCAGTCCGGCGACCGGTGAGGCAAAGTCCAGATAGTCGATGGGGGTGTTCTCGATCAGGGTGGTGTCGCGCACCGGATCCATGCGCGTGGTCATGGCCCAGATGACATCCTCCCAGCTGCGCACATCTATATCGTCGTCGGTGACGATTACGAACTTGGTGTACATGAACTGGCGCAGATAAGACCACACCCCAAGCATGACCCGCTTGGCATGCCCGGCATACTGCTTGCGAATACTGACTATCGCCATCCGGTAGGAGCAGCCTTCCGGCGGCAGGTAGAAATCCACTATCTCCGGGAACTGTTTCTGCAGCAGGGGCACGAACACCTCGTTGAGGGCCACCCCGAGAATGGCCGGCTCGTCCGGGGGGCGGCCGGTGTAGGTGCTGTGGTAGATGGGCCGGATGCGGTGGGTGATGCGGTCTATGGTGAATACGGGAAACTCCTCCACCTCGTTGTAGTAGCCGGTATGGTCGCCAAACGGCCCCTCGGGCGCGGTCTCGCCGGGCTGGATATGCCCCTCCAGCACGAACTCTGCGCGGGCGGGAACCTGCAGCTCCGACCCCAGACAGCCGGTCACCTCTGTCCTGGAGCCACGTAACAGGCCGGCAAAGGCATACTCCGACAGCGTATCCGGCACCGGGGTCACCGCCGCCAGGATGGTGGCCGGATCCGCTCCCAGCGCCACCGCCACCGGAAACGGCTCTTCGGGATGGGCCTGACACCATTCACGAAAGTCCAGCGCGCCGCCACGGTGCGCCAGCCAGCGCATGATCACCTTGTTGGGGGCGATCACCTGTTGCCGGTAGATGCCGATGTTTTGGCGTGGCTTGGAAACACCCCTGGTCACCACCAACCCCCAGGTTATCAGGGGCCCCGCATCATCCGGCCAACAGGTCTGCACCGGAAGGCGGCCCAGGTCCACGGCCTCCCCTTCCAGCACCACCTCCTGACAGGGCGCGCTCCCGACCACGCGGGGAGCCATGTTGAGCACCTGCCGGAACACCGGCAGTTTCCCCCACGCATCACGCACCCCTTTGGGAGGCTCCGGCTCCTTCAGTACCGAGAGCAGCTCCCCAACCTGCCGCAGGGCCGCTACCGACCTCTCTCCCATGCCCCACGCCACCCGATCCGGGGTACCGAACAGGTTGCCCAGCACCGGCACATCATACCCCTTGGGGTTTTCGAACAGCAGGGCGGGACCCCGCGCCCGCAGGGCGCGGTCGCAGATCTCGGTGATCTCGAGGCGTGGATCAACTTCGTGGGAGATCCGTTTCAGATCGCCTCTCTGCTCCAGCTGGGCGGTGAAGTCACGCAGATCGGTATATTTCATCCGGGATAGTTGGGTGAGACAGGTGCCGAGCCCATAATATACGGGCAAGCCGTGCGGGAGCAAGATGCCCCGCCCAGGGTTCGCTATCTATCCTCTGCACTCTTTCAAGGTAATAAATCAGGAAGACCCAATCAGGATTCAGCGTCCCTGTGGTGTTTCACAGCAAGGCGAACTCCAGAGGGTCACGGGTGAACCGCCCCCCGGCAAGGGCCGGCTACTCCCTGCGGGCCGCCCCTTGATCCGGAACCCGTGGGGCCCTCCCTGAATATGGCTCCGCCATCGATTATCTCGAGTACCAAGCCTCCTGGATGGTGGCCCCCACGGGATGGTACCCCCGCAGTGCGCACAAAAAAGGGTGGCTTCATGCCACCCTCTCCAGTCTCCGGTTCAGCAGTTCAGACCAGGCGCCGGTTCAATGCAGCCCCGCAACAAACTCTGCAACCGCCTTGATCTCCTCTGCGGTCATCTTGCTGGCGACGCCCCGCATCATCTTGTTGAGATCGTTGCTGCGGGCTCCTGACTTGAAATCGTTCAACGCCTTGGCCACATAGGCCGCATGCTGACCTCCTATCTTCGGGAAATTGGCAGCCGGATTTCCTTCTCCCGCCGGACCATGGCACGCGGAGCAGGCCGCCACACCGCTGTCGGGGTTGCCGCCTCGGTAGATCCTTTCACCCAAGGCGGCCAACTCCGGATCTCCCTTGCCACCACTCTGGGTCTGCCCGGCGAAAAAAGCCGCCAGATCCTCCATGTCCTGCCTGTTCAAAGCCGCCACCATCGGGGCCATGGACGCATCGGAGCGCGCCCCGGACTTGAAATCTGCCAGCTGCTTGACCAGGTACGCAGGATGCTGGCCCGCCAGTTTGGGAAAATTGGGCACCAGGCTGTTTCCGTCAGCCCCGTGACACGCACCACATGCCGCTGCTTTTCCCTTTCCGGCGTCTGCGTTACCAGCGCCGTAGGCGCCCCCCGCAAACCCTGCTGCGATCAACGCTATGATAGCCAGCTTTTTCATGGATGACCGATTCCCGAATTGTCTGGTTGTCTGGCCGGGCCCGTTACTGCACCTTGCCCAGCATGTAGTCGACGGCGCTCTTGACCGCATCGTCGCTCAGGTCGGTGCGCCCACCCTTGGGAGGCATGGCACCAGCTTCACCGGTGAAGCCTTCGATAGAGTGTTTGTAGAGGATATCCTTCCCCTTGGCGATACGCGACTCCCAAGCCGCCTTGTCGCCTATTTTCGGGGCCCCCGCCACGCCGGCATCGTGGCAGGCAAAGCAGACCTGCTTGTACACATCCTCGCCACTCGCCGCATGGGCAGCAGTGCCAATACCGAACATCGCAACACCAGCAATAGCTATAACTGTCTTCTTCATATTCATTCCTCAGTTCAAGATGAACACGCCACTCCTCTCGAATCCAAACAATCCGCGGTGGCGCCCTATTCGGGGCGCCCCGAACAGTTCAACCCGACATAGCGGAGCGCGACCTCCTTCCAGTATCTTAACGTCTGCATCGAAAACAGCGCAAACACTGGCCATGGTAACGCACATTGAATTTCCGTGTCAAATTGACGCACGTCAAAACAATGTGCTGTTCTATTGACAGCGGTCATCGCAAAATGTTCCCCGGGCAGGAGAGAGAACAGCTCTCAGGGCCGGCCTCTGCAGCTCTCGGCGCAGCCGGCAGCGAGCTTTGGCGGCTCCTGGAAGAAGGGGATGTCGCGGTATCGATCACGCAGAAAAACGTTGAACAATCATTATGTTATTCTTGAAACAGGGCGCGCGGGGTGCCCCGGCAGGTCCTCTCCGCCGGGCCGGGGCCGACGACGCCCCCGCCACCACCGGGGGCTGGGGGCAACGCCTGTGGCATGTCGCAACGGCCTTTCTGGGCCGCTGGGAGCCCCGGCCCTTGGCGTTGACAAATCTGGGACAAAAAGCGATAATTGCCAGTTTAAGTAGCTCGTTATCCCTACTCAGGAGTACCATGGCCAATTCAGCACAAGCCAGAAAACGCGCCCGGCAGGCGGAAAAGCGTCGTCGGCACAACGCCAGCATGCGCTCGAGAATGCGCACCTACATAAAGAGGGTGGTCTCTGCGATAGAGTCCGGTGACAGGGCCGGGGCGGAAACCGCCTATCGCGCGGCTGTGCCGGTGATCGACAAGATGGCCGGCAAGGGCCTGATCCACCAGAACAAGGCGGCGCGGCACAAAACCCGCCTCAACTCCCGCATCCGGGCGATGTAGTTCGGAAGCAACCATTCAGCCCCCCCCCTGGAATCCACCATTTCTGCGCTGGAAAACGGTCGTTTGCACCCCGCAAACTCCCATTTTTCGCCTTGAACTGACCAATTTCAGGGGTGAGCTGAATAGTTACGCATAGTTTACGTTCGGAGATCGGCGGGGGAATGGGTGTGGCTGCGCTCTTCCCCTATCTCCCGCTGCGCCCCAGCCAGAAGAACCACCATATTATCGCCGCGACGAGCAGCAACCCGCCCAGGTTTACCAGCAGGGTGCTCATGTTGACTCCCGTGGCCGGAGTGAGCGCAACCGATTGGCATTGCTAACCACGGTAACCGACGACAGCGCCATGGCGCCCCCCGCGATCATGGGGTTGAGGAGCAGGCCGGAGACCGGATACAGCACCCCGGCGGCGATGGGGATCCCCAAGCTGTTGTAGATAAAAGCGCCGAACAGGTTCTGTTTGATGTTGCGCACCGTGGCGGTGGAGATGGCGATGGCGTCGGCCACGCCGTGCAGGGAGCCGCGCATCAGGGTGATGTCGGCGCTTTCGATGGCCACGTCGGTACCGGTACCGATGGCAAAACCCACATCGGCGCGCGCCAGGGCCGGGGCATCGTTGATGCCGTCCCCCACCATTCCCACGATCTCCCCGGCCGCCTGCAGCTCGGCCACCTTCTCCCCCTTTTCGCCGGGCAGGACCTCGGCAAACACCGTCTCCACCCCCACCTGCCGGGCGACCGCCTCGGCTGTCGTCCGGCTGTCTCCGCTCAGGAGCACCACGGAGATCCCCAGACGCTGCAGGCGCTCGATGGCCTGGCGGGAGTCGGCCCTGACGGGATCCGCCACGCTCACCAGCCCGGCCAGGCTCCCGTCCACCGCCAGGTAGACAGGGGTCTCCGCCTGTGCCGCGAGCCGCGCCGCCTCCTGCTCCAGCGCAGCGGGATCGATGCCGTTGTCCTGCATGAACCTGCGGTTACCGAGCAGAATCGCCTTACCCTCCACCTCGCCCCGCACGCCATGCCCCGCCACCGCCGCGAAACCGCTTGCCGGAGGAAGCTCCAGGCCCCGTTCCCGGGCGGCGTCGAGGATCGCCTGGGCCAGTGGGTGCTCCGAACCGGACTCCAGCGCGGCCGCCGTGCGCAGCAGCTCCAGTTCGTCCCGCTCCCCCAGCGGAAGCAGGGCGGTCACCGCGGGCCTGCCCTCGGTGACGGTGCCGGTCTTGTCCAGTACCACGGTGGTAACCCTGCCCGCCTGCTGCAAGGCGTCTCCGTTGCGGATCAGCACGCCATGCTCCGCCGCCTTGCCCACCCCCACCATGATGGACATGGGGGTGGCCAGCCCCAGGGCGCAGGGACAGGCGATGATCAACACCGTCATGGTGGTGACCAGGGCGAATCCCGCCCACGGTTCGGGGCCGAAGTTGAACCAGGCCAGGAAGGTGAGTACCGCCACGATCAGCACCACCGGCACGAATACCGCCGCCACCCGGTCCACCAGGCGACCAATGGCCGGTTTGCTGGACTGGGCCTGGCGCACCATCTCGATGATCCGGGCCAGTACCGTGTCGCTGCCGATGCGCCGGGCCTGGAACAGGAAGGTGCCGGTGCGGTTCACCGTGCCCGCCGTTACCTGATCCCCGACCCCCTTGGATACCGGCCGGGGCTCGCCGGTCAGCATGGATTCATCCACCGTGGAGCTGCCGTCGATCACCTCCCCATCCACCGCGATGCGCTCGCCGGGGCGCACGCGCAGGGTGTCGTCGAGCACGATCTGCTCGATGGGCAGATCCAGCTCCCGCCCATCCCGTATCACCCGCGCCGTGGGAGGCTGCAGATGAATCAGCCGCTTGATCGCCTCGGAGGTCTTGCCGCGGGCGCGCATCTCCAGCGCGGACCCCAGGTTGATGAGCGCGATTATGATCACCGCGGCCTCGAAATAGGCGTGCCGCGCCAGGCTCGGCACCAGGTCGGGAAACAGCACCACCGCCATGGAGTAGCACCAGGCGCTGCCGGTGCCGAGGGCGATAAGGGTGTCCATGTTGGCGTTGTGGTTGAGGAACGAGCTCCACGCGCCGGTGAAGAAGTGTCCTCCGGCATGGATCAGCACTCCCAGCGTGGCCACCCCGATCAGCAGCCACAGGATGCGTCCGCCGGGAGTGTCCAGCGGGGGGAGCAGACCCAGCATTCCGCCCAGGAACAGCGGTACCCCGAGCGCTGCCGCCACCGCGGTGTTGCGCAGCAGCCGATGGTAGTGGGCCCGTTCGGCCGCCTCCCGCTCCTCCATGTCATCCGCCCCGCGCAGCACGGTGGCCCCGTAACCGGCGCGGCCGACAGCGGCGATCAGCTGTCCGGCATCGGCGCTGCCGGTGACGGTGGCGGTGTGATCGGCGAAGTTGACACTGGCCTCCCGGACCCCCGGTACCGCGCGCAGCGCCTCCTCTGCGGCCGCCACGCAACCGGCGCAGCTCATGCCTGATATGGAGAGACGGACGGTACGCTGCTCCGGCACGGTTCCGGCGGCCCGGCTAGAAGGGTATATCGTCGTCGAAATCGTCCACGTTGCCGGCGCCTCCCTGGGGGCCGGGCTGGCCCTGGGCCGGCGGCTGCTGCCCGGCCCCGGAGCCGCCGGAGCCACGGCTGTCCAGCATCTGCATGTCGTTGGCGATCACCTCGGTGGTATAGCGATCGTTACCGCTCTGATCCTGCCACTTGCGGGTCTGGAGCCGCCCCTCGATATAGACCTTGGAGCCCTTGCGCAGATACTCGCCGGCTATCTCGGCCAGCCCCCGGTAGAGCACCACGCGGTGCCACTCGGTGCGCTCCTGCTGCTCGCCGGTCTGCCTGTCCTTCCACTGTTCGGTGGTGGCCACGCTGATGTTGGCCACCGCGCCCCCGTTGGGCATGTAGCGCACCTCGGGGTCGTTCCCCAGGTTTCCGATCAGAATGACCTTGTTGATACCTCTTGCCATGGTTTACCCTCCTAGTGTTTCCGGTTCACTCGAATAGCCGGCCAGCGCCCCCTCGTCCACCCGCCGCGGA
>WFXP01000107.1 GCA_015490535.1 Gammaproteobacteria bacterium
GGTAAATCATCCTTGACAGGCAGAATGCACGCCGGAAGATGGTCGGCAGAAGGGGATTGGGGGCACTTTGGGATAGTCGGATCACTTGCAATTCGCGCAGGTGGTGGATATCCGCCAGCCCCCAGCCAGACAGCCCCGATCCCCTCCTGGCCACCGAGTATGTGGCGTGCATTCTGCCTGTCAAGGATGATTTACCAATTTTACCCACACGATTCGGGGAAAAACCCTCCGGAAGAGGCGCACAGTGTGCTACGCGGAGCCCTTCCCTGCAAGCTCCTTGTGATTGATTCCCAGGGTACGCAGCTTGCGGTAGAGATGGGTGCGCTCGATGCCTGCCACCTGGGCGACCTTGCCCACGTTGCCCCCCAGCTTGCGCAGCTGGTGCTCCAGGTAGGCTCTCTCGAACCGTTCGCGCGCCTCGCGCAGGGGCAGGTCGAACTCGGGCTGATAGGCGGCCAGGGAGCCGTTGCCGACATGCTTCGCCCCTCCCGAACCCAGTACCGCCTCGATCTCCTCCCGATCGATCTCGTCGCCGTTACCCACGATCAGCAGGCGCTGCACCAGGTTGGCCAGTTCGCGCACGTTGCCCGGCCAGGGATAGTTGCGCAGATGGTTCTGGGCCGCCACGGTAAAGCTGCGGTAGGGCAGGTTCTCCCGGGTGGCGTAGAAGTCGGCGTAGTACGCCAGCAGCTCCGGGATGTCTTCGCAGCGCTCGCGCAGCGGCGGCACGTAGAGGGGCAGCTCGTTGAGCTTGTAGTAGAGATCCTGACGGAAACTCCCCTCGTTGACCAGCGCCTCCAGGTCGTGATGGGTGGCGGCGATTACCCGGACATCGGTCTGCACCGCCTCCAGGCCGTTTACGCGGTGGAACCGCCGGTTCTGCAGGGCGCTGTAGAGCCGCGCCTGCACCGACGGCTCCATCTCCGCCACATCCTCCACGAACAGGGTCCCGCCATTGGCCTGCTCCAGCCGCCCGAAGCGGATCTGGCCGTCGCGCTCGCTGCCGAACAGCTCCTCGTTGGCGTCCTGCTCGGCGAAGGAGGAGATGTTGATCTCCACGAAGGGGCCATCCTTGCGGCCGCTCAGGCCGTGCAGGTAGCGCGCCAGCAGATGCTTGCCGGTCCCGGACTCGCCGCTCAGCAGCACGCCGTTGTCGCGCTGCGCGAACCTCTTTATGTGTTCGCAGATCTGCCGCATCGCGGCGCTCTTGCCCACCGGCTTGGTGCGGTGGTAGCTGTAGCGCCGCAGATCGGTGTTCTCCCGCCTCAGCTTGTCGGTTCGGAGGGTGTTTTCCACGGTGAGCAGCAGCTTGGCCAGGGAGAGTGGTTTCTCGATGAAGTCGTATGCCCCCAGCCGGGTGGCCTCCACCGCGGTCTCTATGGTGGCATGGCCGGACATGACGATTACCGACATGTCCAGACCACCGTTGGCCGACCACTCCTTGAGCAGGGTGATGCCGTCCACGTCCGGCATCCAGATGTCCAGCAGCACCAGATCCGGCCGTCGCAGGCGCCGCGCCCGGCGCGCCTGCTCGGCGTTCTCCGCCACCAGCACCTCGTACCCCTCCTCCTCCAGAATCTCCTTGACCAGCTGGCGGATCTCCGGCTCATCGTCCACCACCAGTATGTACGGCGTACTCATGCCCGTCTCTCCCTTACTTCGGCGGAGAACGACTGCTGGCTACCGGGCAGCCTTATGACGAAACCGGCACCGCCCGAGGGCAGGTTCTCCGCATATATCACTCCATTGTGCTCTTCCACGATCTTCTTTACCACCGCGAGGCCCAGGCCGGTGCCCTTGGGTTTGGTGGTTATGTACGGCTCGAACAGGTGCGCCATCACCTCCTCCGGGATCCCCGGCCCGTTGTCCTCCACGCGCAGCTCCACGAACCGGCCGTCCTGCTCGTCGTGCCAGCGGGTGCGCAGCATGATGCGCGCCCCCTCCCGGCCCGCCACGGTCTCCTGGGCATTCTTGATGAGATTGTTGAGCAGCTGGCGCATACGCCCCGCATCCGCGTCCACCGGCGGGATCCCCTCCTCCAGATCCAGCTGGAAGGCTGTCTCGCCCTCCCCCATGCGGTAGAGATCCACCACCTCACCGATCAGCTGGTTGAAATCCAGGGGGCGCAGATGCAGCTCCGGAGAGCGCGCATAGTCGGAGAACGCCTTGACCATCTCCTTGAGCGCCTCCACCTGCTGCACGATGGTATGGGTCGAGCGATCCAGCAGCCCGGCCTCCTCCTCCGGAAGGCTGTCCAGATATCTACGCCGCATGCGCTCTGCCGAGAGCTGGATGGGGGTCAGCGGATTCTTTATCTCGTGCGCCAGGCGCCGCGCCACCTCGCTCCACGCGGCGTCCCTCTGGGAGCGGATCTGGCTGGTGATGTCGTCGAAGACGATTACCTGGTCGTGCTGCATGTCCCCCTTGCGGCGCAGCACCGTGGCCCGGCACAGCAGTATCTGCCTGCCGCTGTCGCCGAACAGCACCACCTCCTCGCGCCACTCGTCATCCTCCTGGATGGAGATATGGGGAAGGAGAACCGCAGCCAGGGGCTCCAGGTGGGGATGTCTTTGCGCAACGGACTCCAGGGTATGCCCTGTCAGCTCCTCGAGCGGCACATCCAGGATCGCCGCCGCGGCCGGGTTGGCGGTGTGCAGGATGCCGTCCATACCCACCGTCAGCACACCGGAGGAGAGCCGCTTGAGGATCGCCTCCAGATAGGCGCGCTGGGTCTCAATGTGCTGCTGGCTGCGCTGTGCCTCGTCACGCGCCTGCGCCAGGCGCTGGGTCATCTCGTTGAACGACCGCGCCAGGTGGCCGAACTCGTCGTGACTGCGCACCGGCAGACGCCGCTCGTAGTCCCCGGTGGCGACGGCGCGGGTGCCGCGCACCAGATCCCGGATTGGCGCCACCAGCCGGTGGGCATACATGAACGCCGCCCACACCGCAGTGAGCATGGTGAGCAGCAGCACCAGGGACAGGGTGATGGTGAAACTGTACTTCAGCGGCTTGCGCAGGAAGCTCAGCTCGGTGTATTTGGTGTAGGCCTGCTGCACATTCTCCGCCAGGGTGCTGACCCGGGGCGGCACCGTATAGAGCGCCTGCAGGAGGCGCGCATCCCGGAGCCACAGGGTGCCGGGCAGATTGATCACCACCCTGATCCGGGTGCGGCTCTCGTCGAACGGCTCCAGTCCCACATAGGACTCCCCCCTGCGCAGCTGCATCAGGATCGCTTCGTTGGGTCGGCTGGCGGTCAGGTGGTTCAGATTCTTGTGGCTGCTGGCGATGGGGCGGCCGCTGATGGCGAACAGGGCGAGCTCCTCGGCACCGCTCCGCTCGCGCAGGTCGTTCAGCAGCAGCGCCATGGAGCGGTTCTCCACCCCGACCAGCTCATCCGCCAGCTTTTTGGTGGTATGCAACAGTTCGCGCATGCGCACGTTGAGGGAGGCGCGGCTCAGCTCCAGGCTGTTCTGCAGCGCCTCCTCGATGGTTGCGTCGAACCAGCTGTCCACCCCCCGATGAATGAACTCCAGCGAAAAATAGTACATCACCGAAACCGGAGCTATGGAGAGGATGGTGAACAGCACCACCAGGCGCAGTTTCATCCTGGAACCCGCGGCATGGCGCCGGTACTGGGAGATCATCTGCTGCAGCTGGTAGAGAATCAGTACCGACAGCAGCACCAGCGCCACCACGTTTACCGCCAGCAGGGAGCTGTAGTAGTTGCTGAACAGGGTGGAATCCCGGGCCGCGCCGATCATCAGGTAGAGGGAGGCCAGCAGCAGAACCACCAGCAGAATCAGCAGGCGCGGCCCGGTGATCACCCGGACCACCTTGCGCCAGCCACGATTCAGATCCGCGGTGCCCATGTGTACCACTCACTGGTGAGACGCCAGCGCGACGACAGATAGGCCAGCAGACGCAGTGGCTGCGGCAGTGACTCGATGTCCAGGGCTACCCGCATGCGCGCCGTGTACTGCCCGCCGGAGGGGAGCAGATTGGCATCCAGCAGGGGGAGATCCTTGAGCCGCCCCAGCGCCTCCAGGGCGTCGTCCAGCTTCTGGTAGCTGGTTTCGGTGCCCATATTGAGGTTGCTGAGCACGTAGTGCTGGGCGAGGGCGAAATAGCGCAGGCGGGAACGCTGCTTGATCACCGCCAGGCGCTCGTCCCACCACGGCCAGGGACGGTTCTGCAGCAGCTCGATGCGCAGCTCTATGGTCAGCGGAACCCCGTTGTGCAGCGCCTCCAGCACCGGCTTGGTGAGTTCGTAGTGGATCTCCGCATTCACCATGTAGACGCGGTTGTCCAGATAGAGATGGGCGCTGCGGATGGTAAAGGGTTGCGCCTCCGCCCTGGCCAGGAGAGGCGAGGCCAGCAGCAGGGTGACGATCAGCAGATCGGTCAGATAGCGGCCGTTGCCGATACGCAGCATGTTTACCGTATACAAGAGGCGGTCATCCCGCATCTTTCACCACCTCTTTCCGGGAGATGGCCGGGCGCGCCGCTCCCCTACCCACGGCAGCGGGAGAGGCGGGTTAGCATACCTTCTGCAGACGTGCATAATAGAAACCGTCCATCTGGTCTTCTCCGGGCAAAATCTGCCTTCCCACCAATGTTGCCCTCCCCCACCCTGCAGCTATGGGCAGCTCCCTGGCATCTGGGTGTTTGTCAATGAAATCCGCCACTTGCTGGACATTTTCCCGTTTCAGCACGGAGCAAGTCGCATATAACAGAATACCGCCAGGCTTGAGTAAAAACCACAACGACTCCAGTATTTGTTGCTGTTTCGCCACAAGTGCGGATATGTCACTCTCCCGCCGCAACAGCTTGATATCGGGGTGGCGCCGGATCACCCCGCTGGCCGAGCAGGGGGCATCCAGCAGGACACGGTCGAACCGACTGCCGTCCCACCACTGCCGGGGATTGGCGGCATCCCCGACATGCAGCCGCGCCTCCAGCGCCAGGCGGGTGAGATTCTGCCGCACCAGTTGCAGGCGCTGCGCATCGCTGTCCAGCGCCACCAGCTCGGCCAGATCCGGTTGCAGCTCGAGCAGGTGCGCCGTCTTGCCCCCCGGCGCTGCGCAGGCGTCCAGCACCCGCTCTCCTGGCCGGGGGTCCAGCAGCCGCGCGGCCAGCTGGGCGGCGCCATCCTGCACCGACACCTCGCCCGCGGCGAACCCCGGCAGCTCCTGCACCTCCACAGCCCGCTCCAGGATCACTCCCTCCGGGACATGGGGCGACGGGTTCCCCTCCATGCCGGCGGAACGCAGCTTGCGCAGCCACGCGTCGCGCCCGATGCGGCGCTGGTTGATGCGCAACGTCATGGGAGCCTGGGCGTTATTGGCGGCTACCAGCTGCAGCCACTGCTCCGGCCAGTCGTGGCGCAGCATGTCGAACATCCAGCGCGGATGGGCGCAGGCGGTGGCGGGATCCCGATCCACCAGCTCCAGGGTCTGCTCCGCGCTGCGCAGGAAGGCGCGCAACACCGCATTGATCATCCGGCCCGCCCAGGGCTTACCGATGGCGCGGGCAAGCGCTACCGTCTCCGAGACGGCGGCGTGGTCCGGAACCCGCAGATGGATCAGCTGGTACAGTCCCAGCAGCAGGATAAGCTGCAGCTCCCGGTCACGGCGCCGCAGGGGGCGCTCCAGATGACACGCGGCGCACGCCTCGAGCCGTGGCAGGAAGCGCAACACACCGAAGGCCAGCTGGCGGGCAAAGGCCCGGTCGCGGGATTCCGGGATCCGCGCCAGGATCTCCGGCATAAGCGTGGCGAGCGAGCGGCCCTGCTCCAGTACCCCGCTCACCATCAGCAGTGCGGCGCGGCGCGGGTTCATCCGCCCAGGATGGTACCGGGGTTCCCCAGCTCCGGATGTCCGTTGAGAAATTCGGCGGCTCCCATCTGCCTCCCACCTGCCCCCTGCAGCCGCAGGATGCGCAGCACCCCCTCCCCGGTGGCCACCTCGATCCCCTGCCGGCCGGCCCGCAGCACGGTCCCGGGCGCCTCCCTCACGTCGCGCTCCCCGGGCAGATCCGCCTGCCAGATGCGCAACGGCTCCCCGCCGACGGTGGTTCGCACCACCGGCCAGGGGTTGAATGCCCGGATGCACCGCTCCAGCTCCAGCGCGGGCCGGCTCCACTCCAGCCGGGCCTCGTCCTTCTCCAGTTTGGGGGCGTAGGTGGCCCGCGCCTCGTCCTGGGGCAGCGGATCGAGGGAACCCTCCACGAGCGATTGCAGGGTTTCGAGCAGGGCCCGGGCCCCCAGCCCGGCGAGCCGATGGTGCAACGTGTGGGCGGTATCGCCGGCGTGGATCGGAGTAACCAGCCGGTGCAGCACCGGACCGGTGTCCAGCCCCCGTTCCATCTGCATGATGCTCACCCCGGTCTCCCGATCACCGGCCATTATGGCGCGCTGGATGGGGGCGGCACCCCGCCAGCGCGGCAACAGCGAGGCGTGCACGTTGATGCAGCCAAGGCGCGGCGCTTCCAGCACCGCTTGCGGCAGCAGCAGGCCGTAGGCCGCCACCACCATCAGGTCAGCCCGCAGGGCGCGCAACCGCTGCGCTTCGGCATCATCGAGCGCCGGTGGCTGATAGATGGGCAACCGATGCTGCTCGGCCAACCTCTTGACCGCGCTGGCAGTGAGCCTGCGCCCCCTGCCCGCCGGCCGATCCGGCTGGGTATAGACCGCGCAGATCATGTGGCGCCCGTTCAGCAGGGCCTCCAGGGAGGTGGCGGCAAACTCCGGGGTGCCGGCGAATACGATACGCAGGGGGGCGCTCATGAAACGACCATCGCGGCGGGCCTACCCGGCCCTGCGGCGCAGCTTCTCCAGTTTCTTGCGGATCCGCTGCCGCTTCACCTCCGAGAGATAGTCCACGAACAGTTTTCCCTCCAGGTGATCCATCTCATGCTGGATACAGACCGCCAGCAGCCCCTCGGCCTCCCGCTCGAACGGCTCGCCGTTCCGGTCCAGGGCGCGAAACCTGATCCAGGTGGCGCGCTGCACCGGCTCGTAGAAACCGGGCACGGAGAGACACCCCTCCTCATAGGGCTCCACTCCGGATCTATCCAGCAGCTGAGGATTGATCAACACCAGCGGCTGATCGCGCTGCTCCGACACATCCACCACCAGCAGCCGCAACCGCACGTTCACCTGGGGAGCCGCCAGACCGATACCGGGAACCTCGTACATGGTCTGCAGCATATCATCTATCAACCGCTGCAGGCCGGCGTCGAAACTGGTGACCGGCTCGGTCTTTCTGCGCAGACGGGGGTCAGGGTAGAGGAGGATCGGGAGCCTGGCCATCTGGAAGCTGACGTTTCGGTTACGGTTGCGGTCGCGGTTAAGGATAATGATACTCGAACCGATATAGATTGTAACGTAACCAATCCGAAGGGAGTGCAGATGGTCTCCATGTTCGACGTTGCGGGCAGAGCCGTTGTCCTCATGCTGCTGTTCTGCTGCGCGGCCGGGCCCGCCCTGGCGCAGCAGATTGACCTGAACCCTGATCACCCTGACCGCTACGTGGTGGTCAAGGGGGACACCCTGTGGGACATATCCGCGCGTTTCCTGCGCGATCCCTGGATGTGGCCGGAGGTGTGGCAGGCCAACCCGCAGATCGCCAACCCCCACCTGATCTATCCAGGCGACACCATCGCCCTGGAGTACCATGACGGCAGGCCGGTGCTGCGCCTGGAGCGCGGCCGTAGGACGGTCAAGCTCTCCCCCAAGGTGCGTGCGCAGGAGCTGGATCAGGCCATCCCCACCATCGATCCCGACGCCATCCGCCACTTTCTCAACCGGGCCCGCGTGGTGAGCGAAGAGGAGCTGGAGCGCTCCCCCTATGTGCTGGGAGGGGTGGAGAGGCGCCTGCTGGCCGGAACCCCCGGAGAGCACATCTACGCGCGCGGCATCACCGACCAGGAGGTGCGCCGGTTCGGAATCTACCGCACCGGCAAGAGATACCTGAACCCGGCCGACAAAAAGGAGGTCCTGGGACACGAGGTGGTACGGGTGGCGACCGCGGTGCTGGAGAGCAGGGGCGATCCCGCAACCCTGCGCGTAACCGAGATAAACCGCGAGATCCGCGCAGGTGATCGCCTGCTGCCCATCGGCAGAGACAGCGCCGCCGACATCCACCTGTTCCCGCGCGCCCCTCAAGCCGGCGCCAGGGGGAGTATCATCTCGGTCTTCGACGGGGTGACCATGGTGGGTCAATACCAGGGTGTGGTGCTCAACCTGGGACACCAGCAGGGGATCCAGGCGGGCCATGTGCTGGCGGTATATCAGGCCAACGGCGTGATCCGTGACCCGGTGACCGGCGAACAGGTGGAGCTGCCGGAGGAGCGCGCCGGCGTGCTGCTGGTGTTCCGTACCTTCGATCGGGTGAGCTATGCGCTGTTGATGGAATCCACGCGGCCGGTCAGGGTTGGGGATGGTGTGCGTAATCCGTGATTCGTGACTCGTGATTCGTGACTGGTGACGGTTCTGGGGCGGATGGGGCGTATGCCTGGCTGACGTTGTGGCGCGCACCCGGCATCGGTGCACGGCGCTTCATGCAGCTGCTGGAACGGTTCGGTACCCCTGCCGCGGTGCTGAGCGCCGGGCAGGCGCGGTTGCGGGAGGCGGGAATCAGCGATCCCGCCACCCTTGCATGGCTGCGGGAGCCGGACGAGAGCGCCGTGGCCCGGGATCTGGAGTGGCTGGAGCAGCCAGGGAACCATCTGCTCACCATAGAGTCATCCGGCTATCCTCCCCTGCTGCGCGAAATCCCCGACCCTCCACCCCTGCTGTTCGTGCGCGGCGAGCCGGCCCTGCTGCGCCACCCCCAGCTGGCTGTGGTGGGGAGCCGCAGCGCCACCGCTCCCGGATGCGAAACCGCGTTTGCCTTCGCCCACCAGCTGTCCGCGCAGGGGATGGCCATCACCAGCGGCCTGGCCCTCGGTATCGATGCCGCGGCCCACCGCGGCGCCCTGGCCGGAAGCGGCCTCACCGTGGCGGTGACCGGCACCGGGCCAGACCGTATCTACCCGGCGCGCAACCGGCTCCTTGCCCACGAGATTGCGGAGCGTGGCGTGCTGGTCTCCGAGTTCCCCGTCGGCACCGCCCCGGCCCGCGCCAACTTCCCGCGCCGCAACCGCATCATCAGCGGACTGGCGTTGGGCACGCTGGTGGTGGAAGCCACCACCCGCAGCGGCTCCCTTATCACCGCCCGCCTGGCCGCCGAGCAGGGGCGCGAGGTGTTTGCCGTTCCCGGCTCCATCCGGAACCCCCAGGCGCGAGGCTGTCACCTTCTGATCCGCCAGGGCGCGAGGCTGGTGGAGAGCGCAGCCGACATCCTGGAGGAGCTCCGCGGCACCCTGACCATCGCGCTGCAGAACGGCTCCGGCGCGCCGGAACGGGAGGAACCCGAAGAGGTCCAACCGGACGGGGAGTACGCAATCCTGCTCGACGCCATGGGGTTCGACCCGGTTTCGGTCGATACTATAGTTGAACGGAGTGGATTGACGACAGAGGAAGTTTCCTCCATGCTGTTGGTACTGGAATTGCAGGATCGGGTAAAATCCATACCCGGTGGCCTTTACAGCAGGTCCGGCAAGGGGATGTGAACCATGAAAGAGTCCGTACTCGATGTACTTATGTACCTGTTCGAAAACTACATTTACGACGATGTGGAGATCGGGCCGGACGAAGAGGCGCTGCGCACCGAGCTGAGCGCGGCCGGCTTTCGCAATGCGGAGATAGACAAGGCGCTGGGCTGGCTGGAGGGCCTGGCCAACCTGCAGGAGAACCTGAGCGCCGCTCCCCTGTGCAGCCACTCCATCCGCTTGTACACGGAAGCGGAGTGTGAAAAACTGGATCGGGAGGCGCGCGGTTTCCTGCTGTTCCTGGAGCAGGTCGCGGTGCTGGACCAGGTGAGCCGCGAGATGGTAATCGACCGCATCATGGCCCTGGAAGCGGACGAGATCGATCTGGACCAGCTCAAGTGGGTGGTGTTGATGGTGCTGTTCAACATGCCCGGACAGGAGGCCGCCTTCGCCTGGATGGAGGACATGGTGTTCAACGACATGCCGGTCAGCCTGCACTGAGCGGATGGCGTCACCCCATCCCCGTTTCATAGTCGAACGCCCGCGCCAGCGGGCTTTTTTCGGAATATGGCAAAAAATCTGGTAATAGTGGAGTCGCCCGCCAAGGCGAAAACCATCAAGAAATACCTGGGCAAGGAGTTCGAGGTGCTCGCCTCCTACGGGCATGTGCGCGACCTGCTGCCCAAGGAGGGAGCGGTGGATCCGGCCCACGACTTTGCCATGAAATACCGCATCATCGACAAGAACGCCCGGCATGTGGATGCCATCGCCAAGGCGTTGAAGAAGGCCGATGCCCTCTATCTGGCAACCGACCCGGACCGCGAGGGAGAGGCCATCTCGTGGCACCTTTACGAGCTGCTGAAGAAACGCAAGGCGCTGGAGGGCAAGAAGGTGGGGCGGGTGGTGTTCCACGAGATCACCAGGCGCGCCATCCAGGAGGCCATCCAGAACCCGCGGGAGCTCTCCACCGACCTGATCAACGCCCAGCAGGCGCGCCGCGCGCTGGACTACCTGGTAGGCTTCAACCTCTCTCCGCTGCTGTGGAAGAAGATCCGGCGTGGCCTCTCCGCCGGCCGCGTCCAGAGTCCGGCGCTGCGCCTGATAGTGGAGCGGGAGGAGGAGATTGAGAGGTTCCGCTCTCGGGAGTACTGGACCATCGAGGCCAACCTGACGGCTGGGGGGCAGAAGTTCCCCGCCAGGCTGACCCACTATCAGGGAGAGAAGCTGGGCCAGTTCAGCATCACCAGCGGGGAGCGGGCCGGGGAGGTGGAGCAAACCCTGGCCAGGGCCGCCGGTGGCAAGTTGCTGGTCACCAGGGTGGAGAAGAAGCAGCGCCGGCGCAATCCGGCGGCGCCCTTTACCACCTCCACGCTGCAGCAGGAGGCATCGCGCAAGCTCGGGTTCACCGCCCAACGCACCATGCGCATCGCCCAGCAGCTCTACGAGGGTGTGGACATCGGTGGCGAAACCGTCGGTCTCATCACCTACATGCGTACCGACTCGGTGACCCTGGCCCGGGAGGCTCTGGAGGAGATCCGCGCCCTGATTGGCGAACGCTACGGCAGCGCCGCCCTGCCCGGCAAGCCGCGTCTGTACAGGACCAAGGCCAAGAACGCCCAGGAGGCCCACGAGGCGATCCGGCCCACCTCCGCGCGCCACCTGCCGGAGGTTGTCAGGCGGCACCTCAGCAAGGAGCAGCACAAGCTCTACGACCTGATCTGGAAGCGCACCATCGCCTGCCAGATGATCCACGCCACCATCGACACCGTTGCGGTGGAGATGCAGGCCGGGAAGCCGGGCAACCTGTTCCGCGCCACCGGCTCCACGGTCGTCAACCCCGGTTTCATGGCGGTCTACCAGGAGGGGCGTGACGACAGCAAGGAGGGCGACGAGAAGGAGCGCCTGCTGCCTCCCCTCCAGAAGGGGGACCAGGTGGATCTGCTCGCCATCCGCCCCGAGCAGCATTTCACCGAGCCGCCCCCGCGCTACACCGAGGCCAGCCTGGTCAAGGCGCTGGAGGAGTATGGCATCGGGCGCCCCTCCACCTACGCCAGCATCATCTCCACCCTGCAGAACCGGGAGTATGTGGAGATGGACCGCAAGCGCTTCATCCCCACCGACGTGGGACGCATTGTCAACAGGTTCCTCACCCAGCACTTCACCCGTTATGTGGACTACAACTTCACCGCCAACCTGGAGAACGAGCTGGATGAGATCTCGCGCGGCGAACGGGAGTGGGTCCCGGTGCTGCGGGAGTTCTGGGAACCCTTCATCGAGCTGGTACACGACAAGGAGAGCAACGTCAGCCGCAAGGATGTGACCCGGGAGGAGCTGGACGAGGCCTGCCCCAAATGCGGCAAGCCGCTCGCCATCCAGCTGGGACGGCGCGGGCGCTTCATCGGCTGCACCGGCTACCCGGAGTGTGACTACACCCGCAACCTGAACGAGGAGGCGGACTCGACCGGGCCGGAGCCGGTGGAGGGGCGCAGCTGTCCGGAGTGCAACTCGGCGCTCATCATCCGCCAGGGGCGTTACGGCAAGTTCATCGGCTGCAGCAGCTACCCCGAGTGCCGCTACATCGAACCGCTGGAGAAGCCGGCGGACACGGGAGTACCCTGCCCCCAGTGCGGCAAGGGAACCATGTTCAAGCGCAAGTCCCGCTCCGGCAAGGTGTTCTACTCCTGCTCCGGATATCCGGAGTGCAGCTACGCCATCTGGAACGAACCGGTGGCGGAGCCCTGCCCGGAGTGTGGCTGGCCAATTCTCACCATCAAGACCACCAGGCGGCGGGGCACGGAAAAGGTCTGTCCGCAGCGGGAGTGCCGCTTCGTCCAGCCCGGTGGGGGCGGAAAGATGGCCAGCGCCGGGTGAAACAGCCGGACTTCGCCCTGCGCCGGGCGCTCCACGTACTCCGCCAGGGGGGGGTGATCGCCTACCCTACCGAGGCGGTCTATGGCTTGGGGTGCGATCCTCTGGATGGCGCCGCCGTGCAGCGGCTGCTGGAGCTGAAAGGGCGACCGCTGCACAAGGGGCTGATCCTGATCGCCGCGGAGCTCTCCCAGCTGCTGCCCCTTATCCAACCGCCATCCGCGGACAGGCTGCAGCTGTTGAGGGAGAGCTGGCCGGGACCGGTCACCTGGGTGGTGGCGGCACGCCCGGAGCTTCCCTTCTGGCTGCGCGGTAACCACACCACCGTCGCGGTAAGGGTGACCGGCCACCCGCTGGCGGCGGCGCTGTGCCGCGCTTTTGGCGGAGCCCTGGTCTCCACCAGCGCCAACCCGGCGGGCCTGCCCCCGGCACGCAGCCCGCTCGCCGTACGCCGCTACTTTGGCGGACGGGTGAACCAGATTCTGCACGGCGCAACCGGCGGGCTGCGGAGGCCCACCGAGATCCGCAGCCTGGCCGACGGCAGGGTACTGCGCCCCGCCTGAACGGGGGATCATGGCGTGCCTTCCAGGAAACCGCACCCCTCCGCCCGCCTGGGCCTGCTGTCGCTGCTGACAGGCTTGACCGGCTCTGCCGTCGCCTACCTGGGTCTCTGGATCGAATCGGACAGCGTGGGACTGGTTGGCTTCAGCATCGTGGCGGTGGCGGTGATCGGCGCCGTAGGCTCCCTGCTGTGGAGCGCCATCTGGGCAATCAGCCGCAAATGGCGGGGATGATACCGCTGTGGCAACCCCGTGCGCATAGCCCTCAGCAGCGGTAAAGCGTGGGATCCGGCACGCCGGCCTCCTGAAACCCTTGCGCCCGCAGCCGGCAGGAGTCACACACCCCGCAGGCGTGCCCCTGTTCGTCAGCGGCGTAGCAGGAGACCGTCCGGGAGTAGTCCACCCCCAGCCCCACCCCCTTGCGGATAATCTCCGCCTTGCTCAACTTCAGTAACGGCGCACGGATCCGGAACCGCCCGCGCCCCTCCACCGCCGCGCGGGTGGCCAGGTTGGCGGTCTGCTCGAAGGAGCGTATGAACCCGGGACGACAGTCGGGGTAGCCGGAGTAGTCCACCGCGTTGGCGCCGATGAAGATCTCCCACGCCTCCAGCACCTCCGCCCAGGCCAGGGCGAGAGAGAGCAGCAGGGTATTGCGGGCCGGCACGTAGGTGACCGGAATCCCCTCACTCGGCCGGGTCGGGATCTCGATGGCACTGTCGGTGAGTGCGGACCCCCCGATGCCACGCAGATCCAGCTGCAGCCTCCTGTGCTCCTCCACTCCGCTCTCCCGCGCCACACGCCGCGCCGCCGCCAGTTCGCTGCCGTGGCGCTGGCCGTAGTCCACGCTCAGGGCGTAACAGCGATAACCCTCCGCGCGGGCGATGGCCAGCACGGTGGCGGAATCCAGCCCTCCGGAGAGCAGCACTACAGCCCTGTCACCCATCACCTACCCCTCTCGTCACCCCATAACAGCTTGTGCAGCTGCAGCTGAAACCGCACCGGCAGCCTGTCCTCCACTATCCACTCGGCGAGCCGGACCGGAGAGAGCCGCCCCGCCGCGGGTGAGAACAGCACCTCGCAGCGGGAGGCGATCCCGTGCCGCTCCATACACTCCCTGGCCCAGAGGTAGTCCGCCCGGTCGCACAGCACGAACTTTACCTGGTCCCGGGGGGCGAGCAGCGGGATGTTCCGGTAGCGGTTACTCTCCGCCTCGCCCGAACCCGGGGTCTTGAGATCCATGACCTTGACCACCCGCCGATCCACCGCGGAGAGATCCTGCGCTCCGCCGGTCTCCAGGGAGACCTCGCGGAACCCGCGTTCGCAGAGCCGGCGCAACAGCTCCGGGGTGTGCTCCTGCGCCAGCGGCTCTCCCCCGGTTACGGTAACCCGCTCCACCCCCAGCGCAGCCACCTCCTCAACCACGGCCTCCAGCGTCATGTCGCTGCCGCCGCCAAAGGCGTAACGGGTATCACAGTAGCTGCAGCGCAGCGGACATCCGGTGAGGCGCACGAAGGCGGTGGGAAATCCGGCGCTGCGGGACTCCCCCTGCAGGGAGCAGAAGATCTCGGTCACGCGCACGGTACGCAGCATTGTTAAGCAGGTGCCAAACTATCGGGTCTTCACCGAATCGTGTGGGTAAAATGGCAAATCACCGCGCAGCGGCTTCGTCCTTGACAGGCGGAATGCACGCCACATACTCGGAAGCCAAGAGGGGATTGGGGCTGTCTGGGCTGGGAAGTGGCGGATATCCACCACCTGCACCAATTGCACAACCGGTGCGGCTATCCCAAACTCTCCCCAACCCCCTTCTGCCGACCATCTTCCGGCGTGCATTCCGCCTCTCAAGGATGATTTACCATTTTACCCACACGATTCGGTGAAGACCCAATTCCCGACAACAATATATTATTGCCGCCGATTCCCGCCCGCCGCACCGCTCACTTCAGATATTTCCGGGCCTGCTCCGCCTCGGGGCTGTCCGGAAAGCGCTCCAGCAGAGCCTCGAACTGCCTGCGCGCCGCGCGTGCATTTCCCAGCTCCCGGTAGCTGAGTCCCATCTTGAGCAGCGCCTCGGCAACCCTGGCGTTGTCCGGATAGCCCTCGACGAATTTGCGGTACTCGGCGATGGCCCGCTTGTAGGCCCCCCGCACGTAGCGGATCTCCCCCAGCCAGTACTGGGCATTGGGGGCATAGCGCCCCCCGGGATAGGACTTCAGGTATTCGGTGAAGCCGCTCACCGCCCTGGGGTACTCCAGTTTGCGCAGATGGGCGAAGGCCTGCTGGTAAGCCTGCTGCTCGTCGGCATCCACGGCGACCTCCGGCTGCCGGGCCTCCTCCCCCTCCCCGGCCGGTTGCTCCTCTTGCGGCGCACCGCCGGGGGCGCTCTCCAGCTTGCCGATGCGCTCATCCAGATCCCGGTAGATCTCCTGCTGGCGGCGCTTGAGGGTCTCCAGGCCGTGCCCATGCAGCTCCAGCTCGCCGCGGATGGAGCGCAACTCCTCCTGCAGCTGCTCCAGGCGCAGGAACATCTCGCTCTGCTGCTGAATGAGGCGCTCCAGGCGGACGATGCGCTGCTCCAGCTCCCGCTTGCTGATGGCCTGGGCGGAACCGGCCCCCAGCAGCAGGACCAGGCAGAGGGAGAGGGAGAGCCAGCGCCGTGGCACCGTTTTCATCGGCGGGCCGGGTAGCGCAGCACGGCGCGGCGGTTGAGACGCCATGCCGCTTCATCGTGACCGAACTCGGCGGGCCGCTCCTCTCCGAAACTGATCACCTCCAGCTGGCTGGCCGTCGCTCCCTGGAGCATCAGCAGCTGCCGCACCGCATAGGCGCGCCGCTCACCCAGGGCCAGATTGTACTCCCGGGTACCACGCTCGTCGGTGTGCCCCTCGATGGTGATCCGGACCGACGGATTGGCGGCCAGGTAATCCCCGTGGGCGCGCAGCACCTCCCGGAACTCCGGCGCCACGGTGCTGCTGTCGTAGTCGAAATAGATGGTGGTACGGGAGAGCAGCGACCCCGCATCCAGGGCCTTCCCTTCGACCCTCTCTTCCTGCACCACCCCGCGCCCCGCGGCATCCGCTCCACTCCGCTGGGTGCCAGTGGGTACGTTGACCGTCTCGTCCACCGGCTCAGTGGTGCTGCAGCCGGAAAAACCCACCACCAGAGCTGCGGCGACAGCACAATAGAACAGTTTTTTCATAGATACACTCCTGTCTCGAGATAAAAGTTGAACCGTAACTATTCAGCTCACCCCTGAAATCCGCCAATGCTGCGTTGAAAAATGGTCATTTACCCTCGTAAACTCCCATTTTTCGCCTTGAACTGACCAATTTCAGGGGCAATCTGAACAGTTACCAGCCTGTTTCAATACCATGCTGAATAGTTACGTTGAACCCTGCTTCTACAGCGGTGACCAGGCCGGCTCGCGTACGTCACCCCGTGCGAAACCCAGGCGCTGCCGGGTGCGGGTATCCACCGACGCCGCCTCCAGCACCCCCTTGCCGCGGATCTCGGTGGCATACAGTACCATGTCGCCGTTGGGCGCAAAGCTGGGGGACTCTCCCAGGCGGGTGTCGGCGATGATACTCACCTGCCCACCCCTCAGATCCTGGACCGCAATCTGGAACCCCGCACCCCCCCGGTGCACCATGACCAGCCTGCCGCCGTCAGGGGAGAAAGAGGCCCGGGCATTGTATCTCCCTTCGTAGGTGACGCGGCGCGGTTTGCCGGTGGGACCGGAGGGGCCGACGGCGACCCTGTAGATCTGCGGGCTCCCCCCCCGATCCGAGGTAAACACCAGGGAGCCACCATCCGGCGACCAGGCCGCCTCGGTGTCGATGGCGCGGCTGGTGGTGACCCGGGTCAGCTTGCGGCTCGCCAGATCCAGCAGATAGATGTCGGCGTTGCCGTTCCTGGAGGAGGTAAACGCCAGCCTGCTCCCGTCCGGAGACCAGGCGGGCGCGCTGTTGATCCCCTTGAAACCGACTATGCGGGTGCGCTGCGCGGTCTCCACGTTCTGCACGTAGATGGCGGAGCGACCGGACTCGAAGCTCACATAGGCGAGCCTCTTCCCGTCCGGAGACCAGGCGGGAGACATGAGCGGCTGGCTCGACTCCAGGATGATCTGCTCGTTGTGGCCGTCGGCGTCCGCCACCGACAGGGAGTAGCGGGTGCCGCCGCCGCGCCGCACGGTGGTGATATAGGCGATGCTGGTACTGAACACCCCCTTCTTGCCGGTGAGCTGCTCGTATATTATGTCGCTGATCTGGTGCGCCACCCGGCGCAGGCCACGCCGGTTGGTGCGGTAACTGTAGCCCGCCAGGGATCTCCCCTTGTACACGTCAAACAGGTGGAACTTGACCTGGTAGCTGTCCGGCCCCAGCAGCTCCAGCTTGCCGATCACCAGATTGTCCACCCGCACCATGCGCCACTCGGAGAAGCGCACAGCCGCGGCCTCATGGGGACGGGAGGGGAGTTCCCCTTCCGGCAGCGGCGCAAAATAGCCGCTGCGGGCCAGATTGGCCGCCACGATGCCGGCCATGTTTTCGGGAGCGGCGCTCGGCGCGCTCCAGCCGAACGGAACGATGGCGATGGGCAGCGCCCCCTTCACCCCCTTGGTGATCTCGATGGTCAGCACCGCCTGGGCGCCGCCGGACAGCAGCAGCGCCCCGAGGAGGAGTGTCATCTTCAGTAGCAGCACTCTGTTGATCGCTCTCATGACTCTTTGATGAATTTGAAATTCATTTCCGGGAAATTGGGCAATATAGCGGTATCGGAGGGCAGTGGCAAAGGGGATGCCTTGCGCACCGCAGCCTCCACCGAGCGGTCGAACACCGCATCTCCACTGCTTTGCACCGTCTTGACCACCAGCACCTCACCACTGGGAGAGAGCCGGATCCTCACCGTGGTGGACATCCCCTCCCGCGCGTTGGGCGGCTCGCGCCAGCGGCTCTCCACCCTGGAGCGAACCCTCTCTATATAGCGCTCCAGCTCGGCCTGATTCTTGCGGCGCCGCTCTCCCTCGAGAAACTCCTCCTCCGCCGCCAGCAGACTCTTCAGCTCCTCCTCGCGCCGCCTGCGCTGCGCCTCCCTGCGGCGCCTCTCCTCCTCGGCCCGTTTGCGCCTCTCCTCTTCCTCCTTTTTGCGCCTGGCCTCCTGCTCCGCCTTTTTGCGCTTCTCCTCTTCCGCCTTGCGCCTCGCCTCTTCGGCCCTCCTCTGCTCCTCCTGCTGGGCCCTCTTGCGCTCCGCCAACTCTATCTCTCTGCGCCTCTTCTCCTCGGCCGCCCTGCGCTCGGCCTGTTCCCGCTCCTTGCGCAACCTTTCCGCCTCGACGCGCTTCCGCTCCTCCTGTTTCCGCTTCTCCTCCCGTTTGCGGATCTCCTCCTGTTCCCGATCCCGCTCCACGGCGGGGGGTTGAGGGTCCCGCTGCGGCAGTCTGTCCACCACCACCGCCTGAATGGCCGCGGTGGCCGGGGGGGATTCGCTGCTCCACCAGTCGAATCTCACCATGAGTATGGTGAACAGCACCAGATGCAGCAGTACGGCGATCAGCAGGTAGCGTCCCATCGGGTGACGGCTCAATCCCCCCCGCGCCCTTCCGTCCCGGGTGGTTCGGTCACCATTCCGATGCTCGGGGCTCCCGCCTGCTGCAGCAGCGCCATGGCACGTACCACGGCGCCGTAGTCCACGTCGCGGTCGCCGCGCAGCAGCACCGGAGTGCCGGGCCGGCGGCGCAGCGCCGCAGCCACCCTCTCCACCAGGGCCCCCTCGCCGACCGGAGCATCAGGTTGCCCACCCAGGTTCAGAAAGAGCTGGCCGGAACGGTCCACGGTTACCACCAGCGGCCCCCGGTCGCTGTCATCGATGGATTCGGCCGCCACCCTGGGAAGCTCCACTTTCACTCCCTGGGTAAGCAGAGGCGCCGTGATCATGAAGATCACCAGCAGCACCAGCATCACATCTATATAGGGCACCACGTTCATCTCGGCGATGGGGCGCCTGCGGCCTCTCTGGCTCATTGGGCGACGGTCCGCGCGCCCCCCCTGGGCTGGTTAAAGCGCAGCATGATGGATATGAACTCCTCGATGAAGTTTTCGTAGCGGCTGGCGAGACGCCCCACCTCGGAGGTGCTGCGGTTGTAGGATATAACCGCAGGAATGGCGGCGAACAGCCCCATCGCGGTGGCGAACAGCGCCTCGGCGATACCGGGCGCCACCATGGCGAGGGTCGCCTGCTGCACGTTTCCCAGGGCGGTGAAGGAGGTCATTATCCCCCACACCGTGCCGAACAGCCCCACGTAGGGGCTTACCGAACCGATGGTGGCAAGCGATGGAAGGCTGGACTCCATGGCATCCAGCTCCCGGTTCATCACCACGCGCATTACCCGCGCGGAGTTGTCCGTCAGCAGCTCGCGGTCAAAGGCGGGCTGGCGGCGCTGGTGAAGAAACTCCCGGTAGCCGGCCTCAAAGATGGCAGCCATCGCCCCCAACCGGTCATCCGAGCGCAACACCCGTTGATAGAGATCACCCATGCGCTGCTCCTTGCGGAAGTACTCCTCGAACTGCTCGGCGCTGCGCCGTGCCTGGCTCAGCACCCTGCGCTTGTACAGGATCAATCCCCAGGAGTAGATGGACGCCAGAACCAGGATGGCCATGACGATCTGTACCGGCAGGCTGGCATTCAGTACCAGATGGGTCAGCGTGAGTTCCTGCATCGTTCTAGTGGTGCTCCTCTAACCTGGGGTTCCGCTGCCTGATGCCGGCCGCTATCCGCTCCGGGATGGCGCAGGGCCTGAAGCCGGAACTGGCGAGACAGGCGATCACCATTCGCCCCCTGCAGAGTATCTGCCCCTGGCCACGCCGCCTCACGGCCTGGTGGATCCTGACGCTCGCCCCCGCGCAGCGCAGCACCCCGACGCTAACCTCAAGCAGATCGTCCAGCCGCGCCGGGGCCAGATAGTCCAGCTCGGCGCGCCGCACGGCGAACACCACACCCTCTTCCCGGGCCAGCGTGCCCTGCTCGACCCCCATGGAGCGTAACCACTCGGTGCGCGCCCGCTCCATGAACCTCAGATAGCCGGCATAGTAGACCACCCCTGCGCAATCGGTATCCTCGTAATAGACCCGAACCGGCCAGATAAATTCACCCTTGTCCGACAAGCAGGAACTCCCCTCGCGTGCTGCGCACGCGCAAACTGTATTCAGTTTCCAATCCGGAGGCAAGTGATATCTTGAGGAAAGTGTGACGCAGGTTATAAAAAGGCCATCCTTGGCCCTCCCCTGGGGGGGAGACGGGGAGCCCACGTCCATGTCGTAGAAGCGATAACCAGAGGTGGGTCAAGACGGTACGCGCTACTTCCCATGCCGAGACCCGTGCGGAGACTCCTTCTCCTTGCTGTACCGGCTTTCGCCTTCGCCGGGTTAAATGCACAAGGCATGCCACCAAAGAACATTTGGGTTTTATTCAGAGTCTTACATGGAACAGCTCCCACCAGGAGACTCCTCCGGCAACTCATATTGTCCCTGAATGGCGACACCGTTTTAGGCAAAACATGGTAACTAACTGATATTACGGGATATGAATGTGTCGCCAAATACAAACAGCAGCCAAAAGAATATCCCGGTTTTCTAATCAAAAATATGGCGCACCCCGGGAGCCAGCGGTCCGCGATTCCGGCCAGCGCCAGTTAACGTACTGTTTTGTCTGATCAAACCGTTTGAATGGTCACATGCCGGCCGCCCCCGGCAACGACCTTAATTTGTCATGCAATAGGTAGGGGAATTTTGCCGCTCTGGCCGCTCCCGGTGGCGGCGGGCAGCAGACGCTGCAACCCGGATATCCCTTCCGGGAACGCCACAGCACCGGCGGAATGGTCATCCCTGCGGGAAACTGCGGCTGAATCTGATTGGGTCTTCCTCAAATCGTGTGGGTAAAATGGCAAATCACCGCGTAGCGGATCCGTCCTTGACAGGCGGAGTGTCGGCATAAGGGAAGGAGCCCCTATTTGAACAGGGTATCCACGGAGAAGCCATCCTTCTCCAGAATCTGGCGCAACCTGCGCAGGGCCTCTATCTGGATCTGGCGCACCCGCTCCCGGGTCACGCCAATCTCGTTGCCGACCTCTTCAAGGGTGGCGATGTTGCCTCCCTCCAGGCCGAAGCGCTTGATCACCACCTCCCGCTGCTTGTCGTTGAGTTGCGAAAGCCAGATCTCCATGTGGCTGCGCATGTTGTCATCCTGAAGAATTTCGGCGGGATCGTTGTCGCCCTCGTCCGGTATCGCCTCAAGCATGGTCTTGTCGGTATCCCTGCCGAGGGGCTCATCCACCGAGGCGATGCGGTCATTCAGCCCCATCATACGCATCACCTCCTCCGTGGGTTTGTCGAGAAAGCGGGCGATATCCTCCGGAGTGGGCTCGCTCCCCTCGGTCTGCATCAGATGACGCGCGGCACGGAGATAGACATTGAGCTCCTTGACCACATGGATGGGCAGGCGGATGGTACGGGTCTGGTTCATGAGGGCCCGTTCGATGGTCTGCCTGATCCACCAGGTGGCGTAGGTGGAGAAGCGGAAACCGCGCTCCGGATCAAACTTCTCCACGGCCCTGATCAATCCCAGATTACCCTCTTCGATCAGATCCAGCAGCGGCAAGCCACGGTTCAGGTACCGACGCGCAATCTTCACCACCAGGCGCAGATTGCTCTCAATCATGTGCTTGCGCGCCGCCTTGTCCCCCTGCAGCACCAGGCGCCCGAGCTGCACCTCCTCCTCCGCGCTGAGCAGCGGGGAGAAACCTATCTCGCTGAGATAGAGCCTGGTGGCATCCAGCTGCGCCTCCGGGATGGTGACCGGCTCCGGGATCTGTGCCTCCTCTTCGTCCGGTGCCATGCCGGCCGCAGCTTCCATATCTGTCAACCCCCCCCACCCCGGTGGAATGCCGTGTTCCCCTGTCATGGATCCGTTTCCCTATCTTTTCGGCAGATACGTCAGCGGGTCGACCGGCCTGCCATTGCGCCTGATCTCAAAATGGAGCATAACCCGGCCTTCCCCGTTACTCCCCATGCGGGCAATCTGGACACCCCTGGCCACCTCGTCCCCCTCCTCGACCAGAAGTTCCCAGTTGTGGGCGTAGGCGCTCAGAAACCGCTCGTTGTGCTTGATGATGATCAGCTTCCCGTAGCCGAGCAACCCACTGCCACTGTAAACCACCTTGCCCGCCGCCGCAGCGTAGACCGGCTGCCCCCTGCGCCCCGGAATGTCGATCCCCGGCCGCCTGCCGGCGGGCACCAGGGGAGCTCCCCTGGTGGGCCAGATCCAGTCTATCTCCCCCCCATCACCATCCGCAACGGCGGACTCCTCCCCGGCCGGCTCCGTAATCGGTGCGGCTGTCGGTGGTGCCGGGAGGGTTACCGGACGTACCCGTACCGCGGCCGTGGAGCTCTCCGACCGGGTGGCCTGGACAGGAGCCGCCTCCCGCCGCCGGCCATCGCCCTCCCGGTCGGGAGGCGGCGCCACCCTTATGCGCTGCCCCGGCCGGATGATATAGGGTGGCGGAATATCGTTCCAGCGCGCCAGAAGACGATAGTCCTGGCCGTAACTCCAGGCTATGGAGTACAGGGTGTCCCCCGCCTGCGCCGTATGAAACCGCGGATGCCAGTCCAGCCGGGTATGCCTGTCCCCCGTCAGAACGGCATCACCGGCGCAACCCGACAGCAGCAGGGCCACCACCAGGCAGACCGCCGGCGGGGACACGGGGTGTCCCGGAGCACAGTTCACTCCCGCTCCTCCACCCTGTTGCAACGAGCCGCCATGCCGGCGCGTACCGCGCCCGTTCCCGCCCGCCCGTAGGGGATGGAGGGCGCTGACACTGTAGCGGAAGAGCCGGCTCATCTGGAGATCAGATACCCCACCACCACCGCAATCACCGTCGCCCACCCGATATAGTCTACATAACCGTGCAGCCTCTTCTCCATAGACTCTCCACCCCATCTCATCAGCGCCGCAACCAGAAAGAAACGTGCGCCGCGGCCTACCAGGGATGCTACCACAAATGGCAGGAACGGCATCGCCAGGGCGCCGCCGGCGATCGTGAATACCTTGTAGGGTATGGGCGAGAAGCCGGCGATGAGGATCGCCCAGAAGCCGTAACTCTCGAACCAGGCCTGCGCCAGCTCAAACTTCTCCCAGTATCCGTATTCATGCAGCAGCGGCTCGATCAGATCGAGAAACAGCATACCCACCAGATACCCCAGCACCCCGCCGGCTACAGAGGTCAGGGTGGTCAGCAAGGCGTAGTGCAGCGCCCGCTCCGGCCGGGCCAGGGCCATCGGTGCCAGCATCACGTCCGGTGGTATGGGGAAGAAGGAGGACTCCGCGAAACTGAGACCGCCCAGAAACCAGGGGGCGCGACGGTGGCGGGCCCAGCGCATGGCCTGAAGATAAAGGGGGGAAAACAGTTTCATGGGGAAATCCTCGATGGATCAAGTTACCAACCCGCCAGGTGATGGCTCCGGCAGTTTCACTCCCGCACCAGGGGTACGAACCTGACCAGATCCAGCGTCTCGCAATAGCACTCGTCACCCCGCCGCGTCACCCGCACCAGCTCCTGCTCGCCATTTTCGCCCCCCACCGGAATCACCATCTTTCCCCCTTCCGCCAGCTGCAGCAACAGCTGTTCCGGAATCTCCTCGGCGGCGGCGGTTACCAGGATGCCGTCATAGGGAGCGGCCTGCGCCCAGCCGGCGCAGCCGTCCCCCGGTTTCAGATGGGTATTGTACAGGCCCAGCCGCCGCAGCCTGGCGCGCGCCTGGCGCAGCAACGGGGTGATGCGCTCCACGCTGTACACCTGCTCCACCAGGCTGGCCAGAACCGCTGTCTGGTAGCCGCAGCCGGTGCCTATCTCCAGCACCTTGGCACAACACCTCCCCCCCAGCAGCGCCTCGGTCATGCGTGCCACTATGTAGGGCTGCGATATGGTCTGGCCGTGGCCGATGGGGAGCGCGGTATCCTCGTAGGCACGGCTGGCCAGGGCCTCGTCCACGAACAGGTGGCGCGGCACCGAGCGCAACGCCGCCAGCACCGCGGGATCGCTGATACCCCGCTCCTGCAGGCGCTGCACCAGCCGGTTGCGGGTGCGCTGCGAGGTCATGCCGATACCGTCGGGAAACTGACCGCTCACGGGATCTTCTCCACCCAGCGGGAGAGCTTGTCCAGCGCCTGGTAGCAGGTGAGGTCCACCTGCAGCGGAGTGATGGAGACCCGCCGGTTGCGGATGGCGTGGAAGTCGGTCCCGGGTCCGGAGTCCTGCTCCTCGCCCGGCGGTCCCACCCAGTAGATCTCCCGTCCCCTGGGATCCGTATCGCGCACCATGGGCTCCGCCTTGTGGCGGTGTCCCAGCCGGGTTACCTCGAATCCCGCGATCTCCTCCCACGGAACATCCGGCACGTTCACGTTCAGAATGGTATCGGCCGGAAGCGGATCGCTGCGCAGCCGGTGCACCAGCCTGAGCGTCACCCTGGCGGCGGTTTGGTAGTGGTTGAACTCCCGTCCCACGAGCGACACCGCCATTGCCGGCAGCCCCAGAAACCGCCCCTCGGTGGCGGCCGCCACGGTGCCGGAGTAGAGCACGTCATCGCCCAGGTTGGCCCCCGCGTTGATCCCCGACACCACCATGTCATGCTCCTCATCCAGCATCCCGGTGATGGCCAGGTGCACGCAGTCGGTGGGTGTGCCCTCCACCCGGTAGAAGCCGTTCTCCTGACGGTGAACGCGCAGGGGGTTGTCGAGGGTGAGGGAGTTGCTCGCGCCGCTGCGATCCCGGTCCGGCGCCACCACCGTGACCCGACCCAGCTCTCCCAGGGTCCGCGCCAGCACCATAATCCCTGGCGCATGGCAGCCGTCGTCGTTACTGAGCAGAATCTTCATTTCCGGTGCGAAAACCCTACAGCCGCGGCACCAGCTCCACCAGCAGGCGGCAGACCTTCTCCATGCCACTCTCCAGATGCTGCCGGATGAGATCCATGGAGATGGTCTCACCCTCCCGGCCGCGCCCCGCCGCCATGTTGGCCACCACCGCGCAGGCGGCATAGCTCAGTCCCAGTTCGCAGGCCAGGGCCGCCTCCGGCATGCCGGTCATGCCCACCATGTGGCAGCCATCCCGCTCGAGGCGGTCGATCTCCGCCGCGGTCTCCAGGCGCGGGCCCTGGGTGGCGCCGTAGGTCCCGCTGTTCACGGTATGCAGACCGGCGGCCCGCGCCGCCTCCATCAGCAGGCTGCGCAGCTCCTCGCTGTAGGGGCGGGTGAAATCCACATGCACCACGCTGCTGAGCCCGTCCTCGAAAAAGGTGTTGATGCGCGACCAGGTGTAGTCGATGATCTGATCCGGAAACACCAGGCAGCCCGGAGTAAGGCTGCTGTCGATACCACCCACGGCGTTGACGGCGATCACGCTCCGCACCCCGATACTGTGCAGCGCCCAGATGTTGGCCCGGTAGTTTATCCTGTGGGGCGGGATGGTGTGCCCCGAGCCGTGACGCGGCAGGAACACCACGCCGTGCCCCTGCAGCCGGCCGTGAACCAGGGGCCCCGAGGGCTCCCCATAGGGGGTGTTGACCACCTCGCGACGCACGATCTCCAGGCCATTCAGGGAGGTGAGGCCGGTACCTCCTATGATCGCGGTTTCACTCATCATCTCCCTCCCCGAGCGCATAGATGGCGGGCAGATTTCTCAGATAGCCCTGGTAATCCATGCCGAATCCGAACACGTAGCGATCCTCCACCTCCAGTCCCAGGAAATCGGCCCTGATCCCGGGCGCCTTGCGCCCGTGCCTCTTCTCCACCAGCGCCGCCAGATGGACCTCGCTGGCCCCCTGCTCCCGGCAGTACTCCAGGATGGCGGCCAGGGTGTGCCCCTCGTCCAGGATGTCGTCCACCACCAGCACCGCGCGCCCGGCCAGTGGCAGGGCCGGCCGGGCCAGCCAGCGGATCTCCCCGCCGCTGGTGGCGCCCCGGTAGCGGGTGGCGTGCAGATAGTCCAGCTGCAGCGGAAACCGCAGGCGGGTGAGCAGATGTCCCGTGGTGACGATCCCGCCGGTCATCACGCACAGCAGGATGGGGTTCTTCCCCGCCAGCGCGGCGGCGATCCCGGCCGCCATGCGATCCAGGGCCGCGTTCACCGCATCTCTCCGGTAGAGACATTGGGCCCGCTCCAGGGCCGCCTCGGCCTGTTGGGGTGAGATGGGCATCAGTAGGTAAAGGTGACGGTGTTGTCGTCCATCGCCTCGCTGATCATGTAGGCGCTGCCCACCGTCTCGGTTATCTCCGGGATCAGATCCTCACCCCACAGCTCCACGGTGGTGGTGCACACCTTGAATACGGCGCCCGCCTCAACCGCCTCCTTCATCACGTCATATACCGTCTTGCTGCTGCCCGGCTGGAGCGTCAGCCGCTCCGCCACTCCCTTTTTCGCCAGCTCTCCGGAGCGTCCGGTGAGCACCACCTCCACATCATACTCCATGGCCGCCGCCACCCCAGCCTGGAAGAACGGCACACCCAGTTCACTGGGATTGGCCGGGTCGGTGTTTGCCAGAATTATCAAAAGCTTGTCTGCCATCAGAGCCTATCTCCCCAGGTTCAGGAAACCATGCCTCGCAGAAACAGCGGCAGCTGGGCATCTATCCTCTGCACCGCGCGCACCCCCTCCTCTATGGCCTCGTCGGCACGGTGAAAATCCATCAGACCGATCCCTTCCACCACCGGCGTAATCAGCAGGTTGGGCGGCTCGCCCGCCATGCGGCTGCGGCTGATGCGCATCTGCATGATGTGGATACTACCGGACACCACCTCGAATATCGAGGGTTCATCCCTCCCCTCTCCCGCCAGCCTCTGCTTCACCGCCCCCTCCCACATGCGGGCGGTTATCTCGCGCGCGCTGGCCAGCCAGGAGTCCTCCCCGCCCCTCTCTTGCCGCTCCTCGCTCCCGGCCGGAATGCTGCGCTGGGCGAACAGATCCACCGCGATCACCAGCTCGGCACCCATCGCCCGACAGAGGGAGACCGGAACCGGATTGACCAAACCGCCATCCACCAGCCAGTGCCCGTTGTGATAGACCGGCGTGAACAAACCCGGCAGCGACGCCGAAGCGCGTACCGCATCCAGCACCGCACCCTCGCGCAGCCACACCTCCAGTCCGTTGGTCAGGTTGGTGGCGACCGCTCCGAAGGGCAGCTGCAGCTGCTCGATGCGCTCCACCCGGTAGTGCCGGCGCAGCTGCTCGAACACCTTTCTGCCCTGAATCACGCCCCCCTTGCTCAGGGTCACATCCAGGAATCCCACAACATCCTGCCACTTGAGGCGACGCACCCACTCCTCCAGGTGCGCCAGCTGCCCCGCCGCATGGGCCGCCCCCACCAGGGCGCCGATGGAGGTGCCGCACACGATGTCCGCCTCGATGCCGCGCTCGCGCAGGGCGTTGATCACACCGATGTGCGCCCAGCCGCGCGCCGCGCCCCCTCCCAGGGCCAGGGCGATGGTGGGCCGCCGCGTCACGGGGCGGATCGCTCCGGCTGCGGCATGGTGCCCTCATCCCGCGCGATATGCAAGGTACGCGTGGGAAACGCCACCTCGGCGCCGTGCTCGCTTATTATGTGGTAGATGCGCAATAGTACATCCTCCTTGACCCGGTGGTACTCGCTCCAGTCGGTGGTACGGGTGAAAGTGTAGATGAAGAAGTCCAGCGAGGAGGGGCCGAAGGTGTTGAAGTTGACCATCAGCGTCTGGTCCTGATCGATCTCCGGGTGGTGCTGCAGCATGTGGCGCACCGCGGCCAGGATCCGCTCCATCCTGCCGGCGTCGTCGTAGCGGATCCCGATGGTCTCCTTGATGCGCCGGTGGGTCATGCGCGAGGGGTTCTCCACCGCGATGGAGGTGAAGGTGGCGTTGGGGATGTAGAGGGGCCGCTTGTCGAAGGTGCGGATGCGGGTGAGGCGCCAGCCGATCTCCTCCACGGTGCCCTCGATCTCCCGATCCGGGGAGCGCACCCAGTCACCCACCGCGAAGGGGCGGTCCAGATAGATCATCAGGCCACCGAAAAAGTTGGCCAGCAGATCCTTGGCGGCGAAGCCCACCGCGATCCCGCCGATGCCGCCAAAGGCCAGCACGCCGGAGATGCTGTATCCCAGGGTCTGCAGAATGACCAGGGTGGCGGTGATGATCACGGAGATGCGCAGCAGCTTGCCGACCGCGTCCAGGGTGGTGCGATCCAGCTCCCGGCCGCGCCGCTCGGCGCTGATCAGCATGTTCTGCTGCACCCGGCTCACCAGCCGCACCAGGAACCACGCCAGCAGCACGATTACGCCGATGTCCCGCAGGGGACCCACGGCGTCGAACAGGGGGGCGCCGGTCTGGCGTCCCACGATGTGCGCGGCGAAGGCGATCCCCTGCAGCCAGATGAACATGCGCAGCGGTCTGCCCAGGGCCTCCACCAGGGCGTCGTCCCAGATGTTGTCGGTGCTCTGGAACAGGCGGTGCAGGCGCTTGAGGAAGCGCTTCACCAGGAAGGCGAGCAGCAGCGCCGCGAACACCACCACGAACGCCTGCACCATCCATGAGGTATCCGCCGGAAGCCGCCCCAGCAGCCCGGTCATGTACTGGATATCCAGCAGGCTGTTCATGGCGCTACAGGGGCAACTGTGCCGTGTCGTCGCCCAGGCGGGCCACCCTCTCCACCGCCTGGCGCCAGCGAGGGTCCGCCGGCAGCTCCTCCCGGCGCGGATGCTGGCGGCCGTGCATGCGCGCCAGACGCAGATGGACCACGGGGCTCTCCCGCCAGGTGATGCCCTCCACCACCCGCCGGATCTCCCGGGGGTTGTTGCACAGCAGGATCATGTCGCAACCGGCGGCCAGCGCCGACTCCGCCCGCTCCATCATATCGCCGGCGACGCTGGCGCCGGCCATGCCCAGATCGTCGCTGAATACCACCCCCTGAAATCCCAGCCGGCCGCGCAGTACGTCGCCGATCCAGAAAGGGGAGAAGCTGGCCGGCCGCCGGTCCACCCTTTCGTAAATGACGTGGGCGGTCATCACCGCCGCCAGGCCATGCCCCACCATGCGCTCGAAGGGAACCACATCCCGCATCATGATCTCCTCGAAAGTGCGTTGGTCACGCGGAACCGCCACGTGGGAATCGGCCGCCACCGCGCCGTGGCCCGGAAAATGTTTTCCGGTGGCGGCCATGCCGGCCTCCCGCATCCCCGCCAGCCAGCCGTGGGCGAGCCGGGTTACCCCGTCCGGGGTGGAGTGGAAGGCGCGGTCGCCGATTACGCTGCTTACCCCGAGATCCAGATCCAGCACCGGGGCGAAGCTGAAATCCACCCCTACGGCGCGCAGCTCACGCGCCATCAGCCAGCCACACAGTTGGGCCATGTGGAAGGCGTCATCCGGATTGCGCGCATACAGCTCGCCGAAGCGGCGGGGGGCGGGAAGCGGCGTGAATCCATCGCGGAAGCGCTGCACCCGCCCCCCCTCCTGATCCACCGCCACCAGGAGATGGGGCTTGCGCAGCCGGTGGATGGTGTCCACCAGCTCCGTCACCTGCTCCGGAGAGTGGTAGTTGCGGCTGAACAGGATTACCCCTCCCACCGCCGGATGCAGCAGCAGTTCGCGCTCCTCGGGAGTGAGCTCCTGCCCCTCGAGGTCCACCATGACCGGACCAAGACGCATGCCCTGCCTTACTCCTCTATCAGCACCCTGGTGCCCACCGCCACCCGGTCGAACAGGGCCATGATGTCGGCGTTGCGCATCCTCACGCACCCCCTGGAGCGGGGAACGCCCATCGGCTCGCTCTCCGGGCAGCCGTGAATGTAGATGTAGCGGCGCATGCTGTCCACCTCCCCAAGCCGGTTCCTGCCCACCTCGAGCCCGCTGAGCCACAGGATGCGGGTCAGGATCCAGTCACGGCCAGGGTAGCGGCGCGCCAGCTCCTCGGAGTAGATCTCGCCGCTCGGCCTGCGCCCCACGAACACGGTCCCTGCGGGGCAGCCGGCACCGATGCGGGCCCTGATCTGGTGCAGGCCACGGGGGGTGCAGAAGCTCCCCGCCAGCTCTCCGGCGCCGTTGCGCGCCGTGGAGACCGCCACATCCATGCACAGCCTGCCCTCCCGGTAGAGACGCAGGCGCTGATCGGCGAGGCCGATCACGACGTGCACGCTACCGGGAAGCGCCGTCACGCCACTCCCGGTAGGGGTGGGAGACCAGGCAGGTGTTGTAGTAGCGCGGGTCATGGGAGACCTCCTCCCCCGCCCAGTCGGGAAGCAGGAACGGCTCATCCTCGCGGGCGAGCTCGATCTCCGCCAGGATCAGCCCCTCGTTGGCGCCGTGGAACAGATCCACCTCCCAGATGTGATCGCCCACCGGCACCCGGTAGCGCCTCTTCTCGATGAGCGGTTTCATGCAGAGCCGCTCCAGCATCTGCTCGGCGTCCGGCAGGGGGATGGGGTAGTCGTACTCCAGCCTGCGCACCCCGAGCGTGGCGCTCTTGATATTGAGCGCGGCCCTGCCGGCGGCGATGCGCACGCGCACCGAAGCCGCCTCCGACCCGGCCAGGTAGCCCTGCCGGATCTCCGTGCCGCGGTCCGCCCGGCGGCGCCACCCGTCATCCCGCACCAGGAACTTGCGCTCGATCTCCGTCCCCATGGGCCGGGAGCGGATCCGCTCCTACTGCTGCTGATCGGAGCCGACTATCACCTGTATATCGACCCCTTCCGGCAGTTCGTCCCCTCTGGTGACGATCTGGTTGCCCGGCAGGATGTGGCCCAGTTTCACCGCCTGCCTGGCATAGCTGGGGCGGTACCTGATAAACGTCTCATGCTGGGTTCCGACGGTAGTGCCCTCCCCAGCCCAGGATATGAAATACCCCTTTCCGGCGAGCCGTTCGCTTACCTGCTGCTCCAGACCGGGAACCCCGGAGGCGTTGTGGATCTCCACCCTGATCGCGTCCGTCACGGAAGGGGGCTCGGCACCGGCAGGGGGGGTGGCGCCGGCCGGAATGATGATGGCCTCCGCATCGGCGCTCGCCGCAATCTCGTCCGGAAGATAGAGATCCCCGGAGGCACCATCGGCCGCCACGCTCCCGTCATCCAGCTCGATCACCTCCACCACCTCGGCATCGGGCAGCCCAGCCACTGACCCCTCCGTGACCTCCGCATCCGGTAACAGGAGCTCGGAACTCTCCACCGTCACCTCGTCATCGGCCGGCAGGACCACCGCCCCGGGTGGAAGTGGTTCCCCCTCGCTCAGGATGGTCCTGTCGCGGGCGGGATCTTCGGGCAATACCGTGATATCCTCGCCGCCCCCCTTCGGCTCCAGCATGGAGCACCCGCCTACCACCACTCCCAACAGCGCAAGCGTCAAATGTCTCTTCATGGATATTTCCCTGTAGTGTTGAATGTAACCGATCTACTGTTTCTCCAGCCCGACAAATCCCGCCGGCAGCCGTGAAACAGACCGCCCGGCAGGTCGATGAAGAGAACCTGCCTCCCCGCGCCGCCCATTATATCCCGAACCGGTCAGCGGCGGAATTCGAACAGGGCGATGGACTCCACATGCGCCGTATGGGGAAACATGTCCATCACCCCCACGGCCGCCAGGCGGTATCCATGAACCTTCACCAGCTCGCCCGCATCACGCGCCAGGGTGGCGGGATTGCAGGATACATAGACTATCTTCGGCGCCCGCAGCCCGGCGATGCGGGGCAGGAGTTCCAGCGCCCCACTGCGGGGCGGATCCAGCAAGATCCTGTCGTATCCGCTCCTGGCCCAGCTGTAGCAGTCGATCTCCTGCGCCAGATCGGCCACGTGAAACTCCACGTTGTGCAACCCGTTGCGCCCGGCGTTGTCGCGCGCCCGCTGTACCAGGGCGGCATCGCCCTCCACACCCACCACCTCTTCCGCCATCCGCGCCAGGGGAAGGGAGAAGTTCCCGATCCCGCAGAACAGATCCAGAACCCGCTGCCCAGGGCCGCAGTCGAGCAGCTCCAGCGCCTGACGCACCATCCTGCGGTTCAGCGCTTCGTTCACCTGGGTGAAATCGGTGGGCAGAAAGAGCAGCTCCAGATCGAACTCCGGCAGCCGGTAGCCCAGCTGCGACCTCTCCGGCCACAGCAGATGTACCGAATCGGGGCCCCCGGGCTGGAGATAGATGTGCAGCCCGGTACGCCGCCCGAAATCCTCCAGCAGGGCGCGGTCGCCGGGGTCCAGCTCCTCCAGATGGCGGAACACCAGCGCCGCCACCCCGTCACCGACCGCCACCTCCAGTTGGGGCACCGAACGGCAGATCCGCAGTGACTGCACCAGCTCCGCCAGTTCCGTCATGCGTCCGCCAATGGCCGGATGCAGAATCTCGCAGCGCTGCATATCCACGATGTAGCCGCTGTGCCTCTCGCGAAACCCCACCAGCACCCGGCCCTTGCCCTTGACGAACCGCGCACCCAGGCGCGCCTTGTGCCGGTAACCCCAGAGCGGCCCGGTCAGGGGCGGCAGGAGCCGCTGCGCCTCCACCGCGCCGATGCGCCGCAGCTGCTCCAGGAGCAGCCGCTGCTTGGCCTCGATCTGCGCCGCCGGATCCAGATGCTGCAGGGAGCAGCCGCCACACCGTCCAAAACTGTCGCAGCGGGGGGCCACCCGTTCCGGGGCGGCCTGCAGGATCTCCAGCACGCTCCCCTCGTCCCGGCTGCGGCGCCGGCCGGTATAGCGGAAGGTAACCAGCTCGCCAGGCAGGGCGCCGTCGATAAAAGTCACCTTGCCGGCAATCCGGGCCACGCCCCTGCCGTCATGGGAGAGCGACTCGATACGGGCCTCATGTGGCCCGGCCGGCAGCCGTTTCCGCCCACGCGCCACTCCGCCCGCCCTCAGCCGAATACGCCGGTGGAGAGGTAGCGATCCCCGCGATCACAGACGATGGTCACGATGACGGCCCCCTCCAGCTCCCCGGCGAGCCGCAGCGCGGCGGCCACGGCCCCTCCGGAGGATACTCCGGCGAAGATCCCCTCCCTCCGGGCCAGCTCCCGGGTGGTACGCTCCGCCTCCTCCTGGGTCACGTCCAGGATCCTGTCCACCCGGCCGGGATCGTAGATTCGCGGCAGGTAGGCGGGTGGCCAGCGGCGGATTCCGGGGATGCTGGCCCCTTCGGCCGGCTGCACCCCGACGATCTGGATGGCGGGATTGCGCTCCTTGAGATAGCGCGACACCCCCATTATGGTTCCGGTGGTACCCATGGCGCTGACGAAGTGGGTGATCCGGCCGGCGGTGTCGCGCCAGATCTCGGGCCCCGTGGATTCATAGTGGGCTCGTGGATTGTCCGGGTTGGCGAACTGGTTGAGTACCCGGCCGCGCCCCTCCGCCTCCATCTTCTCGGCAAGATCGCGCGCCCCCTCCATCCCCTCCTCGGCGGAGACCAGCACGATCTCCGCGCCGTAGGCCCGCATCGCGGCGCGGCGCTCCATGCTCATGGTCTCCGGCATGATGAGCAGAAACCGGTAACCCCGGATCGCGGCAGCCAGGGCCAGGGCGATACCGGTATTGCCGCTGGTAGCCTCGATCAGGGTATCGCCGGGATGAATCTCGCCGCGCTGTTCGGCGTGCCGGATCATGCTGAGTGCAGGTCGATCCTTGACGGAACCGGCCGGATTGTTGCCCTCCAGCTTCACCAGGAAGATATTGCCCGACCCGGATGACAGGCGCTGCAGCCGCACCAGCGGGGTGCCGCCAACAAACGACTCAATGGTTGGAAACTCCCTCATAATCGGGAGTGTAATGCAATCCGTCCGGAAATTGTATTATTCACCCGGCGACGATATATATCGTTATCGGGCAAATTGCTTAAGGGGTTCGGGACAGCGGCGCAAAGTTCTTATAGAATGGTGACTCCCCCGAACGTAACCGACCGGATATCCCGGGGCCGGAGAAACGGCCCGGTTCGAGGGCGCGGCCTGCCGACAGCGGTATCCCCACCGGCGAAAGCCGCAGCGCCCGGCGGACCGGCTGGTTCCGAGGCACCGTGATGGAAAGAACAGCGAAGAGGAACCCATGAACAGCGAAACAGTTGTGGCAGCATTAGTCACCCTCATCGCAGGACTCCTGATTGGAGTACTGCTCGGCCGTGGCTCCCGAAGCAGGGAGGCCCGGCAGAACGCCGCCATCGAGGCGGAGCTGAACAAGACCAGAGAGGATGTGGAGAAGTATCGCAACCAGGTCAATCACCACTTTGAAAAGACGGCGGATCTGATGGGCGAGCTGACCGACAGTTACAAGGAGATGACCCGGCGCTACAAGAAGGTCTACGAGCATCTGGCGGAGGGTGCAAACACCCTGGCCAGCGTTGACACCAGCCGGATGATCACCTCCTCCACCATAGATCGCCTGATCTACGAGGCCAACGAGGATACCCACGTGGCTGAAAAGAGCGCCGCCGGCCAGTCCGGGGGCAATGCCGGAGAGGACCGGCCGGAGCCAGCCGACAGCAGCGCTCCCCCTGCCGGGGACGAGAAGGCCACAAAACCGCAACCGGGGCGGATGGCCGAAGGAAGGGGAGACCGGCAGGAGAGGCCGACTGCCACGACCAGGGCCAACCGGCAGGGGAAGAAACCGAAACCGCCCGCACCGGACGCTCCGGCCTCCAGCCAAAAGAGTGATCGGCAGCCCATCCGGGAGACGCAAGGGAAGAAGGGAACCGGCGAGAGTTGATCGCGGCGGGCCCCATGCGACATCCCGTTCCGGCTGTGCTTCTCTCTCTCGGAGCTCTCCTGGCCACCGTGGCATGCAGCCAGGGGTGGCCGGCGAAACCCGCCGCGGAGACCATTCCGCTCCATCGGGAAGGTGACCACAAGCTCTCCTGCCGCCAGCTGGATATCCACATCCAGCGGCTCTATGTGCAGGCCCAGCAGCTGGCCCCCCGGGATTTCACCTCGGACGAGAGCAACGTGGTGGCGGCAGCGGTGGGGACATTCGCCTTCACCCCCGCATATCTCCACATACTCAAGAACGAGCTGCTGGACAAGCCGGAGCAGCGCAAGCGCATCGAGGCCATCGCCGCGCGCATCCATCTGCTGCGCGGCTACAAGGCGGAGAGGCGCTGCTACGAATCACGCTGAGCTGTTCCAATTCGAGCTCACGCTGCAGGAGGCGGCAGCAGATACTTGGTGCTGTCGGAAGGGGTGGCCGCAGCGACCCGCGCCGGGACGCAAGGGCTGGCTCGAGGTGGACTCGGCAAGGCCGTCTGGAGGTGATATTCTAGTACTCCGTCAAAGTAATAAATTTAGGGAGGTCTTCCTCAAATCGTGTGGGTAAAATGGTAAATCATCCTTGACAGGCGGAATGCACGCCGGAAGATGGTCGGCAGAAGGGGATTGGGGAGGCTTTGGGATAGCCGAACCGGTTGCAATTGGCGCAGGTGGTGGATATCCGCTACTCCCCAGCCAAACAGCCCCCAATCCCCTTCTGGTTACCGAGTATGTGGCGCGCATTCCGCCTGTCAAGGACGGAGCCGCTACGCGGTGATTTACCATTTTACCCACACGATTTGAGGAAGACCTCCCTAAATTTATTACTTTGAAAGAGTACTAGCGCGCGAGCCGGAACCGGAGGAGAAAAGATGCCCGTAGTAGATATCAAGGAGATGCTCCAGCACGCCTATCAGAACGGATATGCCGTGGGAGCGTTCGATCTGGTCAGCCTGGAGTTCCTTGAGGGGATCATTGAGGCGGCGGAACGGTGCCGTTCGCCGGTAATAGTGTCACTGGCGGAGTCCCATTTCGAGCACTACGACTTCGAACTGCTCACCACCGCTGCCGAGGCCGCCGCACAGCGGAGCTCCGTTCCGGTGGCCATCTTTCTCGACCACGGCGCCGGGCTGGACTCCGCGGTGCGGGCCATCAACGGGGGTTGCAACGGAGTAATGGTGGATGCCTCGCACCACCCCCTGCCCGACAACATCGCCCTGACCCGCCAGGTGGTGGAGATGGCCCACTCCTGCGGTGTTCCCGTCGAGGGGGAACTCGGATATGTCCCGGGCGTGGAGGGGGAGGACGCCGAGCGCCATCCCGGCGAGATATCCTACACCACCGTGGCAGAGGCCTGCACATATCTGCAGCAGACCGAAGTGGATTTTCTGGCGGTATCCATAGGCACCGTCCATGGACGCATGAATGGCTGCCCGGAGCTGGATATCGGACGGCTTGCGGAGATCAACCGGGCGCTACGGATTCCGCTGGTCATCCATGGCGGCACCGGCCTGAGCGATGAGCAGTTCCGTCAACTGATCGAAAACGGCGTGGCCAAAATCAACTACTACACGGCGCTGTCCGATGCGGCGGCCCAACAGATCCGTGCCAACACCGGCGCGGGTCCGGGAGGATACACGCAGCTGACCAGGGGGGTAAGCGACTCCGTACGCGCCGAGTGTGAACGCTGCATGCGCCTCTGGAGGAGCGCCGGGCAGGCCGACGCCGTACTGCAAAGCTGCACCCCCTGGCGGATGGTGGAACATCTGATCATCTACAATGTAAGCGGGATCGATGAAGAGCAGGCCAGGCGGATGGCGGCGGAGGGGCGCCGCATCCTGGGCCAGATCCCCGGAGTCAGGCATGTGCTTACCGGAGAAGCGGTCAAACAGGATGCCAAGTATCGCTTCTGCTGGCTGATCCGCTTTGTGCACGAGAAGGTGATCGACAGCTACCGGGACCATCCCGATCATGTACGGTTTGCCGATGAGCTGTTCCGGCCCGTAGCAGGCGACCGGATAAGCATAGACTATGAACTGGTGAGGTAACCGTTCAGCTTACCCCTGAAATCCGCCATTTCAAACTCACGTTTCACCTTGAACCGACAGATTTCAGGGGTGATCTGAACAGTTGCCGGCCTGCTTCAGGCTGTGCCGAACAGCCACCTGGTGAGTTGATAGTATTGCCCCCGCAACGCTGCGGCGGAGCACCGCAGGGGCGCCCGGAGGGTTGGTCTGTCAGCCTCCATGGCGGTGGAATACATCCCTGTATTCCATCAACGCCCCCCCCTGCCGGAGAGAACCGCATATACCGTCTGCACCAGGATCATGAAATCAAACCATATGCTGTAGTTCTTGATGTAGTACAAATCGTACTGCAGCTTCTCCAGGGCGTCTTTTTCAGAGGAACCATAGGGGTAACAGATCTGGGCCCAGCCGGTTATCCCCGGCTTCACTTTGTGGCGCAGATTGTAGTATGGAATTATCTCGCCAAGTCTCTCCACAAACTGCGGCCGCTCCGGTCGCGGACCGACAAAACTCATCTCCCCCCGCAACACATTCAGCAGCTGCGGCAGCTCATCGATCCGGTATTTGCGAATAACGCTCCCGACCTTCGTAACCCGGCTGTCATTGGGCGATGCCCACTGCGCCGCCCCGCTCCGCTCCGCATCCATCCTCATGCTGCGGAACTTGAGCACGTCAAAGGTCTTGCCGAACCTTCCGACCCGCTCCTGGCGATAGAGTATGGTTGCCCCCCGCCCCGACTCGATGAGTATGGCCGCAGTTGTCAACACCATAACCGGCCAGGCGACCGCCAGTAACATGATACTTGCACCTATATCGAACATCCGTTTGCCCCAGGACGCCAGGGCGGCATGTGAGTAGCCGTCAGCAAAAATCATGTCACTGGGTCGGATGGTGTCCAGTTTGATCTTGCTGGTGCGCTGTTCGAGAAAACCGGTTATATCGGTAATCTGCACCCCGTTCATCTTGCACTCCAGGATCTCCTGGTAGGGAAAATATTCACGCAGCTCGTCCAGCGCAATGATGATGCCCTCGATGCCGTAGCGGCTGACTATGCTCTCGAGGGGGGCATCCGTGGAGATAATGCTTCCCCTGTCTACCTTCACCGGCTGCCCGGGAGCCGGAACAAACCCGACTATCTTGCAGCCCGGGGCCATGCCGTTCCCCTCCACCTCATCCTTCAGGCGGCGGGCGCTCTCTCCGGCCCCGAGCACCAGAACGCGTTGCTTCAAAACCTCATGATCGGCAAACAGATGGTGGAGCGCCCGCGCCACAACGATGCCCGGAAACGCAACCAGCAGGGCCAGGGCAAACGCCCCCCTGCCGATAAACGCTGCCGGGAACAGATAGAACAGCATTAGCATGGCCACCACGCCCACGGTGAAGCTGAGCAGCATCTGGCGTATTATGGCCAGTTTCTCCAGCTGGGTGCTCTGCCAGTAGAGACCCATGGAGGTCATCACCCCCAACATTACCACAGCGAAAAGGAGCGCCTTGGGAAACAGGGGGAGAAGAGAGGCGGAGGCACCCGGCTCCTGCCGCAGAAACCGGAGTTCCACGCCGATATATATGGAGGTGAAAAACACCATGAACTCGGCCACAGCCAGGAGAACCAGGGAAGCCGGAACATAGTGGCGGAACAGCCGAATCATAGCAACAACAGATCTCCATCCATAGAAACTGCTCTCCCGCCAGTGGTGCGGCCGTTTGCCGGCTCACCACCCGGAGATACCAGCCGTTACCCCATCCCGATCCCCCTTTTCCGGGGGTAGAATTATACTATTTTATCCCGGCAACGATATATATCGTATTCAGCCGCCGAGCGCCCCTCTGCGGCAACACGCCGCAGCCCCCCTCCGGCGAGTATCGGCCGACACCGCCGGCAGACCGGCACGCAGCGGTCTCTCTCAGGATACCATTCCCGCCAAGGCGCAGAGCTGGGGATATATGCTTTACGGGTCGTAACTATTCAGCATGGTACTGAAACAGGCTGGTAACTGTTCAGATAGTTGCGACCCCGCTTTATCGCTTGGAGTTTTTCACGGCTGTTATGCTGGAGAGAGTCTTTCCCACAACCGCTGTGCCGGCGCCCGGGGGGTTGAATCGCGTGACAAAAGAAAGTCCGGGAACAGCTTCCGCCATTCCCGGACAAACAGACGAAGCGCATCGCCCGCACCTCGTATCATCCCCCCCCAGGGATTCAAAAATTGTCCGCTTTCCGGCTGTATTACCTGCGCATAGTGTTAGCAATTGCCATGCCAAAACGGCAACTCCCTGTTTTTCAACAATCATCCCGCGCCATTGCACAGCTGAACTGTAGTTCATGAAAAAAAAACTGACACCCGAACATGCCCAATTCAACAACCCGGAGCCGGGGCTCCGATAGGGAAGGCGGCGCAGGCCTGACTCCTCTACCGACTTTGTTCCAGTATTTCAGTATCTTACTGGTTAACCGCCAGCCCGGAGTCCAGATGTTACCTGACGGCTACATGCGTCAACCGCACGCCCGGGATGTGTCAATTTTCCTGACGAGCAACCGGAGAGAAATTGACTGCCCGGACGCCTACAGCGCCGGGCCAGCCTGCTACTCTTGCAGCCCGTGACTTCCTGGCTTAGGATGAACAACCCGGCAGCCGGGTGGGAAACCGCGGCTCGGGGAAGCCATGACGGAGTACTAGGGACTGGCGCCAGCGGCCGGCGTCCGCACCGGATTGGTAACTGTGGGCCGCTGCATCTTGGTAAGATTAACCCGGCGACTATTACTAATCTAAATCAAATCTCAAAACTGTATTGACCAGCAATCATGGATGACTTTCCATCCATGTATCGTTTCTTGCCATTCGTGTTGCAGGAACCGGTATTGAAACAATCATGAGACTTTTAGTATGTTGCCGGATCAACAACAATCCCTGTTTTTGGGGAGCACAAACTGGCACCAGCCTTACGGGGGAGCTATGGAGATATCAAACATCGACAGTTGCCAAATTGGGGTTATCGGGCTTGGATATGTGGGTCTGCCGTTAGCGGTCGAGTTTGGCAAGCAGCTGACCACCATCGGATACGATATCAGTCCTGAACGGATAGCGGAGCTGCGCGACGGAAGGGACAGCACGCTGGAGGTGTCCGACGAGGAGCTGCGGCAGGCGGCTCGCATCACCTACACCGATCGTCTGGAGGATCTGGCGGAGTGCAACATCTATATCGTTACTGTCCCTACACCGGTCGACGACTCCAAGCGCCCCAATCTGGTCCCCCTGCAGCATGCCAGCAGGGCCCTGGGCAGCGTGATCGGCAGGGGGGATGTGGTCATCTACGAGTCCACCGTCTATCCTGGTGCCACTGAGGAGGTGTGCATCCCCATCATTGAATCGGTCTCCGGCCTGACCTACAACAAGGATTTCTTTGCCGGCTACAGCCCGGAGCGGATAAATCCGGGCGACAAGGAGCACCGCATCAGCAACATCCTCAAGGTCACATCCGGCTCCACGCCGGAGGTGGCCGATTTCGTGGATGCCCTCTATCGCAGGGTGATCGCGGCTGGCACCCACAAGGCCAGCAGCATCCGCGTGGCTGAGGCGGCCAAGGTGATCGAGAATACCCAGCGGGATGTCAACATCGCCCTAATCAACGAGTTGACACTGATTTTCGACCGTCTGGGAATCGACACCGAGGAGGTGCTGGAGGCAGCCGGCACCAAATGGAACTTCCTGCCTTTCCGCCCCGGGCTGGTGGGAGGGCACTGTATAGGCGTGGATCCCTACTATCTGACCCACAAGGCCCAGGAGATCGGTTACCATCCGGACATGATCCTGGCGGGCCGACGCATCAACGACGGCATGGGCGCCTACGTGGCGCAGCGCGCGGTAAAGCTGATGACACGCCGCAAGATCCATGTCTCCGGCTCACGGGTTCTGGTGATGGGCCTGGCGTTCAAGGAGGACTGTCCGGATCTGCGCAATACCAGGGTGGTGGACATAATCGAGGAGTTCCGCAGCTACAATGCCGATGTGGAGGTGTTCGATCCCTGGGTGGATCCCGAGGAGGCCATGCAGGAGTACGGCATCAGGGTGCTGACCGCGCCGCCGGAGGAGAACCGTTACGACGCCATCATAATCGCGGTGGGACACCATCAGTTCCGGCAGATGGGGGCCGACCGGATCCGCTCCATGGGGAAGGAGCAGTGCGTGCTGTTCGATGTGAAGTACCTGCTGCCCAAGGATAGGGTGGACGCCCGGCTGTAAGAGTGTAGAGACGAGGCTCCTCCAGCGGCGGCTGTCTCAGGCGGCCTGCACCGGTATGCTGTTCTTGATGTGGGTGACCCTGTTGGCCTCATCCAGATAGACCAGGGTGGGTCTGAAGTTCACCAGTTCCTGCTGGGTAAGGCCCACGTAGGCGCAGATGACCACAATATCGCCGGGAGCCGCACGCCGCGCCGCGCCGCCATTGATGGAGATGGTCCCGCTCCCCTCCTCGGCGCGAATCGCGTAGGTAATGAAACGCTCCCCGTTGGTAATGTTGTAGATGTGAATCTGCTCATATTCGCAGATCCCCGCGCTCTCCAGCAGATACCCGTCTATAGCGCATGATCCTTCATACTCCAGCTCCACCTGGGTCACCCTGGCCCGGTGCAATTTACATTTGAGCATGGTGGACTGCATATATCGCCCTCATGGTAGCCAGCAAAGCGGACCGGTGGCCCGAACATTTTATTATGGAGGATCTGGACGAGTGTTTCAATATGCACAAAACATAAACAGGTTCAATAAAAACAGATAACAATATGATTTATATGCGGAATAAAATATTGTCAATCAACCTTGCACCACCCAGGGAAGCCGCGCCCAGTATAACCAGACACCGCTCCCCCTGCTGCGGAACCCCCAGATCGCCGGCGGCGCGCACCTCCCAGTAGTGCGGCTCGAAACCGGCTCCAAGCAGTTTTTCGCGAGCCCTCGCCGCCAGCTCCCCGAAGTTACGCTCACCGGCCAGAATGCGATCCCGGCCCTCCACGAGCGTACGGTAAAGCAGAGGCGCGCGCTCCCGCTCCTCCGGCGTCAGATAGGCGTTGCGCGAGCTGAGGGCCAGGCCATCCGGTTCCCGCACGGTGGGTACCGCCACGATCTCCAGGGGCATACAGAGATCCCGGACCATTTTGCGAATCACCAGCAGCTGCTGATAATCCTTCTCCCCGAACAGGGACACATCCGGCTGCACGCAGTTGAACAGCTTGGTCACCACGGTGGCAACCCCACGGAAGTGGCCGGGACGCGCCTCCCCACACAGCCCCTCCGAAACCACCGGCACCTCCACCGCCGCGCCGTCACGCAGACCCGACGGATAGATCTCCTCCGCCTCGGGGAGAAACAGCAGATCCGTCCCCGCCTGCTCCAGCATGACGGCGTCACGCTCCGGAGTGCGGGGATAGGAGGAGTAATCCTCCCCTGGACCAAACTGGGTGGGATTGACGAAGATGGTGACCACCACTCGCTGCGCCAGCTCCCTGGCACGCGCCACCAGCGCCATATGCCCGGCATGCAGGTTGCCCATGGTGGGCACCAGGGCCAATCTTCCGCCCGCTCGACGCCACTCCCGGAGCCGCCGGCGCAGCTCCGGAATGGTCCGTGCGACAAACATGGGAGTGCCGCCTATCCCGCGGAGTTGCTGCCGCCTCTAGCGGTTAGCAGCTCCCGCTGCCGGGAGACCACCAGCCCCAGAAAGAGCATGGTAACCAGAATTCCGGCAAGGTTGGCCACAAGATCCAGAATCACGGAGCTGCGGGCCACGAAGTACTGCCCCAGCTCGGTGCCCATTCCCAGCAGTACTGCGATTACCACGGTGGCCAGCAGCGCTTCCCGCACCGAGTAGTGCTGAATGAGGGTGCTCCACCAAAGCAGGGTAAGAATTCCGAACATGATGAAATGCGCCACCGCTTCGCGCAACTCCTCGGGGGAGAAATCCATCCTGAAAAAGGATCCCCAAAACGGGACGGAGGGGGTATTACCCTGCCTCATCAGCAGATACAGCACGAATGCGGTCCAGCCCACGGCAACCGCCCACGACAGCAACAGTCCCCCACGCCTAATCCAGACTCTCATCATCTCCCACCCAAACCCATAGTGTGCAACATCACCGCATTGACCTTGTGTACGTCAAACCTCTGTTCCGCCAGCGCCCTTCCACGCCGGCCGAAGCGCTCTGCCTCCTCCGGCCTCTGGATGAGACGCTCCATGGCCTTAACGAGCGCATCCACATCCGCCACCGGGACCAAAAGCCCGCTCTCTTCGTGGCGCACCGCCTCGCGACAGCCGGGGGCATCGGTAGTGATGACGGGGCGCCCCATGGACATCGCCTCAAGCACGCTCACCGGCATCCCCTCGTGATAGGAGGGCAGCACGTAGACCGAGCACTCCCGCAGCGCCGGACGCACATCCTCCAGCCGGCCGATAAACTCTATATCGCCACCATCGACCCAGGACTGCAGTTCCCGCTCATCTATGGTATCGGGATTGTCCCGGTCGATCCATCCCACCAGCCGGAACAAAACCGCCGGATGGCGCCGCCGAACGCGGCGCGCCGCCGCCGCATACTCCCTTACCCCCTTGTCCTTCAGCAGACGCGCTATCAGCAGGAACGAGAAGCTCTGCGGAAAGGGTGCCGGCCTGAACCGCTCCAGGTCCACCCCGATCCCGTTCAGCATCACCGCCTGCTCCCTGGTCCGCAGCAGGCGCCGCTCCAGAAACAGGTTCAGGTTGTCGTGGTTAAGAAAGAAAACCCCCTTGTTGTGCCTCAGCGCCAGCCGGTACAACCGGTTGGTAACAGCGCCCAGCAGACGGCTCTTCAGGCCGCTTCCCATGAAGGTAAAACCGAGCCCCTCAATCATGGAGTAGCACCGGGGCACTCCGGCCACCCTGGCTGCGAGGGAGCCGTACAGCACCGGTTTGATAGTATAGCAGAGAAACACCTCCGGGCGGAGGCGCCTGCAGAGCCTGTAGAGCTCCAGTATGGTGCGCAGATCCTGGAGAGGATTGGTACCGGTGCGCTGCAGGGGGATATCGCAGTAGACGACCCCGATCCCGGAGAGTTTCCGGCGCAGCCTGGCGGAGGCGCCAGGGGCGCAGGCGTATACCCGGTGCCCCCGGCGTACCATCTCCGCCAGCAGCGCTCCCCGAAACAGAATGAGGGAGTCGGCGAAACTGCCCAGCACCAGCACCCGCGCCATGGCCGCGTCAGCGCCCCGCTCTGGGAAGCAGCAGCTCCAGATACTGCCGCACCACCCGGTCCAGCTGGTACGGCTGCCAGGCCAACACGCTGTTTTCCGCACCGCGGGGCCGCTGCAGGGAGCGCAGCATGGCTTCCGCCAGACCCTGCTCATCCCCCACCTCCACCAGCTCTCCAAAGCGCCCCCCCTGGAGGATCTCCGCCGGTCCGCTGGGGCAGCTCGTGGAGACCACCGGGACACCCAGAGCCAACGCCTCTATAAGTACCGTGGGCAAACCCTCGTAGCTGGATGAGAGCACGAACAACGCCGCCCGCGAAAGATAGGCGTAGGGGTTGTCGGAAAAACCGGGCAGCAGCACCTCATCCGTGATTTCGAGCTCCCTGGCCAGCTCCTGCATTGCGCCACGCAGCTCCCCGTCACCCAGAATCACCAGACGCGCCATATGCCTCCGGCGCAGGCGGGCAAAGGCGCGGATCAGCAGGGGGAAGTTCTTGGCGCTCACCATCCGCCCGATACCCAGGATAACCGGCGGCTGGCCCGCCGCGAACCACGGATGTGGCACCGGCTCGGCCGCCTTGCGGTGTATCTGCGGAGTGACCACCGGGTTGAATATGACGCGCACCGACGAGGGCTTCAGGCCAGTGGTGGCCAGCAGATCCTCCCGCGCCGCCTCCGATACCGCCACCACACTGCTTGCCCAGGGGTAGAACCAGCGTACCAGACGCGGGAAGATCCGCGCCCGAAGCTGACGGGAGTCCTCGGTATCGCGACTCAGGGTGGTGTGTACGCTGACCACCACACGGGTATCCACTCCCGCCAGACGCGCCGCCAACAACGCCATGATATTGGTGTGCTCGAGGGCGGAGAGCAGCGCCACCGGCCTCTCCCTGCGCAGGTAGTGGACAAGCCGCGGCAGGCAGAACAGGGCCCGCCCCGCGTCCAGATCGATGAGCCGTACAGCTGGATGAATATCCTCGATAACCGCTGCGACCCGGGAGGTCACCACCACCAGGTCGACCTGCAACCCCCTTTCCGCCAGCCCCCCCGCCAGATTGGCCGTGACCCGCTCGGCACCGCCGATCACCAGCGAGGGAACAAACAGGCAGATCCTGCCGCCCGTTGCCTCACGCCCCATGGTCCGCTCTCCTCCCTGCGGCCGCCGACATCCCCTGCATCCCTTCCGGTGAATCTGCCCGCCCCCTATCCATGACCGGCGCCTACCATCTCCTCCCTGCCGCTCGCCCTCTCCCCTTCGGCCAGCACCGCGGCATGGGTGACCGCCAGGGCAAACAGAAACCAGGTCTCCTTGCGGAACTCCCAGTTCAGCACCATGGCGCCCATCGCCCACATGGCCAGCAGGGTGAGCCACAGGATCCGCTCCCGGCGCGGCATGGCAAGCACATGCCATAGTACCACCGCCACCACCAGCGCAAACAGGAGGAAGCCGATCACCCCCACCTCCACCAGGATGGAGAGATAGGCGTTGTGGGAGACGTACGGCTCCCCGATGTAGGGTGCCACAGCAACCGGGAAGCCATCCCAACCGGTACCCCAGATCACCCCCAGCCCGGAGTAGGGGGCGTTGCGCAGTACATCAAGGGCGCCGTCCCAGATCCTGGTGCGGTAGTTGAGATCTCCGGATGAGACGGCGCTGCCTATGGTATGGATCCGCTCCAGGGAGTCCACCGGGATATGGGGCAACAGGGCGAGCAACGCCACTCCCCCCAGCAACGGAAGGATCATCCTGCTCCGCACGGAGAGATCCCGATAGGACCAGATCATGTAGCTGCATCCCAGCAACGCCACCAGGAACCCGGTGCGGGATCCGGTCAGAAACACCACCCCCAGCGCCAGCAGCGGATAGCCCCGCCACAGCCACAGCAGCGGAGCGCTCCCCCTCCCCGTAGCCAGATAGCCGGCCATCGGGATCCCCAGGGAGATGATTACCGCCAGATCGTTGGGATCGAAGCCGGCCGCGGCGAATCGCTGGTAGGCGCTCTCGATATTGTAGAGATAGGCGTATAGCGTGGCGCCCACCGAGACAAAGCATCCCAGCACATATGCCGCCAGAAACCCCTCGATCTGCCCCGGCCGGATGGTCCACTGGTAGATCAGCCACATCATCAACATTATCTGGAAATAGCTGATTATATTGGTTACCGCCCCCTCCGGATGGATACTCCACAGATAGGTGGTGGTCCCCCAGGCCCAGAACAGAAACATGGTCAGGTTGAGCAGATGGATGCGAACCTGCTGGATATAGAGGGCCGCGAACAGCGACACCCCTATCACCAGCACCCCGGCGATACGGCTTACTGTACCTATCCCGGGCAGTACCAGCATATCCTGCCAGGGCATGGTAAATATCAGGATCCAGATGGTTCCTGCGGCCACCCTCCCTGTCAGCGGATCCGCGGTGGCGCCAGACGATCCTTTCACAGCCGGGGTGTGTCCGGAAAGCTCTCTGCCACCCCCAGCGGGCCGGCCACTGCCGGCACCCGCGGCGACAGGGAGAGAGATATCGCGGCACTAACTGCGGTAGTCATAGTGGTAGCCGTAATAGCGCCCGTAACCGAACCTGCTGCTCAGGCGGCTCATACGGTTGAACACCGCCCCGCGCAGGTTAACGCCGGCGTGCTGAAGCGTTTTGAGGCTCTGCTGAACCTCGCGGAGCGGATGACGCCCGTCCCGCAGAACCAGCAGGGAGGCGCCGGCCAGACGGCCGATGATGCTGGCGTCATTCACCGCAAGCACCGGTGGCGAATCTATAAGGATGTAGTCATAGAACGGCGCCACCTGCTCCATGGTGAGGACAAAGTTCTCGTGCAGCAGAAGCTCTGACGGATTGGGGGGCAGCGCCCCCGTCGAGATCAGATCCAGATTTTCTATCCCGCTTTCACGGATTCCATCCTCGACGCCCAGATCTCCGGCGATAATCTCGGACAGGCCGCCGCTGCGCCCCAGGCCGAACATGGCATGCAGCCGTCCACGGCGCAGATCCCCGTCCACCAGCAGCACCCGCTTTCCGGAATGGGCCAGGATCACCGCCAGGTTGGCGCTAACAAAGCTCTTGCCCACACCCGGGCTCGGACCGGTAATCATGATGATACTGTTCTTCGCATCCAGCTGCGCGAAATGCAAAGAGGTGCGCAGACTGCGCAGACTCTCGATACTGAGATCGTCGGGATCCAGCAGCGCCAGCACGGCGGGGCCGCCATCGCCCCGGCGGGTCTTGCGGTTCAGCTCCTGCTGCGTCCGGCTGGTGGGAACGGTGGCGTACACCGGCAGCCCCAGCTGCTCAATCTGATCCGGATCCTCCACCCCTCCCCGCATCCGCTTGCGCAGAATGGCCAGCGCCACACCACCCATGGCCCCCAGCAGCACTCCGAGCAGAAGAACCAGCCCCTTGACCGGCTTCACCGGCACGTAGGGTTTCAGCGCCGTGTCTATGATACGCACGTTCCCCACTGTGCCCGCCTTGACCACCTTCAGCTCCTGCGCCTTGTTGAGCAGGGTGGTGTACAGGGTGGTGCTCACCTGGGCATTGCGTGACAGCCGTAACAGCTCCTGCTGGGTGCCAGGCAGGCTCTGAGCGCGTTTGTCTATCTGCGCAAGATCCCTTTTGAGCGCTCCGATCTGTGCATCCAGCGCCGCGATACGCGGGTGCTTGGGGCGGAATCTCTGCAACAGCTCCTCGCGCGTGGTGGCCAGCTCCGAGATCTTGGCCTCCAATGCGACCGACTGCTGCAGCAGACTCCGGGTCTCCAGAGGCAGATCTATGGTGCCCCGTTTCATCCGGTAACTGTTGAGCTCTGCCTCGGCCTCCTCCATCTGATCTTTGAGAAGCGGCAGCTGCACCTTGAGAAATGCCAGGGTCTTCTCCGCCTCCTCGGACCTGCGCTCCACGTTCTGGCGCACATAGACGTTGGCGACCGCATTCACCAATCTGGTAATGCGCTCCGCGTCGGTTCCCTCGATTGAAATGCGGATGATTCCGGAATCCTTGCCCATCTCCTCCACGCGCAGATCGCGCCGGAGGCGTTTCACCACATCCAGCAGATGGTTCTTCTTGATCCGGAAGTCATCCCCTGCCACGCCGTTCATCCTGGACACAAACAGCCTGATCTCACCGTCACCCATCGGCGCCTGCGCCGGCTCTCCCACCTTTCCCTCGAGGATCTTGCTGTCATCCGCGCCAAACAGCACATAGTTCCTCCCCTCACCGACCACCAGGGTCAACAGCTTGCCCAGCAGCCGCTCCGGAACCTCCAGCGTATCCACCTGCAGCGCATCGTCACTGCCGAACAGCTGCCCGGAGCGCACCTCGATATCGAGCCCCAGCCGCCGCACCACCTCTCCCAGCACCATGCGGGAGCGGATAATCTGAAACTCGGAGACAATATCCGACTCCTCCTTGAAAAAGTTGGAGAGATCCGAGAGAGCCCCGATCCCCTGCGTCTGCCGCTCCACCTGGAGCAGGGTTTCCGCCCGATATACGGGCTTGGTGAAATAGATATAGAGCAGGGCGAGCGTCGCCATCAGCAGAATCGCGCCCAGGATCAGTTTCCAGGACTCCAGCAGCGTAACAAACAGCTCTCCCAGGAGGATTTCGCCGCTGCCCCCTCTACGAAGTCCGGCCGCTCCCGCTCCACTGGCGGCTCTGTTGTCGATGGATCGTTGCAGCATGTCTGATTTTCACCTCTCTACCCGACGGCCAGCAGCCGCCCCACCAGGAAACTCCCCCTGAACCGGAGAGTGCGGGAAAGGCGGTTCTCCTGCTCCCTCTCGTTCGGTCCGGCGCCACCGCCGAGGGCGCTGTATCCTGTCCCGCAGGAATGCTGGGGTCCCTTTCTTGTCACACTGTCCGGCAGCAATATATGTCATGTTCCACCGTCACCTGCCGCTCTCGCCGCAAACCAGGCTGGCCCGGTGTTGCGGCCCTCGGCAAGGGCCGGAATTCCCTGCGGGCCGCGCCTTGCTCCGGAACGCGTGGGGCGCTCTGAAATGGGGCCCGGCCATCGATTGTCCTGGCAATGGCAATCTTTCCCGGGGGAAACGCCCCGGACAATCCTATTTGACCCTGATCTTGTCGCTACCCAACGTATAATCGGTCTCCACGACTTCGCGCACGAGGTTAGATGTGGGCAACAGTCTGGAGATAACCCTGTTCCAGCGCACCACTCCGGCGGTCTCGACATAGACCACGTCGCGCGGCTCGAGCCGGAACTGATCACCCAGAATCAGCGCCTCCGGGGACTTGGCGTTCAGATGATAGATGCTGGGCCTGCCCTCGGAATCGGCGCGGATCACATAGACCCTGGCCGGATTGGAGGTTTCCGGCTTGATGCCGCCGGCCTCGCTGAGCGCTTCCGAGAGGGTCATGCGCCCCCTGCGCAGGAACAGCGTCGACGGTTTCGATACCTCTCCCAGAACAAACACCTTCTGGCCCTGAAGATTGGGAACATTCAGCACATCCCCATTTTTCAGACGCATGTTGGCATCCATATTGCCGTTCTCAAAGATATCCAGCAGATTGATGGTGTAAACCTCCTCGCCGCGGGTCAGGGTGACATTGCGCCAGTCCGCTCTCTCCGTAGTACCTCCCGCCTGCTTTATGGCATCCACCACGGTGAGGGGTACGTTGGTAATGGGCTGGGAGCCGGGCTTGTTCACCTCCCCCACCACATACGCCTTCTGGCTGAGATAGGCCGCCACCTTGACATCCACCTGCGGCCGGGTAATGTGTTTGGACAGCAAACGGGCAATCAGCCAGCGGGTCTCGGGGATGGTTCTTCCGGCCACCTTCACCCGCCCGATGTAGGGATAGAATATACTGCCGTTCTTGGCGATCTGGTGCCCAGCGACCTCTGCAGCCCGATACTGTCCGGCCGGAATGGTAAGCTCCGGGTGGTCCCATACGGTGATGCTCAATATATCCCCCACCCCCAGCCGGTACTGATACTCCTCCTCTGGGGGCGGCACAGGATATGTACCTCTCTCCCCGACCACATCCCGTGTCGCGGAACGCTGACTCTGGATCAGTGAGGCGGTAATCGGAACCACCTCCACCCCCTGAACGGAGCTCCTCCCTGACATGTTCATCCCTGGAGAAATGGCGCATCCGCTCACCAGCGCTGCCAGCAGCATCACTAGACTCTTTTTTCCCATATCTCTCTGGACCTCTTCATCTCCGAACGGGATAGCACGATGCCCTGCGGCGGATCGGCAGAAGCCTGGCGACAGTCACGCTCCGTCCTTAACCCGGAGCGAAACCACCGGCCCCACCGCAACTACCGGTCTGGATCCCACCACAGAGAAGATCTGGACTCGCCAGGCAATTTTTCTTTTCTTATTAACATATACGAATAAAAAAGAGCGTCAATGAACAACCGTCAACAGTTTGTTGCAGATTCCATCTCCCATACTCTTGACCAACGTGCTGCAGCACTAACCGGAGCGTTTTTCACCAGGGACAGGCCGGAGGATTAAGCGGGCGATTATCCTCCTGCGGATCCCGGCGGCATCCAGCACTATCAGTGCCGCGACATATACCAGAAGGCCAACCACAATCTGGCCGATCAATGCCAGACCTCCGCGAAAATCCGCCACGAGCCACAGTGCCGGCGCCATCGCCATGCATGCGACAGAGATCTTCCCCACATCACGCGAGGGTGGAGGCAACGAGAACACCCTGCGGCCCAGATACCAGCTGAGGAGTGCGCCGAGACAGTACGCGACCACCGTAGCTCCAGCTGCTCCCGCCAGGCCGTAGAGAGGAATCCACCAAAGGTTGAGCAGTACATTGATCAGGGCGGCCCACGCCATGACCCGGGGTTCCAGATAGGTCTTTTTGCTCAGCTGAAAAGCGAGATCCAGGTAGAATATCTTTACTCCAAACACAAACGAGGAAACCGCTATCAACGGGATCAGACCCGCGGCCGACTCGCGGTAGGTTTCACCCAGGAGAACGGTAGCAATATTTCCGGCACACACCATCATCCCCACGGCGACCGGCAGCGCGGTTATCACCATCAGCACCAACACTCTCTCCAGATGCCGCCGCGCCGCCGCCAATCCGCCGCTGTCCAACGCCCTCACCACCATTGGATAGGCGGCCAGATTCACAATGGTCATAATCATTATCAGGCTGAACTGGGCCATGTCGTAACCTGGCGCATAGAGCCCCGGAGCCTCGGCCCCCATGAACCAACCCAGCATGAAGCGGTCCGAGCTGCTCACCAGAAAGGAGAGCGCATAGGTGGCGGTCATGGGCAGCCCGTAGCGCAACAGCTGCAACAGAAGATCCGGATCAGCTGCCACGCCCCGCAATCCCCTCCACTCCCGCCATGCCAGCAGCAGTGACGCGGCCGTCATCCCCGCCAGCAATCCGAGCAGCGGCGCCAGAGCCCCCAACCCCAGCAGTACCAGCATGAATCCGATCATGAGGGCCAACAGAGATTTGAATATCGACATCCAGCCATAGCGCAGCGGCTCCAGCCTGCTGCGCGCCAGCTCCAGATTCAGCTCGTACCACCCCTGCACCCAAAGCAGCACGACCCCTGCCACCAGCAGTCGGTAATCCAGCTGCTCGGACCAGACAAGCAGGGCCACCAACCCCAGCAGAGATGTAAAGGCCACCGTCCCGAGAAAGGCGATAAACAGGGTTGCCAACAGCTCATGCGGTCGATTCCCCTGGGCGGGAAGAAATCGTAGCAGCCCCAGTCTGAGCCACTGAAACAGGACCGAGTCCAGCAGCCCCACCGCCGCGAGAACCAGGGCGTAGTAACCGTACTCTCCGGGAGCCAGCCAGCGCGTGTATATGGCTATGGCCAGAAAGTTCACGAGCCCGGGAACCCCGCGGGCGAGAGTGTAGAATAGACTGTGCTTCAGCAGCATGGGATTCAGGGCTGCAATTCTGGCATCCGGGGTTCCATGTTTTGCTGTCAATCGTCTTGGCGTTGGCCCGGAAATATCAACCAGCTGGTACTCCGTCAAGGTTATAACTTAGGATGGTCTTCCTCAAATCGTATGGGTGAAATGGTAAATCATCCTTGACAGGCAGAATGCACGCCACATACTCGGTAGCCAGAAGGGGATTGAGGCTGTCTGGCCGGGGAGTGGCGGATATCCACCACCCGCGCCAATTGCAACTGGTCCGGCTGTCCCAAACTCTCCCCAATCCCCTTCTGCCGACCATCTTCCGGCGTGCATTCCGCCTGTCAAGGATGATTTACCATTTCACCCATACGATTTAAGGAAGACCCATTACCTTGAAAGAGCACTAGTTATCGGGATCTGCGCACTGCTTCTGAGTCGGAAGCTGGTCCCCCCATTGGTGAAACCGCATCTGCTGTGCATCCCGAATCGTCCGATTACAGGAGCAGGCCGAGCCACGGTTTCCAAATGGGGCTCCTCCCCGGGCGGCTGCTTCCCCTATCCCGCCTGACTGGTCGCGAGCCAGACCTGATCCCTGATTCCACACTGGGGCTGATATTCGCTTACCGCCTGGCGAAGCAGAGCGCATACTGTATCGGTATCGCGCCGTCTGCAGGCCCGCTCCAGCTGCTCCAGGATCCCCACCAGTTGCACCCAGGGAAGGGCGGACTCGTTGGCGCGCATAATCCTGGGATGATCGGTAGTGGTCACATTGCTGCCTATCAGAAGCTCCTCAAACAGCTTCTCGCCGGGACGAAGCCCGGTAAACTCAATCTCTATGTCCCCCTCCGGATTATCTTCGTCACGTACCGTCAAACCGCTCAACGCTATCATGCGGCACGCCAGATCGTAGATTCGCACCGGCTCTCCCATATCGAGCACAAACACATCCCCACCCTTGCCCATCGCTCCCGCCTGAATCACCAGCTGTGCCGCCTCCGGAATGGTCATGAAATAGCGAATTACCTGCTTGTGGGTCACGGTAACCGGACCCTTGGCACGAATCTGCTCCCGGAACAGAGGCACCACGGAGCCGGAAGAGCCGAGCACATTCCCAAAGCGCACGATACTGAAGCAAGTGGGCTGGTACCGCTTTATCAGCCGCTGCAGAACCTCCTCATGCCTTGCCAGCCCCTGCAACACCATCTCCGCCATCCGCTTGCTCGCTCCCATGATATTGGTGGGGCGAACCGCCTTGTCGGTGGAGATCAGGATGAAGGTGCGAACTTTTGCGGTCATCGCCGCCCTGGCGGTGAACATGGTGCCGAATACGTTGTTGTAAGCCCCCGCCGCCGGATTCTGCTCCACCAGGGGGACATGCTTGTACGCCGCCGCGTGATATACCGTATCAATGGGGAAAGCGCGGAACACCGCCTCCAGAGCTGCCGGATCGGTAACACTCCCCAGAACAGGAACTATCTCCGTTTTGCGGATCTCCCCGGCGCGTGCGGACTGAAACTTCTGCAGCTCACGCTCGATCTGATACAGCGCATACTCCGACGATTCGAACAACACCAACTGGATCGGCTGCAGGGTGAGGATCTGGCGAGCCAGCTCGGAGCCGATCGAGCCGCCTGCGCCGGTGATCAGAACATGTTTTCCCGTAACGCAAACCGCCATGAGCCCCCGATCCGGTGCCACCGGCTCTCTCCCCAGCAGATCCTCAATGTCCACATCCCGGATCTGCGCCACCGAGGCCCGCTCCCACACCAGCTCATGAAGCGAAGGTACCGTCTTTACCTGCACGGGATACCTCTCCAGCAGCGTCAACAGCTCGTTCCTGCGCTCCACTGAGGCAGAGGGTATCGCCAGCAGCACCTGTGATACGTTGTGGCGGAGAATCAGGGAGCCCAGGGCACTACGCGGATATACCTCCAGACCCAGGATCTCCCCTCCATGAAAACCACGCTTGTCATCTATAAATGCGACCGGCTCTATCTCACAGCCATCCAGCAGAACCCGCGCCAGCTCCACGCCGGCACTTCCAGCGCCGTAGATGATCACCCGTCGGGATGAGTGCCGGCCCCGCATGGCGCTGCGCAGGCTGGCCTGGGTGGCGAACCTGACGCCTACGATAAGCACCAGGCTGGTCAGCCAGTAGATAATGAAAAGGGAAAGGGGAAGCGAGTTACCTATCGCCAGCAGCGCCAGCGCAGCCAGAAGCAGCGCCTGGATGGTAACCGCCTTGCAGATCTCCATGAACGCCTTGCTGCCGGCATACAGCAGCACGGTCCGGTACAACCCCAGGAAAACGAACACCGGCAGTGCAGTGGCCGGTACGGCGGGCAGCAACCACCACAGATCGGCGGCGGCACCGAGCCCCCCCTCGCCCAGACGGAGGTAGAACGCTGTCAGGAGGGAGAATGTCAGCAATACCGCGTCCACAAAGGATGCCAACAGCCGCTTGTGCCGCTGTGACAACCCCCTGTTGGCACGCTCCAGATCCAGCAATCCGATACTGGATATCATCTACCTTCCCTGGTATCCATGGGGTAAACAGATCCGCCGCCCCAGTTCCATGCATTAATTTTAACACCTGCCCGGAGCCGTTGCCGCATAACGGGTGGGGATTTGCTCATGATGGTGATGCGGTGACGCCACCGGCGCAGGGGCTGTGCCCGTTCCGCCGGCTGCACCCCCGGCGCCCGGCAACCGAGACCCGTACGGAAACCGGCAAAGGCAACACCCACACCGGACATGACCCTCCTGCACCCCGGCAATTCAACAAGTTGCCCACATAACATAACTCACCTTCGCACTCTTTGTTATTATCTGGAGAGCCATGCCGCAGCGGCCACCCCGTCACCTATTCTAGAGGTGTCGAGGCGCTATACAACGCGCGGATGTCATATTTTTGTGGAAAAAGAGCCGGAGTTATCCAGCATGAAAATTGCGGGGAATTTACATAAATTTTACGATCGCGGATCCTAATGCTCTTTCAAAGTAATAAGTTAGGATCCAGAGGGGCGCTGAATCCGGATTGGGTCTCCCTCAAATCTTATGGGTGAAATGGTAAATCATCCTTGACAGGCAGAATGCACGCCGGAAGATGGTCGGCAGAAGGGGATTGGGGAGAGTTTGGGATAGCCGGAGCAGTCGCAATTGGCGCAGCTGGTGGATATCCGCCACTCCCCGGCCTGCCGGCCCCAATCCCCTTCTGGTTAACGATTATGTGGCGTGCATTCCGCCTGTCAAGGAGGGAGCCGCTACGCGGTGATTTACCATTTCACCCATACGATTTGAGGAAGACCATCCTAAGTTATAACCTTGAAAGAGTACTAGGCCACGCGCCGTATCATGATGCGATGTCGAGCAGCATCCGGGAGAAGTGCGGCCACACCCCTCCCTCACCTGAGGTTCTCATCCAGGCAATGCTCCCGGACACACTCCTGCCGCGTCACACCATCCACCCCGATCCCCCGCAGCTGCTCCTCCAGCTCCTGCAGCAGGGACTCGCTTGTCAGACCGGGGTGGACGGTAACACGAAACTGGCAAGCCACCCCGGACTCCCGCAGCAACCGGGCGCTGCGCCACGCCCGCTCGCCGCTGCCGGGCACACCGGTGATGCGCGGATAGTCGGCCGGGGTGGTCTTGATATCCATCCCGACCCAGTCCAGGTGGGGAAGCAGGGGAACAAGCCGTTCCGGCCAGGGGCCGGCGGTGTGCAGCCCGATCTTGAATCCCAGCCTGCGCACCTGCCGCAGCGCTGCGGGCAGCCCCCTCTGCAGGGTCGGTTCACCACCGCTGAACACCACCGCATCCAGCAGCCCCCGGCGGCGGCGGAGAAATCCGAGGATCTCCTCCCAGGAGAGCGACTTCGCACCCCGGACCGGAAGGAGATGACCGTTCTGGCAGTAGCGGCAGCGCCAGGGGCACCCCTGGCAGAACACCACCGCCGCCAGCTCACCTGGATAGTCAATGGTGGTCAGACGGGTGAACCCCCCTATCCGCAGGTCGTCCGGCATTCCCGGAAAAAGGTGCGTTGGGCGTGCTCCGATCTCTTGCCGGGGTTGAATGCGGACACCGGGCGGTGATAGCCCATGACGCGCGTCCACACCTCACAGCACTGGCGCTCCTCCTCTTTCAGTTCGATGGTTCTGGTGTCGGGTCGAGACATTGCTCCCTCCTCTTGCGTAACCGCAGTTCATCATCACAAACGGGACAAAACCGGTGCTCCCCATCCAGATAGCCGTGCCGGGGACAGATGGAGAAGGTGGGGGTGACCGTGATATAGGGCAGCCGGAACCCCTCCAGGGCGCGCCGCACCAAACGGCGGCACGCCTCGGGGGTACTGATCCGTTCGCTCATGTAAAGATGGAGCACGGTGCCCCCGGTATATTTCTGCTGCAGCTCCTCCTGCCGCTCCAGCGCTTCGAAGGGATCATCGCTGAAGCCCACCGGCAGTTGCGTCGAGTTGGTGTAGTAGGGGCGCTCGCGAGTGCCTGCCTGGAGAATTCCTGGAAAGCGCTCCTGATCCCTCCTGGCAAAACGGTAGGTGGTCCCCTCCGCCGGGGTGGCCTCCAGATTGTACATATGGCCGGTCTCCTCCTGGAACTCCACCATCCGCCCGCGCATGTGATCCAGCAGCCGACAGGCCAGGGCGTGGCCCGCGGGCGAGGTGATGTCCTCGGCGTCGGCGGTGAAATTACGCACCATCTCGTTGACGCCGTTGACGCCAATGGTGGAGAAGTGGTTGCGCAGCGTACCCAGATAACGCCTGGTATAGGGGAACAGCCCGGCGTCCATGTGGCGCTGGATCACCTTGCGCTTGATCTCCAGGCTGCAGCGCGCCAGCTCCAGCAGCTCATCCAGGCGCCGCATGAGCCGCTGTTCGTCGCCCTTGTGCAGGTAGCCCAACCGGGCGCAGTTGATGGTAACCACGCCCAGAGATCCGGTCTGCTCGGCCGAGCCGAAAAGGCCATTGCCCCGTTTCAGCAGTTCCCGCAAGTCGAGCTGGAGACGGCAACACATGGAGCGTATCATGTTCGGCTTCAGCTCGGAGTTGAGGAAATTCTGGAAATAGGGCAGACCATATTTGGCCGTCATGGCGAACAACCGGTCGGCATTTTCACTCTCCCAGGGGAAATCCGGGGTGATGTTGTAGGTCGGAATGGGAAACGTGAACACCCTGCCCCTGGCATCACCGGCTGTCATCACCTCGATGTAGGCGCGGTTGATCATCTCCATCTCGGGCTGCAGGTCGGCGTAGGTAAACGGCATCTCCTCGCCGCCGACCAGCGGAACCTGCCCGCGCAGATCCTCGGGGCAGACCCAGTCGAAGGTCAGATTGGTGAACGGAGTCTGGGTGCCCCAGCGGGAGGGGACGTTAAGGTTGTAGATCAGCTCCTGGATGCACTGGCGCACCTCCTCGTAACCGAGCCCGTCCTTGCGTACAAAGGGGGCCAGATAGGTGTCGAACGAGCTGAACGCCTGGGCACCCGCCCACTCGTTCTGCAGCGTGCCAAGGAAATTTACAATCTGCCCCACCGCGCTGCTCAGATGTCTGGGCGGCCCCGCCTCCACCTTGCCAGGCACGCCGTTGAGCCCCTCTTCCAGCAACATGCGCAGGGACCAGCCGGCGCAGTAGCCGGCCAGCATATCCAGATCGTGGATGTGGAGATCTCCTTCCCGATGGGCCTCCCCCACCTCCGGGGGATAAACGTGGTTGAGCCAGTAGTTGGCGATCATCTTTCCCGAGGTGTTGAGGATCAGTCCGCCGAGGGAGTAGCCCTGATTGGCGTTGGCGCTGACCCGCCAGTCCTCCCGCCGCAGATACTCGTTGACCGAGGCGGCCACATCCACCAGGGTACGGCGATCCTGGCGCAGCTTGCGGTGCTGCTCCCGATAGATGATGTAGGCGCGCGCCGTCTTCAGATAACCGGCGGTGATCAGAACCTGCTCCACCACATCCTGGATCCGCTCGATATCCAGTACCCCCTGCCGGCAGATGTGGCCCAGCACCCTGACCACCTCTGCTCCAAGCCGGTACGCCTCCCCCTCCCCAAGCTCACCGCTCGCCCTGCCGGCGCGGCGTATGGCGGAATCGATCCGGCCACGATCGAAACGGACCCGGAGACCATCCCGCTGCACCACCCTGGTGGGCAGCCCGCAACCGGCAGAAACACTCTCGGGATACATCTTCCAGCACTCCCCCTTGAAGGCACTAACCACAATATATCGCGCATTTTCAGCAAATCAACCCTATATATTGTGGTTGCTCGCATATATTGACCTGGATCAACACAGCCCGTCATCCGGATCCATGAAAAGCCGCACGACAGAAGGTAAAATTCCCGTCTCCCTCCGGAAACAGTATCGGCGGGGGCGGACAGCCGCCGACGAGGGAACTTAAAGCCCCGGACGTTGCCCCACCAATTGACAGGTCAGAGATCCAGCCACCGGTTTCTCCCATGAGCATCACTCAGCCACAGGCCACCTGCGACCCGGCCCGCACCCTCCAGAGCCACCAACCGTGCCGCCCATGTTTCGCTCACCCATCCTGATTCTGTTGCTCATTCTGGGTACCGCCCCATGGCAACAGGCCCACGCCCTTTACGGCGATCTCCCGGAGATGGGCGACAGCACCGGCAACCTGATGACCCAGGAGGAGGAGCGACGGATCGGGGCGGAGTTCATGCGTAACGTGCGGCAAAGCCTGACCCTGCTGGATGACCCCGAAATCAACGGCTATCTGCAGGATCTGGGAAGGCGGCTGGCATCCCACAGCGACCGGCCAGGTGACGAGTTCTCCTTCTTCATAGTCCAGGATCCGCGCATCAACGCCTTTGCGGCACCCGGGGGGTACATCGGTATCAATTCAGGGCTAATCCTCAATACCGGCAGCGAGAGCGAGCTGGCCGCCGTGCTGGCTCACGAGATCGCCCATGTCACCCAGCGCCACCTGGCCCGCGCCAGCGAGGCGGCCAGCCGGATGAACCTGCCCCTTACTGCGGCCATCCTGGCGGCCATCATCCTGGGCGGGCAGGATCCGGATCTGGCCCAGGCTGCGATCACCGCCGCAGTGGCCGGAGGCACCCAGCGGATGATCAACTTCACGCGCAGCAACGAAAAGGAGGCGGATCGGGTCGGGATCCGGCTGCTCCATCAGGCCGGCTTCGACCCCACCGCCATGCCCTCCTTCTTTCGCAAGATGCTCCCCAGCGACCGGCTCTACCGGGAGGTTCTGCCCGATTTTCTGAAGACCCACCCGGTAACCCTGGAGCGTATCAGCGACTCGGAGAATCGCGCCGCCCAGCTGGGGAAAAGGGTGCGCACCGTCGGGAACCGCCGCTACCAGCTGATGCGCGCCAAGCTGAAGGTGCTGACGAGCCCCACCCCCATCCAGGCGATAGAGCAGTTCCGCAGCCGTGACGGTGACGCTGCGAGATACGGCTACGCTCTGGCCCTGAGCCGCGCCGGACGCCACCGGGAGGCGCGGCGTGAAATCGGTGCGCTGCTGGAGCGGAACCCCGCCACCGTGGCCTACCAGCTCGCCCAGGCACGCATAGAGGCGAACGCGGGCAGGCTGGAACCAGCGCTGGAGATCTACCGTCGCAACCTGCGCCTCTACCCCCTGGACGCCACCCTCACCATAGAGTACGGCATGGCACTGCTGCAGGCCGGACAGGCCGCGGAGGCTCGGCGGTTGCTGCACCGCTACCTCACCGCCAGGGAGGCGAGTCCGAGAATCTACCGCATGCTGGCGCAGGCGGAGAAGGCGGCCGGCTATCCGGTGGCCTCGTTCCGCGCCATGGCGGAGTACTACTACCTGGAAGGGTTGACGCTGGAGGCCCTGCGCCAGCTGCGCCATGCCCTGGCGGTGGAGGGGATCAGCGAGTACGACTCCGCCGCCATCCAGGCGCGCATACGCCAGCTACGCCAACAGGCCGCCCTGGAGGCGGAGTCCCGCAGAGAAAAACAGAAGCCACGCTGAGATGCCCGAGGGACCGGAGATCAGGCGTGCCGCGGACCGGCTGGAGGAGATCCTCTGCGGCAAGGGGGAGACGAGGGTCTGGTTCGCCTTTCCGCACCTGAAACGGTTCGAGCAGCGGCTGGAGGGCGCCCGGGTGGTGGCAGTGGAGACCTACGGCAAGGCGATGCTGACCAAGTTTGACAACAACCTGAACATCTACAGCCACAACCAGCTCTACGGCCGCTGGTACTGCTGCGACCCGGCCGCACCACCCCGCACCGGTCGCCGGTTGCGGCTGGCGATCCACACCAGCGGCCAATCGGCTCTTCTCTACAGCGCCTCCGAAATCGAGGTGCTGGAGAGCGGGGCCGTGGCAGACCATCCCTTTCTCTCCCGGCTCGGGCCGGACCTGCTCTCCCCGGAGACCTCCCTGCCGAAGGTGATGGAGCGCCTCGGGGAGCGCCGCTTCCGCAACCGGCGGCTGGGGCGTCTGCTCACCGAGCAGTCATTCGTGGCCGGTCTGGGAAACTACCTGCGTTGCGAGATCCTGTTTGTCGCCGGACTCGCACCCTCGTGCCGCCCTGCGGATCTGGACCCCGGCCGGATAGAGTTGCTGGCGCGCACCATGCTGGAGCTGCCCCGGCAATCCTATGAAACGGGCGGGATAACCAACCACCTGCCGCGCGCCCGCAGAATGCTGGCGGAGGGCAGCACCTTCGAGGAGGCGCGCTTCCATGTGTTCCGCCGCAACGGCAAACCCTGCTACCGCTGCGGCACCACCATCCTGCGCAGCGACCAGGGAGGACAGGCCACCTGGTTCTGCCCCGGCTGCCAGGCGGGATCCCTCCCGCAACGGGCGGGCTGACGGGGCGCACAGTGGCGGAGGGTTCCGGCACACCTCAATCCACTTCTCCCCCCTGACGAACACCCCGCCCGCCGTGGGCGGGCCGTCATCCAGCCTGCTCCATCCGGGGAGGAGCCCGAGAGCGTGGCAGGACAGGGATCCTCCTTTCAAGGTAAAAAATCAGGAACTCTTCCTCAAAGCGTGTGGGTGAAATGGTAAATCATCCTTGACAGGCAGAATGCACGCTGGAAGATGGTCGGCAGAAGGGGATTGGGGAGAGTTTGGGATAGCCGAACCAGTTGCAATGGGCGCAGGTGGTGGATATCCGCCACTCTCCAGCCCGGACAGCCCCAATCCCCTTCTGGTTACCGATTATGTGGCGTGCATTCTGCCTGTCAAGGATGATTTACCATTTCACCCACACACTTAGAGGAAGACCCCGTCAGGATTCAGCATCCCTCCAACCGAATCCTGATTTACCACCTTGAAAGAGTCCTGTTTTCCAATACCATGCTGAACAGTCAGCCCTCCTTTTTCATTCCCTCCAGAATCTCCACCGCGCCACCCACCAGGGCGGGACATACCTTCCGGAACAGCCCCTCCTCCACGGCGCGCCGATACCCATCCGGGGTGCCGATGTCACACCCCAGCAGGGCGCTGCACTCCACCGAACCATGGCGCTCCTGAAACCGGTTGAGAAACTCCCGCACCAGGTAGTAGGTCTCCTCCTTGGAGGCCACGTCGTTCACCTCCGTGGGTCCCTTCTTCAGGCCGATCACCAGTATGGCCCCGGTTACCGCCCCGCAGGTATGGGCGGTTCGTCCCATCCCCCCTCCCAGGCCGGTGGCCAGCTTCAGGGCCAGTTCGCGCTCCAGCCCCTCCTCCTCACAGTAGGCGGACAGAACAGCCTGGGAGCAGAGAAACCCGTCGCAAAAGCTGGCAACCGCCTCATCGTTCTTGTCCATCTCGCTTCACCCCTCCGCAATCAACTCCGCTACCCCCCGCGTGGCGGGATTCAGCACCACGCCCCTCTCGGTAACTATAGCATCTATGAGGGACGCGGGCGTTACGTCAAACGAGGGGTTCCAGGCGGCCGCCCCCTGCGCCGCAACCGGCTCCCCCCCCAGCTCCAGCAGCTCCCGCCCGGGCCTCTGCTCAATGGGGATGGAGGAGCCGTCCGGGGTGAGCGGGTCGATGGTTGAGGTGGGCGCCACCACCATGAACTTCACGCCGTGATGACGGGCGGAAACCGCGGTGCTGTAGGTGCCAATCTTGTTGGCCACATCCCCGTTGGCGGCGATCCGGTCCGCACCCACCACCACCCAGCCAATCCCTCCCTGTCTCATCAGCCAGGCTGCGGCGCCGTCGGCCAGCAAGGTCACCGGGATACCATCCTGCACCAGCTCCCAGGCGGTAAGACGCGCCCCCTGCAGCCAAGGACGGGTCTCGCCGGCATACACATGTCCGATGCGCCCGGCAGCGTAGGCGGTGCGGATCACCCCCAGGGCAGTACCAAAACCACCGGTGGCCAGGGAACCGGTGTTGCAATGGGTCAGCACCGCACAGCGCTCCTCGATCAGGGCGGCCCCCAGCTCTCCCATGCGCCGGTTGGCGTCCACATCCTCTGCGTGAATGCGCCTGGCCTCTTCAAGCAGCACCCCTCCGGGATCCCCTTCCGCCCGATCCGCCACCGCCTCCATGCGCTTCAGGGCCCAGCACAGGTTGACGGCGGTGGGACGGGCGGCGGCCAGCAGCTCCAGATCCCGCTCCATCTCCCCGCGCCAGCCGGCCGGGCTGCGCTGCCACGCCCTGCGCGCCGCAAGCACCACTGCGTAGGCGGCGGCCACTCCTATGGCCGGGGCGCCGCGCACCACCATGTCGCGGATTGCGGCAGCCACCGCGGCCGGCCTGTCCAGCTCCAGGAACTCCTGATGCCGCGGCAGCAGACGCTGATCCAGCAGGCGCAGGGCGGAACCGCGCCACTCCACGGCGCGAACGGTGTCGGGGGGGTGATTCATGGCTGCTGTCTCGCTACGGCGGTAAAGTTGCGACTGGAATGTTCCGAAACCAACTGGTATTGACCCGGTGGCACAACATGTCGTTTTCAGCCGTCGGGCGCCCGCTGAACGGGGCTTTAACATCGGTTAGTATCAAGGTGATAAACCAGGAAGCTCTTCATCAAATCGTGTGGGTAAAATGGTAAATCATCCTTGACAGGCAGAATGCACGCCGGAAGATGGTCGGCAGAAGGGGATTGGGGAGACTTTGGGATAGCCGCACCAGTAGCAATTGGCACGGGTGGTGGATATCCGCCACTCCCCATCCCGGACAGCCCCAATCCCCTTCTGGTTACCGATTATGTGGCGTGCATTCTGCCTGTCAAGGACGGAGCCGCTGCGCGGTGATTTACCATTTTACCCACACGATTTGATGAAGAGCTTCCTGATTTATCACCTTGAAAGAGTACTGGTAACAGGCCACCGGGCAAAAAATGGCGGAGGGTCAGGGATTCGAACCCTGGATGGGCGTGAACCCATGCCGGTTTTCAAGACCGGTGCTTTCAACCGCTCAGCCAACCCTCCGGATTGCCGGCCGGAAGCCGCGTTCAGGCCCCGGCACGGAGGGACAAGGCTACCTAAAGTACGGTCAAAATTCCAGAACTTGATATTCACGCCGGTTGCGGTATGCTTGAACCAAGCAGAACCAAAGCTGTCATATCTGTAGCTGTTCCATCACAGGAGGAGTAAATGATAACCAACCAGTCCGTTGCCACAACCCGTAGCGAAGGGGTTCTGGCGTCCAACAAACTGATACGCAACACCTATATACTGCTCTCCATGACGCTGCTGTTCAGCGCCCTGACGGCCGGCATATCGGTGGTGATGAAGCTGCCCTCCATGGGGCTGCTGATCACCCTGGCCGGCTACTTCGGGCTGCTGTTCCTGACCACCAGATTCAGCAACAGCGCACTGGGGCTGCTGTTCGTATTCGCCCTGACAGGATTCATGGGGTTGACCCTTGGCCCGCTTGTCAACGCCTATCTGGGCCTCCCCAACGGCGGTCAGCTCGTCGCAATGGCCATGGGTGGCACCGCCGTCATTTTCCTGGGGCTGTCCGCCTACGCCATCACCACACGCAAGGACTTCAGCTTCATGGGTGGATTCCTGATGGTGGGGATCCTGGTGGCCTTCCTGGCCGGAATAGCGGCCTACTTCTTCTCCCTGCCGGGCCTCTCCCTGGCGGTGTCGGCGATGTTCGTCCTGCTCATGTCGGGCCTGATCCTCTACCAGACCGGCGAAATCGTAAATGGGGGGGAAACCAACTACATACTGGCCACCATCACGCTGTTCGTATCCATCTACAACCTGTTCACCAGCCTGCTTCACCTGCTGGGGGCATTTGGCGGAGACGAATAGCCGCCGATCCACCCCTCATTTGGCGCAACCCTCCAAAACCCCGCCCTAGGCGGGGTTTTTTGGGGGATACAATCCCGAGCGACAAACTGCAAATTATCGGTAACCATTGCCCTGGCATGGGCATATAACCCGCTGTACCGCTGATATTATTGCTATACTTCGCGCCTGTTCCGGTGAATCGCCGCCGGGAAACGGAACCAGGTCAGAAGAAGGTGGCAACCCTTTGTACACTGAACCCACGCGCGCTTCCCCTGCTGCTGGTGGCACTGCTGCTCATTCCGGAGGCCGCCAGGGCCGCGCGACTCACCATGTTTGTGGTTGACAAGACTAACGACCGGCCCGTGGAGGATGCCACGGTGGTTATCCAGGGTGGCGCATGGCACGGCACCACCGACGAACGGGGAAGAGTCCACTTCGCCAACCTGACCTTTCCGGTGCAGGTCAGGATTCTGGCCCTCGGATACGCCCCGGTACTGTTCCCGCTGCATCCCAAGAGGGAGCAGGTAAAGATCCTGCTGACCCCGCTGGCGGTGGAGGGTGAGGCGCTGGAGGTGGTAGCCGACCGGATCCCCCAGAGAAGCTCCAAGATCACCCTGTCACACCGGGAGGTATCCGCCTCTCCCGGGGCCCAGGGAGATGCTCTCAGGGTAGTCCAGGCCCTCCCCGGGGTGGTCACCGCCTATGGCGGCAGCGGGATGTTCTATATCCGCGGCAGCAGCCTGGAGGATAACGGCTTCTGGATCAACTCCCTTCCTGTGGGATATCTCTACCACTGGGGCGGGCTGCGCTCCGCCCTCAATCCGGCCCTGATAGAGGATTTCAATCTGTTTCTGGGAGGATTTCAGGTGGAGTATCCGGATCGTCTGGGCGGCATGCTGGATATACGCCTGCGAACGCCGCGCAACGATCGGCTACACCAGCAGTACAACATCGGCACCTTTGAATCCTCCTTCCTCATCGAGGGGCCGGTCGGCGCCGCCGGGGGCAGCGACAGCTTTTACATCGCGGCGCGACGCAGCTACATCGACCTGCTTCTGTCACCGGACAGCTTCAACTCCGCCCTGGGCAACAGGGACGCCAACGATGACCAGGTGACAGCGGTGCCGCGCTTTTACGACGCCCAGGCTCTCTGGCATCGCGATCTGGGGGAGGGAACGGTGGAGCTGCAGTATTTCGCCGCGGGCGACAATCTGCAAATGAGAAACAGCACCACCCGAAGATCCGATCCCGACCTCGTTGGCGAGCTGCGTCAGGACACCTCCTACCAGACCGCGGGAGTGACCTGGAGACAGCGGTGGGGCGAGGCCCTGACCAGCCATACGGCGCTCTCCTGGAGCGAGCAGCGTGACGATATATCCCTGGGGACCAACCCGGACACCGGTCGGCCCTATTTCGCCGACAGCCGCGTATACACCACGCGCCTGCAGCCGGAGCTCACATGGCAGACCGGTTCCCGCGAGACCATCAGTGGCGGCATGGAGCTGATCTATACGGAGGCACCCATAGATCTGTATATCGCCGTCCCGCCAGGCGAGGAAGAGCCCTACTACGATTTCACCAGCGCCCGCAAACACCGGCAGAGATCCACCCTGTACGCCACCGGGAAGGCGCTGTTTGTCAAGCACTCCCGCAGCTGGGGCAGCCGCCTGAGCACCACCCTGGGGCTGCGTTACAGTAGCATAAGCGGATCTTCCGGGATCGACATGGAGGGGCTGGCCCCGCGTCTCACCGCCGAGTACCATCTGGACAGGGGTACCCTGCTCACCGCCGCGTGGGGAAAGTATCTCCAGATGCCGGGTGGTGAAAAGCTGATCGATGGCTTCAGCACCCCGGGGTTGGAATTCACCAACGCGGAGCATCGCGTGGTGGGGATTCAGCACCAGCTCTCGCCACTCTGGACACTGCACCTGGAAGCATACCACAAACCGATGGAGCGACTGGTGGTACGGATCCCGGGAGCCGCTCCCGGACAGAACTATGCCAACGCCGCCAGCGGCGAATCGCGGGGGGTGGATCTGCTGCTCAAGCGCCAGCAGGGGGATCGTCGCATGGGGTGGCTTAGCTACTCCTGGGGACGCTCCATACGCCGCAACCATCTCACTGGAGAGGAGTACCCCTCCTCCGGCGATCAGAGCCATACCCTGACCCTGGTCTGGAAACAGCCCATGCCCGGCCCGGCCCGGGCCTGGGACTGGGGCTTCAGGCTGCAGGCCGCCACCGGGAAACCCTTCACACCGGTGATCGGTCGCGTCCTGGAGCCCCTGCCGGACGGCCGGCAGCGCTGGAGACCCATCCTCGGGGAGACCAACAGCGCCCGCCTGCCACACTATTTCAGCCTGGATCTGCGTATAGATCGCAGTATAGCGATGGGCGGCTGGGAGCTGGGTCTATACATCGAACTGCAAAACGTCACCCGGAACGAGAACGTCATCCGCTACGACTACGGAAACAGCTACCAAAACCATGACAATCCGAGGAAAATCACCGGTCTGCCGTTCCTGCCGGCATTCGGGATCACGGCAACCTTCTAGTACTCCGTCAGCAGATTCTGATTGGTAAAACGGAAAACCGCGAATAGGGAGCCATGACAACGTGATCTCCAGGGAGAACTTGATATGCTGAGCAGCTTCCTCGATCTTATGGCGCGGGGAGGTGCGGTGATGTGGGTGATCCTGATCACCGCATGGATAGCCTTCGTGATGATGGCCGAGCGCGCCCTGCAGATCGAACTCTGGATCCGCGAGGCGCTGCGCGATCAACGCGAGCTGGAACGAAGCCCGTCCTACCAGCCGCCGATACCGTCCGGCCGGCGCTCCAGCCCTATCGCCATCCTGCTCTATCGCCTCAACTGGCGGGAGATCCGGAGCCGCTCCGACCTGGCCAAGCAGCTCAACATCCAGCTGGCGGAACTGATGCCACGCCTCGAGGGCACCCTCCCCACCATCGCCATCATAGGCTCCCTGCTGCCGATGCTGGGGCTGCTGGGAACGGTGATAGGGATGATCCAGGTGTTCGAGGTGATAGCGGAGCACGGCACCGGCGATCCGATGCAGATGGCGCACGGGATCTCCCAGGCGCTGCTAACCACTGCCAGCGGGCTGATCTGCGCCATTCCGGTAATTTTCGTCCACCATATGCTGGTGCGGCGCATGAATCTGCTCCTGGCACTCACCGAGCAGAGCATGCTGATGGTATACAACCGCCACGCCTGACCCATGATCGAGCTGCCCGAGCCATCCCCCATAAGGATCCCCCCGTTGCGCGGCGGCAAGCCGGAGATCACCATGGCTCCGCTGATTGACGTGGTGTTCCTGCTGCTCATCTTCTTTATGGTGACCACCATATTCCCCGACCATCAGGGTCTGACTATCGAGCGTCCGGTCGCCGCCGCCAGCGCGCCCCTGCAGCGCGGGGAGTTACGTTTCGGCATCGATCGCCAAGGGGCCATCCACCATCGCGGAGAGAGGATCTCACCGGCCACGGTGACGCTGTTGGTGGAGCGGCAGCTTGCGCAGAGGCCGGACAGCCAGATACTGCTGGATGTGGATCGCCGTGCCGCCACCGACTCCCTGATCCGGCTCATGGATGCCTGCAAACGGGGCGGGGCGACGCAGCTGGGGATCGTGACCGATCCGCCGCCACCATAGCAGGGCATGACAACCACCGCCTGCCGAAAACAGCGCACCACGCGGCCAGTGCCGGTCTGGACCGCCGCCCTGCTGGCGGGCAGCCTGATTACCGCCGCGCTGTTCACTACGCTGATCCATATCGGTGACGGGGATACGGCAGACAGCCCCCCCCCTCCCACCAGGATCGCCATAGGGTTCATCCAGCGACAAGAGGCGCCTCGCCCCGCCCGGAGAGAGACCCCGCGGCTCCCGGAACCGGCGCAACGGAGAGCCCCTCCCCCAGACAAAGGTGCGCCTTCCGTTCGCAGCGAGAGGCAGCTCTCCCACACCCCTGCTCCAGCTCCCTCCCGGCGCAACACGGAGCGCGAC
>WFXP01000108.1 GCA_015490535.1 Gammaproteobacteria bacterium
CCCAGCCGTTCATCCGGGATCCCCACCGCAGCGCACGCCCGGATACCGGGATACCCGAGAATCACCCGTTCGATGTCGTCGGGATAGACCGAAACGCCACCCACCTTGATGACCTCTTTCTTTCGTCCCTTCAGATACAGGTATCCCTGTTCGTCCAGGTAGCCCAGATCGCCGGTACGGAAGTAGCCGTCGACGAACGCTGCCGCCGTCGCCTGCGGGACCCCGTCGTAACCGGAAAAGGCAGTGGTGGTGCGACAGAGGATTTCGCCGATCTCTCCAGGTGCGCAGGGATTCCCTTCATCGTCTGTCACCCTCAGTTTTACGTGGGGCAGCGGTTTTCCCACACTGTTGGTGGCTGGAGCATCGGAGAGAGAGAGATTGGTAACGATACCCACCTCCGATGTTCCGTAGCACTCGAGCACGCGGCACCGGAACCGCTCGATACAGAGGCGCTTCTCTTCCGGCCTCAGCAGCGCGGAGGAGGATACCAGACAGCGCAGCGAGCCCAGATCGTAATCTTCGGCTAGAGGTAGCAGTTGAACCAGGTGATGGGAGACCGGGATGGTGAAGGTCACCCCCTCCTCCTCGACGCTTCTCAGCCATGGCCCGGGAGCAAACTTGTGCAGGATGACCGAGGTGGCGCCGATCAGCAGCGGCAGCAGACCGAGCCGCATCCCCAGGGAATGATACATGGGAGAGGCGGTCAGTATCACATCGTGCTCGGAGAGATGGTATGGCAGTTTTGCGCCGTCGATGGCGCGCCGCAACTTGCATCTCTGGCTCAGCACAATGGGCTTGGGATCGCCGGTGGATCCGGAGGTCATGGTCAGCACCCACGGCAGATCGGCGGCGTCCGGCAACGGAGGTGAAGCGGGCTCTCCGGAGTGCTGCCGGAACCACTCTAGCAGTTGTGCCGTGCTCAGTCGGCACTGCTCCGGGGGGGCATCATCCAGCCGGTCCAGTGCGGCCAGCGCCTGGGGCTCCCCGATGAGGTGGGTGAGGCGCAGCCGTTGCAGGGCGGCACGCAGCCCGCTCCGACCCATCGCCACCGGCAGGGGTGCCACCATGGCCCCCAGACGGGCGGTGGCGAGCATGGCCACGGTGAACAGGGGGCCGTTGTGCAGGAGCAGACCGACGCGGCTGCCCACCGTGGCGCCCATTTCATGGAGGCGGCTGGCCAGCTGTTCGCTCTGCCGCGCCACCTCGAGATAGGTCAGGCGCCGCCGGCGGTGAATGATGGCGATCTTCTCTCCGTGACGCTCGACCTGGCGCTGAAACTGCTGCGTGATGATCATTCCGGATATTCCTCCAGGCCAAGGTGTCGTTCTATCTGTTGGGCGTCGATCCGGGGAATGACGAAACTGTGCTGATTCCACTCCCCGCCGCAGGTAAGGGTGCCGGAGAAATCCATTCTTCGCAGGAAGGTGGTCAGATCCTCCACTGTGGCGCCGGGGGCCGGCTGCATCGGATTGGTAAAGTAGGGGGACGGGGTCAGCCCCTCCCGTCGCAAATGGTGCAGGCAGGGGGCGATCTCCTCCTCCACGTATCTCTCTGTATGGCTATCCAGTGCCCGGTGGCTCACCGTATGCGCCCCCACTTCCGCGAACCTGAATCTCCTGTAGTAGGCCGGTTTCTCGAAACGGTCGGCCAGCATCTCGTGCTCCCGTTCGCTCAACGGCCGGAGCAACCGCGTTGCCTCCTGCTCGGAGAAGATCAGATTGCACCCCCCCTTGATGGTGCGGCGAACCGGATCCTTTTCGTAGCGATAGGCCCGGGCGACATAGTCGCGTTGCGGAACACTCAGTCGGCCGTCGATCTCTTCTGCCAGCATCCCCAGCGATTTCCGGGAGCGTGAAACCAGCACCACCTGGATCAGATGGGCGAGGGGGTAACGGGGCGACGGCTCCCATGGTCCGGTGACCACGGCGGTGTGGGTGTATATTCCCCGCTGTTCGCACCAGGGGAGCACGTTGCGGCTCCAGTCCACGGTGCCGTCGTCAGAGGTGATGTAGAAGGTCGGGCCATCGACCGGGTCACGCAACCGGGACAGGGGCGCGTTACGCCAGCCGCGTTGTAGCAGGCTCTCGATCTGGTGACGGAAGCGGGCCATGGAGACCGGGAAGCTTCCGGGAACGGCGGGCACCTTCCCCGCCACGGAGTGGTACATCAGGATCGCCTTGGCCGGGATGCTCATACGGCTTCCCTCCTTTCATCCTTGATCCGCGGTTCCGGCAGCTCATAAAACCCCTTGCTGACCAGATCATCCAATTCGGCCTCTCTCAGCAGCCGCAACATCGTTGCTGCGCTGTCTCCGTGACCATAGGGGTTTTCCCCCTCCTGTATCCGATGCTGAAATCCGGGCGACAGCGCCTCGCCGATGGCGGCAGCGATGGCGCCGCTGTGCACGGCGCTGTCTATGACCGAGGCGGCGCGGGGCCGGCCCGTCTGGCGGCTGCCGATGTTCACCGTGGGGGTGCCGAGGGCCGGCGCCTCGATGATGCCGCTCGAGGAGTTGCCTATCACTACGTCGGCCAGCCGGAGAAGGCTGAGATAGTTGCGTGGCCCCAGCGACGGGGCGAGCATAAGCCCCCCGGGACGGTCGGCGGCCCACTGCTCGACGGCCCGCCGCAGTGCGCGTCCGCCAGCGTCGGCGTTGGGAAGGGTCCAGACGATGCGGGCCCCGGGAAACTCCTGCAGCGCCCGGCACAACGCCTCCAGCGTGGCCAGTGAATCTTCGGGACCCCTGGTAACCGGATGCAGCGTGACCAGGAACAGGGGAGAGCCCAACTCGAAATCCAGCGCCTGCGCCAGCTCTTTCCGATCCAGCAGCCGGGTGCGGCGGATCTGCTCCAGACCCGGAGCACCCACGTTGAATACCCGCTGCGGCGGTTCTCCCATCTGAATGACCCGCCGACGGAACTGCTCGGTGGCGGTGAAGTGGAGCGAGGCCATCTTGGTGATGGCATGGCGGATGCTGTCGTCCACGGCACCAGCGGTGGTTTCGCCACCGTGGATGTGGGCGACCGGGATCCCCATCAGCATGGCGCACTGGGCCGCGGCCAGCATCTCGAAGCGGTCGCCGAGAACCACGATGATGTCCGGCCGGAGCCGGCCAAAGGCGTCGGCGAAGCCGATGGTCCCCAGCCCGGTGGATTTGGCCATCGCCAGCCCGCTGTCGCCGGCCAACAGCATCTCCACCCGCGCGTCGATGGTGAAACCGTCCGCCTCGATCTGCTCCACGGTCATGCCATGCTCGGCGCAGAGGTGCGCGGCGCAGACCACCAGCTGCAGATGCAGATCCGGAGCATCCCTGATCTCGCGCAACAGCCAGTAGAGCAGGCCATATTCGGCCCGCGTTCCCGTCACTACGCAGATGCGGCGCGCCCTGTTCACGGTTCGACCCCTTCGCCGGGCCGGTACTCCCGCTCCGCCTTGCGGCCCATCACCTCGTCCCAGCGGCTGGCACAGAGGCCGGTCGGGGCGCGCCGGGTGGTGAGATTGGCGGGGCCAAACGGCTCCCCCTTCCGGATGGGGCCGCTCGCCACGATCCGTTTGCGCACCACCGGCAGGTTGATCCGCTCCGATGCGGTAGGCCGCTTGACGGGGCTGCCCATGGCCAGCTCCACGTTGCGAATGGCCCGCACCATTGCACCGAGCTCCTCCGGCTCCAGGCTGGCGGCATGGTCCGGACCGGGCAGCTTCCGGTCCAGGGTGAAGTGTTTCTCGATCACCCGGGCTCCAAGCGCCACCGCGGCGATGGCCACTTCGATGCCGCGGGTGTGGTCGGAGTAGCCGCAGGGCAGCCCGAACGCCTGTTGCATGGTCAGCATGGCACGCAGATTCACATCCTGCGGCGGCGTGGGATAGGCGGAGTTGGCGTGCAGCAGGGTGATCTCACCGCGTGGCATGCCGGCGGCGGTGAGGGTGTCGATGGCCTTTTCTGTCTCTCCCAGGGTCGCCATGCCGGTGGAGAGGATGAGCGGCCTCTTCAGGCGGCCGATATGGCGCAGGTAGGGGATGTTGGAGATCTCTCCGGACGGGATCTTGAAGCGCTGCATGCCCAGCTTCTCCAGCAGATCGATACTGGGAATGTCGAACGGAGTGGAGAGGAACTCGATGCCGTACTGCCGTGCATGGTCAAGCAGCGAGTGGTGGCTCTCCGCATCCAGCTCCAGCCGCGCCAGCATCTGCTGCTGGGTGTCGCCGTGGTTGTCGCCCCGGCTCTGATAGGGCGCCTTGTCCAGATCGGGGGCGGCCAGCAGCTCCGCGCGGAAGGTCTGGAACTTGACCATGTCGGCTCCCGCCTCCGCGGCCACTTCGATCAGCCGCCGGGCGAGGGAGAGATCGCCATTGTGGTTGACGCCCGCCTCGGCGATGATCAGGCAGCGCGTCACCGGTGCTCCTCCAGCGGTCGGGCCGGACAGCCAGCCCAAACGCCCGCGCTGGTGATGTCGCGGGTAACCACGGCCCCCGCACCGATCCGGCTTCCGGGGGCGATGCAGCGGCCGGGCAGGATGGTGGCGCCGCTGCCAATCAGGCTGCCGTCGCCGATGCGGCAGCCACCGTTGATCCGCGCTCCGGTGGCGATGTGGCAGTGGTCGCCCACGGTGCTGTCATGCTCCACCAGCGCCTGGCTGTTGATTATGGTGTTGGCGCCGATCCGGGCACCGGCATTGACCAGCGCCTGGTGCATGATGATGCTCCCCTCCCCCAACCGCGCATGGCGGGAGAGATGGGCCAGGGGCGAGACGATGGTCGCCAGCCTGCCGTTGCTGGCGCGGACCTGATGGTACAGCTCCCGGCGCCGCCCTGCGCCGTGGCTCATGCCAAGGGTGATCAACGCCCAGCGGGTATTGCGGAGCAGCCGGGGAAGATCGTCGTCCGAGCCGAGAACGGGATAGCCCGCCACCCGGTGTTCCTCCCCGGGGCGCTCCACGATCCCGGCGATGCGGTAGTCCCCCTGCAGCTCGATGACATCTATGCAGGCCCGGCAGTGGCCACCGCCACCGATGAGCAGCAAAGGACCCATCCCCTAGACTCCCGTCGCTGCGGCCGGCTCCAGTCCGGCGCTCTCCAGCAGGGTGCGGGCGGCCCGGTTGCCGGGATCCCGCGCCAGGACGTAGTTGAAGGCATCCGCGGCGGCCTGCGGGGCGTCCAGCTCCAGGTAGAACCGCCCCACCGCGAGCACCGTGGCCAGATCGTCCGGCGCCTGGTTCAGGTAGCGGTGGTATGCATCCAGCGCCTCCGGATGGCGGCCGGTGAGGCGGAGAATGTTGGCGTAGGAAGGGAGGAAGATCGGCGAGATCTGGCTCAGCACCTCCAGCGCCAGGGTGGCAACCGGATGATCCCCCCTCTCCAGCGAGATGTCGCTGATACGCAGCAGCACCGGGAGCAGCGGCTCCTCCTGCACCACCGGCAGGTAGTGTGCCAGGGCATCGTCCGGCCTCCCCTGGACCTCCGCCAGATAGCCGCGGGCGATGGCGCCCAGCCGGCGGGCCTGCCGGGAGTCGATGGGATCCAGGGCGACGATGGTGCGCTCCAGCCCCGCTGCGTCCCGCTGCTGTAGCAGCTGATTGAGCCTGGGAAGCACGCCTCCAAGCTCCCTGCGGCGCCGCTCCAGCCGCTCCCGGTAGGAGGTGCCGTCGGCAAACCCCTTGACCTCGCTGGCCCTCTCCAGGCTGTCGCGGAACTCCGCCGCCAGGGTGGCAAACTGCTCCGCTACCGGCTCCGGGAGGCGCTCGAACCGGTCACGGTGCCATCGTCTCCAGACCAGAGCGCGTCCGGGCTGGGCATCCTGCCGCCACTGGCGGAACAGGGCCGGGAAGTCCGGCTCGGGACGCTGCTCTTCCATGCGGGAGCGGACCCGCTGCTGCGCGGCGGTTATCAGGCCGATCAGCTCCCGGGCGGTATCGCGGTAGGAGCGGTAGTAAACCTCGCCCACGCGCCGGATATCCTCCTCGCGCCACTCCCGCTCGCGATCCACGATCCCCATCTTCAGGAAACTGTGGATGCCGTAGGACTTGATCAGATGAGAGGCCGCCGCGTGGCGCGTGCGCAACCGTTTCTCGATTCGATCCATGCGCCGTTTGTGGCCCGCCTTCGCCGCGTTGCTCACGGCGGGGGAGCAGAGCGCGGCGTGGCACTTCAGCGCCCTGGAGCTCAGGCCGCGGATGGTCTCGAGTTCGCGCTGCATGCGGGAGAGCTCCTGCAGGGTCTGCTGCTGATGGCGCAGATACTCCTCCCCTTCCGGCAACGGAATCTGCTGCTCCAGGCGCCGCCCGGTCCCGGCCGGCGAAGATGGCAGGGGGATCTCGTGCAGCGGTATGTGACGCACGTTTCGCAGCCTGGCCGCGCCGGGGGCGGGGTTGATTATGGTGATCCCCTTCCCCGCGGCCGGTTCCGCCAGCTGATTGAACACCCTGGCGGCAGAAGCGAGGGGAAAAGTGGTCTCGGCCAGGGAGCCGTCATTGGTCTCGATGTGGGTCTCCGTGATCCCCGGCAGCAGGCCGACCTCGTGATCCAGGCTGCCGCTGGCGTGGGTGCGGCCCTCCTGGAGGCAGAAGTCCACTCCCCCCAGCACGATTCGGGAAAACCCCATCTCCAGAGCGAGGGTAAGGGCGCTGTTGGTCACCTGGACGGGGGCGACCGCGATGTTGTCCCCGTCGCACCCGCCCCGCCACGGGAACCGATCTCCCAGGTAGAGGCTCCTCCCCTGCCACTGGCCCAGCAGCGGCGGATAGAGGTGGTTGGCATGCACCAGGATGGTTCCCTCATGCTGGTCGAGCATCTCGCGGCTCACCTCCAGGTTGGCCGCCCAGGGATCGATGGAACACCAGATGTCCGGCACCAGCTCCTCCTGCTGCAGTCGCCGGGCGATACGGGACACCGCGATAACAACGAACCGTTCACGGTGGCGTTTCAGCCAGGGGAGCAGCTCGTCCAGGGAGGGCCCGCCGGCAAGCAGCACGCAACTCCGGCCCGCCCCCCTGCCCCGCAGCAGACCGGCGGGCAGCCAGCAGTCGGCCACGTTCTCCAGTTGCCTCTGCACGAAGATCTTGGAGCCGAGGGAGATGAGGGCGAGATATCTTTTGTGGTTGAACTCCATCTGTAACCGGCAGGAGAGCTCGCCATAGGCCTGCTGGCCGTCCAGCACCGCCAGTGACTGGACGGTCTGGACCCGGTCCATGAACAGGTACCCCTGCAGGCCCATCTGCGCGGCCCTCTCCTCCCACTCTTCCGGACCGCAGATCGCCAGCCGGTGATCCGTTGCCAGCTCCGGATCCAAAAGCTCCAGGATCTCCGGAAGCTCAACGAACAGGAACCGGCTCCCTTCAGGGAGTCCCTTTTCCACAACATGCCTTACCAGTAATCCGGAGTCGGTGCCAACTACAAGATAGAAGGTATCGGATAGTGAGAAGATATCGGCGAAGGTCTTCTCGAACAGAGCGGTGGCGCCGATCTGGTCGAAGCTGTGCCGGTTGACCTCGTAGAGATACCGATCGCCAAACTGATTGGTAAGAAACTCTTTGCTTAGTGACATGGTGTCAGCTTCATGAAGAGGTTGTGCCGCTTTGTATGCAGTTATCGTGCCCGGAGCGAATCCCGGAAAAAACGCAGCGGACAACATGCCAAGATGTGAAGTGGCAGTTTTTCGTCGCTCGGTTAAAGCTATATTTTGGCGCTGCCGATATGGTTCCCGGAGGCGGTGAATACTCGATTGACCGAAGTATATCCGCCAAGTATCAACCTGAACGATCCCCTAATGCCGGATCGTAGGAGAAACATAAAATGCCTCAGATCATAAACACCAATATAATGTCCCTGAACGCCCAACGGAATCTGAACCGCTCTCAGGACTCCATGGCTGTTGCGCTGCAGCGGCTCTCCTCCGGCCTGCGTATCAACAGCGCCAAGGACGATGCCGCGGGCATGGCCATCTCGGAGCGGTTCACCGCCCAGATCCGCGGTCTGAACCAGGCCACCCGCAACGCCAACGACGGCATCTCCCTGGCGCAGACCACCGAGGGTGCCCTGCAGGAGGTGGTCTCTTCCCTGCAGCGCATGCGGGAGCTGGCGGTACAGTCGGCCAACGCCACCAACAGCGACTCTGACCGGCTTTCGCTGAACGAGGAGTTCACCGCCCTGAAGAACGAAATCACCCGTGTCGCTGAGGCGACCAACTTCAACGGGGTTTCTGTATTGAACAGCACCACCTCTCTGACCTTCCAGATTGGGGCCAATGCGGCCTCAGCTACCAATCAGGTTTCGGTCAGCGCCCGCGTCCTGACCAGTACGGCGGGTGGCATCGGCTCGGCGCTTGCCACCGGAACAGAGGTCTCTTCAGTATCCGGTGCCCTCAGCGCTCTTGACATCATCGATGCCGCGATCGACACGGTCAACACCATCCGTTCTGACTTCGGCACCATTCAAAACCGCTTCGAGTCCATCGTGCGCAGCAACCAGAATGCGGTGGAGAATCTCTCTGCTGCGCGCAGCCGTATCATGGATGCGGACTTCGCGGCGGAGACCGCCGAGCTGACCCGCACCCAGATCCTGCAGCAGGCGGGTGTGGCGATGCTGGCGCAGGCCAACCAGCTGCCGCAGAATGCTCTGAGTCTGCTCCAGTAGCAGCACAACGGCAGAAAAATCGGGCAACCGCCCGGAGGGGCTCTATCCGGGCGGTTGTAGTGATTGATGGGTCTTCACCAAATCGTGTGGGTGAAATGGCAAACCGTCCCTGACGGGCGGAATGCACGCCGGAAGATGGTCGGCATAAGGGATTGGGGAGGCTTTGGAATAGCCGGATCAATTGCTATTCACTCAGGTAGCGGATACTTCGGCGTCTCCAGCCAGACAGCCCCAATCCCCCGCTGGCTACCGGGTATGTGGCGCGCATTCTGCCTGTCAAGGAGGAAGCCGCTACGCGGTGATTTACCGCTTTACCCACACGATTTGGGGAAGAGCCTGAACGATGGGAGGTGATATCAATGGCCCCGCCAACCAATATAGCGATCCAGGCGGGCGGTTTTTCTGATCCCTATCGTGTCTCTCGGACGGCGCGGGAGACGGAGCGGATCGATTCTCAGCCTGCAAACCCGGCCCAGAAACAGCAGACAGCCGGCAGGAGCGAACCCCTTCAGGAACTGACCAGAATTGTCGATGGGATGAACGAGAGGGCGCAAAACCTGCGGCGAAGCGTGCGATTCAGCATCGAGCGGGAGCTGAACCTCACTGTGGTCAAGGTGATCAATCCGGCCACCGATGAGGTAATCCGGCAGATTCCGTCCGAGGAGTTCATCGAAAAAGCGAAGACACTGGAGGAGACCCGCAGTCTCCTGTTCGAAGCCGAGGCGTAGCCAGCGGGGGCAGAGCCCTAGTCACCTAACCGAAGAAGGAGCGGATATGGCAGATCTGACACTATCGGGGGCCGGATCCGGCCTGGATATCAAGTCACTGGTGAATCAGCTGGTGGCGGCGGAGCGCGCCCCGGCCGAGAGAAGACTCGCCAGACGGGAGGGGGAGATCGAGACCCTTCTGTCCGCTTTCGGGCGGCTGAAAAGCTCCCTGTCCGCCTTTGGTGATGCGCTTGACGATCTCAAAATCGCGGCCACCTTCCAGGACCGGACAGCCTCTTCCAGCGACGAGACGGTTGCCACCCTTACCGCCGGCAACGGAGCATCCGCCGCCTCCTATGCCCTGGATGTGGATGCGGTGGCCCAGGCCCACAAGCTGGTGTCCAGCGGAGCGGGATACAGCGGCCAGACCGGCTCCATCACGCTTGAGATCGGGAGGTACGACAGCGGCAGCAACAGCTATACCGCAAGGGAGACGGTGACACTTACCATTGATTCCAGTAACAACACCGTGCAGGGAATCAGGGACGCCATCAATGACGCCGGTATCGGTATCAGCGCCAGCGTGATAAACGACGGCAACAGCGACATTCTCAGCATTACCGCCGATGATACCGGTGCCATCAACACCATCAGGATATCCACCAGTGGCGATTCGGACGGCAGCGACACGGATGGGAGCGGGCTCTCGGCATTCAACTTCGATCCCACCGCCACCGGTCCCTCCACCCTGACCGAAATATCTGCGGCGGCAGATGCCCGGTTCACCATCGACGGTATCGCCATTACCAGCTCCTCCAATACCCTGACCACCACCGTCACCGGCCTGACAGTGGAGCTTCTCTCCCCCGGCACCACTACCCTCAAGGTGGAAAGGGACATCGACAGCGCCAGGGAGAAGATTCAGTCCCTGGTGGACTCCTACAATGACCTGACCAGAACCATACGCGAGTTGACCAAATATGGTGGGGAGGGGGCGGGAAACGGTCCTCTGCTGTCCGATACGGCGGTATACGGTATAGATGTGCGGGTGCGCAGCATAATCGGAAGTACCAGCGGCAGCGGGGGTGATTTTTCCACCCTGATGGAGATCGGTTTCGCCACCGATCAGGAGACCGGAGAGCTGAAGCTGGATACCGCGAAGCTGGAGAATGCTCTCCAGACCGACTTCGACAGCGTGGGCAATCTGGTCAGCGACTATGCCTCCCGCCTGGACGACTATATCGGCACCCTGCTGGGCAGCGACGGCATCCTGGCCACCAGGATGGAGGGCCTGAATCTCCGCAAGGAGGATCTGGGCGATCAGCGCGAAGCCCTGGAGCTGCGTATCGAATCGCTCCGGGCCCGCTACACCGCCCAGTTCAGCCGCCTGGACAGCCTGATAGCCTCGCTCAACAGTACCGGCAGCTTTCTCTCCCAACAGCTTGCCTCCCTGCCGGGCATCAGGAGGCAGAATCCTGGTTAACCGCCCCGTTTCCGACCGAGAGATTTGGATTAAAGCCCATCCATAAGCAACCGATAAAATACCTATGAATACCAGATCAGCCATTCAGCAGTACACCAGCTCCAGCCTTCAGGCCGATGTCGCAACCGCCTCCCCCCATCGCCTTATCCAGATGCTGCTGGAGGGGGCGCTGGAGAAGATCGCCATAGCCAAGGGGCACATGGAGCGTGGTGAAACCGCCCAGAAGGGAAGGGCCATCAGCTGGGCAATCGACATCGTAGAGGGGTTGCGCATGAGCCTGGATCACGATGCGGGGGGAGAGCTTGCCTCCAACCTGGACCGTCTGTACGGCTATATGAGCGTTACCCTGTTGCAGGCCAACAAGGACAACAGCCAGGAAAAGCTGGATGAGGTAAGCGGCCTGCTCAAAAGCATAAAATCCGCGTGGGATGCCATTGCCGGCGATCCGGCGGTCACTGCGAAAGGGGTTGCCGACAGCACCATCGTTTCCGCCTCGGTGCGTTGAGAAGCTCCCGTGGATAACCAGCGGCAGGTCCAGCTCTCCCGGTTGCTGGAGCTCTCCGAGCAGATTCTGCGCTGCGCCGAACTGAAGGAGTGGGAGAGAGTGATGGAGAAGCAGCGGCAGCGTCACACCCTGCTCAGGAGCTTTTTCCGGCAAGACCTCGCCGAGCACGAGGCACCCCGCGTGGAGGATGCTATCCGGGAGATTATGGCTCTGGACAGAAAGGCCACCGCACTGGCGGAGGCCGGCAAGCTGGAGATCCTGAGAAAGATGCGCAATCTCTCCGCGGGGCAGCTCGCCATAGATGCCTATGCCAACAACTCCCGCTGACACGGGAGAACTGCGCGCTGCGTGTCAAGGATGAACCGCCCTTTGACGACCTCTCTCGAGGAGGGATCTTCAGGTCGCTCTCCCCGCCTCCCTCCTCCTCCTCTCTGGAACTATTAAAGAAATCCCCCTGAACGGCGATATTTAGTTCTGAAGATAGGTCATTTTGACAGAGTCTCTTCTGGAAACGGGGGGTCAGAAGATGAAACCTTCAGGAAGGGGGCGGCTGGCGCACGCCCTGATTTTAGTTTTTCTCATGGTGACCGGTGAAGCTGTTGCGGGTAGCAGCGGCGAAGGGATGGTTCTCCGCATCATGGTGGAGCAGGAGGTGGCTGCTCCTGCCAAGAGCGGCAAGCACAAGATCACAAGGATCCCGGCCTCCAGGATCATACCCGGGGATGAGGTTGTCTATACCATTCACTACCGCAACAGCAGCACCCGGCCGGCGGAAAATGTGCATATCACCATCCCTGTGGCAGAGCACACCAGCTACCGCAGCGGCAGTGCCAGGGGAGCGGATACCGCCATAACCTTCTCCGTCGACGGTGGCAAGCGGTTTGCCACTCCCGACAAGCTGTCTGTCAAGCTCCCGAATGGTCGGGTACGTCCCGCTGAGGCACGCGACTATACCCATATCAGATGGAGGTTCAACAAGCCGGTGGCGCCGGGTGCCAGCGGGGCGGTCAGCTATCGTGCGGTACTCAACTGAACCGGAGGAGCATGATGAACAATCAACCACTTTTCTTCCGGATGGTCTTTTTCGGGATCGGCCTGCTCCTGTTCGCAGGGGTGGCGCCCAGCGCCCTGGCAGCCGGTACCGCTTCCGGAACCGTTATCAGCAACAGTGCCACCGTCAGTTACCAGGTGGGTGGGATATCTCAACCTGATGTAAACAGCGGTCCCGCAACATTCGTAGTGGATAACAAGATCGATTTGACAGTGGCCACCACCGATACCGCATCGGTCAAAGTGACCCCCGGGGCAACGGCGCAGGTGCTGACCTTTACGGTTACCAATACCGGCAACGCCACCCAGGACTTCATCCTGAGCGCCACGGCGGTGAGCGGCGGAGCCGGCGCCTTCGGTGGCACCGACAACTTCGATGCCACCAGTGTCAGCATATTTGTAGACAACACGAGTAATGGCACCGTCGGCACCTATGACCCCGGCATCGACACCGCCACCAGCATCAACGACCTGGCCGCCGATGGCAGCATAACGGTGTTCATCGTGGCCGACATCCCGCTTGGCCGGGCCACCGGAGACGTGGCCTCCTATCATCTGGTGGCAGAGGCGCGGGATGCGACTACAGGCAACGCCCTTACCGAGACGGCGGGAGCCGATACAGCGGGATCCGTCGATATCGTGTTTGCCGACGGACAGGGCAGCGATACCACCAACGACGCGGCCCGGGATGCGAAGCACTCCAGCCAGGACGACTACGAGATACTGACCGCGGCGTTGACCGTCACCAAGAGCTCGGCGGTGATCAGCGACCCCTTCAACGGCACCACCAATCCCAAACGGATCCCGGGTGCCGTGGTGGAGTACACCATCCAGATCGACAACGCGGCTGGCGGCACCACGGCGACCAACGTCACCATCAGCGATGACCTGAGCACGGAAGTCAGTAACGGGACCATCACTTTCAATGCCGACAGCTACGGTGGAGGCAGAGGCATTCAGGTCACTGCCCCCAACATCAACGGAGGCGCGGCAACTGCGTTGACCAATGCCCCCGACGCCGATCAGGGAGACTATGGCGACACCGCCGCCAACACGGTAACGGTGACCGGTATCACCCTCAATGCTGGCGAGTCGGCCACGGTAAGGTTCCAAGTAACCGTCCAGTGATGACATGCCGGGGGGGCGATTCAGGGGGTCGTGGCGGGGCGCTGCCGGTCCGGGGATCGGTGGTGCCGCCATCTGCGCCTGGCTCGCCTGTCTGACCCTGCTGCCCGTTGCGGGCCACGCGGCCACCCCCGGCACTCCTGTCTCCAACATTGCGCGGATAGATTACACCGTTGCCGGCGTCGGTGGCCAAGTCAGTTTTTCCAACACCGAAATCTTCACCATCGAAGGAACGGGGGTCAACGACAGCGCGCGGCTGCTGCTGTCGGCCAACAGTAATACCCTGTTTGCAGGCGATACGCTGACCATTGCCATCGACCTGGGCAATACCGGTGACAACCCCTTGACCAACGGTACACTGATCTTCAACGCGCCGGCGGGATCGTCGCTTAAGATCGGCAGCCAGGCAGTGGCGGAGCCGGCACCCGGCACATACAGCTATCCACTCGAGAATCTTTCCCCTTACCAGATCATCACCCTGCAGGCACAGCTGACACCGGCAGCCGATGCCCCCGCCAGTAACGCACCGCTCCGGGTCGACTACCGGGCCAATGGCGCCGTTCGCGCCAGCTCATCGCTGCCTCTGCAGCTCAAGGCGCGTACCCAGGCGCAGCTGGAGCTGCTGCAGTACACCCCCGGCAACGGAGCGGGGACGGTGGCCGTCCACTCCACCTCCTACCAGCGTCCGGACAATGGCTTTGATCCCATACCGGCCCCGCAGGTGCCGGGTGGAGCGGGCGAGCTGGTCACCGACGCCCCCCTGCCGCTGCAGCCAGCCCAGGCCTTCCAGCACCGGCAGATCCTGTTCCTGCGCCTGCGCGACGCGGATCAGAACCGTGACGGCGGGGCGCAGGAGTCGGTGGAGGTCCGGCTTTCCGTGCCCGGCAACGGCGAGCAGGAGACGCTGCGGCTGTCGGAGACGGCACCGGACAGCGGTATCTTCAGCGGCTATGTCACCCTCTCCAAGAGCGCGGCGCAGATCCGCAATGGCGTGGTGGAGATCGTCTCCGGCGGAGAGCTGCGCGCCAGCTATACCGACCGCACCAGCCTGGCCGAAACCGCTGCGGCGGTGGCGCTGGTGGATCCCTACGGCAAACTGTTCGACAGCAACAGCGGCGCCCTGCTGGACGGCTATACGGTCCACCTGATTGACGCATCCACCGGGCAGCCCGCCACCGTGTATGGCGACGACGGGGTGAGCAGCTACCCCGCCACCGTGGTCACCGGGGAGAGTGTCACTGACGGCGGCGGGAACCAGTATGATTTTGGACCCGGCGAGTACCGTTTTCCCCTCATCCCTCCCGGCAGCTACCGGCTGGTGGTGGTGCCCCCCGAAGGGGCCCGCTACCGCTGGCCCTCGGAGCAGCCGGACGATCTGATGAGCGGCCTGCCCAACGGGCCGTTCGCGCTGGGGACGGGCTCGCGGGGCGAGCCTTTCACCCTGGGGATCGGTCCCCCGCTGAACCTGGACATCCCCCTGGATCCCCTGGACACCTTGCTGTTCGTGCGGCGCAGCGCCGGCAAGGAGATGGTGGCGCCCGGCGACCTGCTGCCGTTCCGGGTGGAGGTGGAGAATACCGTGGAGGAGGCCATCGCCGACGTGCGGCTGACCGACCGGCTGCCCCCCGGCTTCCGCTACCGCGGGGGCAGCGCCCGCATGGACGGTGCCGTGCTCGCGGATCCGGAGATATCCCCCGACGGTCGCCAGCTGACCTTCCGTCTCGGGGATCTGCCGGCCGCCGGCCGCAGGGCCGTCAGTTATGTCGCCACCGCGGGAACCGCCCGCCCCGGCAAGGTGGCCAGTTACAGCCGCGCCAGCGGCAACGGGGGGGCCATCGTCTCCAACGAGTCCCGCGTTACCACGGGGGTGCGCGAGGAGCTGATGCGCAGCCGGGCGATCCTGATGGGGCGGGTGATCATCGAGAGCTCCCCGGACGGGGGAGAGGGGTGGCAGGAGAGCCGCTCCCTGGCCGGGATCCGCCTCTACCTGGAGGATGGCAGCTACGCGGTCACCGACGAGCAGGGCCGCTATCACTTCTCCGGGGTGACGCCCGGCAGCCACGTACTGCAGCTGGATCTCGATACCCTCCCGGAGCAGTATGAGGTGGTGCCGCTGGAGCAACACACCCGCTTTGCGGGGCGCCCATGGTCCCGCTTTCTGGAGTTGCGGGAGGGAGCGCTGTGGCTGGCCGATTTCCGGGTGGCCCTCAAGCCGGAACGGCAGGGCAGCGTCCGGCTGGAGCTGGGCAACGATCCCGAGATCCGTGACGGTGTGGTGCAGTACCGGCTGCGGCTGGGGGGAGAGGCGGCGCCGCTGCGCAATCTGCGGCTGATGGTGATGCTGCCCGACGGGGCCCGCTATCTCCCCCGGAGCACGGCGGGGGCGGAGGGAGAGCCGGAGGTGAGCGGCAGCGCACTCACCTGGCGGCTTGCCGATACCCCGGCCCGCTGGCAGAGGGAGATCACCTTCCGCGCCCGTATCGACTCCCTGCAGCCGGGCAAGGCGGTGAAGACCCGGGCGATGCTGCTGTTCGATACCGAGCGGAGCAAGGGGCAGCGCAGCGCCATTGCCAAGCACTGGCTCACGCCGCCCCGCCCGGTGGAGGTGGCGCGCAAGCTGATCAAGTTCTCCCTGCGGCTGGGTTTCGACACCCTGAGCGCCGAGCTGAGCGCGGGGGATCGGGCCATGCTGGATATCCTGATCGACCGGATGCGCAACAAGCACAACATCAACCTCACCGTGGTGGGCCACAGCGACGATCGTCCCATCCGCAGCGCCACCGGCCGCCGCCGTTTCGGTGACAACTACCGCCTCTCCCGGGAGCGGGCCGCCAACGTGGCGCGCTATATCATGGAGAGGCTCAAAATGAGCAACCTTCCGGTAAACATCATCGGCCGCGGGCCGGACGACCCGGTGGCCAGCAATGCGACACCGGCCGGCCGGGCAGCCAACCGGCGGGTGGATCTCTACATCCAGGCGGATGAGGTGATCGAGGCGATGCGGATAGAGCAGCCGCAGACCGCCTCCGTCTTCCAGAAGATCGCGGCGCCACCGGCTGTCGCCGCAGAGGCTACGGAGACCACGCAGCCCCAGGGCGGCGAGCCGCAGTTTGATGACGCCTGGCTGCAGGACGCCGCCCCCGGCCTGGAGTGGCTCTCTCCCCGGGACGGCGAGCTGCCCGCCATCCCCAGTATCAACATCGCCATCAAGCACGGCTTCCATGAGCGGGTCCGGCTGCTGCTCGACGGCAGGCCGGTGCCGGAGGTCAATTTCGAGGGAACCAGAAAAAACCGGCGTGGCACCCTTGCGGTCAGCAGCTGGCGTGGAGTGGATCTGCTGGTGGGGGACAACCGCTTGGAAGCGGTCATACTCGACCGCCAGGGGCGCGAGACCGGCCGCCTGGAGCGTACCATTCATCTCTCCGGGCCCCCGGTCAAGGGGGAGCTGGTGGAGTCCGGCTCGGTGCTGATCGCCGATGGCGTTACCACCCCGGTGATCGCGGTCCGGCTGCTGGATCGCCAGGGCTACCCGATTCGCGAGGGCAGCATCGGCGAATACCGCATTCGCGCCCCCTACCAGGCCGAGCGGCGCGCCGACATCCAGCGCGCGGTGCTGCCCGGCGCCCCGGCGCAGCGCCTCTACTACCGGGCCGGGAGGGATGGCGTGGTGCGCATCCGCCTGCAGCCCACCACCGAGACCGGCGAGGTGCAGATCGAACTTCCCTTCATAAACGGCGAGCAGGGGATATTCAGGGCCAACCTGCGGCCCAAACCGCGTGACTGGATCCTGGTGGGGATCGCCGAGGGAACCGTGGGCTACAACACACTGAGCGGCAAGGGAGAGCCCCTGCCGGCTGGCGCAGCCGGCGAGGCTCTCTACCGCGATGGCCGGATCGCCTTCTTTGCCAAGGGCCGCATCAAGGGCAGGTGGCTGCTCACCATGGCCTATGACAGCGCCAAACGCAGGCGCGATTCCCGCCTGTTCGGCACCATCGAGCCGGACGCCTACTACACCATCTACGGGGACGCCAGCAGGCAGAGCTACGAGGCCGCCAGCCGGGAGAAGCTCTACCTGAAACTGGAGCGGGACGACCTCTACGCCCTGTTCGGCGACTTCGACACCCTGCTCACCGACAGCGATCTGTCCCGCTACAGCCGCAGCCTGACCGGTTTCAAGACCCGGCTCCACGGTCAGGAGTATGACATCGTACTGTTCGGCAGCGAATCCAGCCAGGCGCTGGTACGCGACGAGATCCGCGGCCAGGGCAGCACCGGCCCCTACCGGCTGTCGCGCAGTGACATCGTGCGCAACTCGGAGCAGATCGCCATCGAGGTGCGGGACCGTTTCCAGAACGAGCGCATCGTCGAACAGCGCACCCTGACCCGCTTCGTGGACTACGATATCGACTACGAGCGCGGCATTCTCAACCTGCGCGAGCCGGTGTTCAGCGTCGATGCCGCCCTCAACCATATATTCATCATCGCCCGCTACGAGTCCCTGGATCGGGACGATCGCACCCTCACCTGGGGTGGCCGGGCCAAGCTGAAACTGAGGGAGGGGACATCGCTTGGCGTCACCCACGTGGACGAGGGGATCAGCGGCGGCGAGTCCCGGCTCAGCGGCGCGGATCTGGAGCACCGCTTCACCGAAAACACCCGCCTGCGCCTGGAGCTGGCGCAGACCCGCAAGCGGGACAACAGCGGCGGCAGCGAGGCCGGCGCCTGGCTGGCCGAGATCAGACACCGCGCCGGACACTGGGACGCCCGCGCCTGGCTGCGCCACAATGATGAGGGGTTTGGCCTCAAGCAGCGCAACCAGGCCGAAAGCGGCACCCGCAAGGTCTGGGCCGAAGGTAGCTACCGCACCGGCCGCGGCATCACCCTCAAGGGCAAGGCCTACCGGGACAGCAATCTGGTCACCGGTGCGGAGCGCGACCTGGCGGAGCTGCGCAGCGAGCTGCTGAAGAACGACACCACCCTCAAGCTGGGCGCCCGCTCGGTGCGGGACCGCACCGCGGACGGTGCCAAGCGCGCCTCGGATCAGCTTCTCAGCGGCATCAGTTATCGCGCTCTGGGCAGACGTCTCAACCTGCGTCTCGACAACGAACAGACGCTGGGGGAGGCGCAGAGCATCGACTTCCCCGACCGCACCCGTCTCGGCGTCGACTACCTGGTGGCCGAGGCCACCACCCTGTTCGCCGAGCAGGAGTGGACCGACGGCGCCGTGCGCGACGCCACCCACACCCGGCTGGGGGTGAAATCCAGCCCCTGGAGCGGCTCCGAAGCCTTCACCACCCTGAAACAGACCCGGCAGGATGGCGCCAGCGCCACCACCGCCAACGTGGGGCTGCGCCAGAAGTGGAGGCTGAACCAGCGGTGGAGCCTGGATGCCGGCGCGGAACAGGCCAGGGTGATCAGCGGCAAATCGGCCGATCCGCTCAACCCGAAAGTCCCCTTCGCCAACGGCGCCGCAGAAGACTTCAGCGCCGCCTCCCTGGGCCTGACCTACTCGCCGGGGAGCTGGCTGTGGAACGGCCGGGTGGAGAAGCGGGATTCGGACAAGGAGGATCGCTGGACGCTGGCCACCTCAGCCCGAACCTCCCTGCGCGCCGAACTCGGCCTGCTCGCTTCCCTGCGCCTGCAGGAGAGCCGGACCGCCGGAGGCGAAGACAAGCGCAACGAAAAGTTGCATCTGGCTCTGGCCTGGCGGCCGGACAACAGCCGCTGGCTACTGCTCGATCGGCTGGAGCTGATCAACGAGCGGAGCCGCGGTAATTTCGACAACACCAGCAAGCGCATCATCAACAACCTCAACAGCTACTATCGCGCCACCGAGCGGCTGCAGCTGGGTTTCCAGTACGGCGCAAAGTATCTGATCGAAACCATCGACGGCAACGACTACCGTGGCCGTGCCGATCTGTTCGGTCTGGAGAGCCGCTACGACATCAACCCACGCTGGGACATCGGCCTGCACGGCAGCCTGCTACAGGTGCCGGACGCCCGCCAGTACGACTACAGCAGCGGTGCTTCAGTGGGACACTCTTTCGCCGATAACATCTGGGTCAGCCTGGGGTACAACGTCGATGGATTCTACGACGAGGATTTCTCCCGCAGCCGGTATACGATGGAGGGTCCGTTTGTCAAGTTCCGCATGAAATTTGACCAGCTGTCAATACGGGATCTTGCCAAATGGGGAGGGTGATAAGGGTGGTGGTAGAGGCCGTGTTTTTCTATCTCTCAGGCGATCAGCAGGTGCGGAAAAGAGCGGATGACACGGAGACAGGGGCTCGCCAATCCTCATATGCCCCTGACTATTATCGCAAGACCAGGCCCCGGGTCTGTCCCGCTATTTTCCGGGGTATACAGGATCTGTCGATGCTGTTTTGGGCGACAGCTGCGATCGTCACGGGGTCACTGCTTCTTTCGGGAAAGGCCGGTGCTGCTACTCTGATATTGCACCCTTCAGGCTCAGCTCCTGGTGATAACGTCTATTATTCAGGAGGTACCGCGGCTGATGCATTGGATTCCAACGACGAGTGGAATTCTTACGGACAAACATCTGTGGCAGCCAATGACTTTTATCTTGAGATGGATAATTCCAGCACAAGCGGTGTGATCAATTCTGTAGTGGTTAAGGCGATGGTGGCTCAGAATAACTGGCCATCGGGCGTCAGCACCTTTCGTATCGGAGTCAGAACCAACGGATCAGAGTTTTTTGGCAACCCCATAGATCAGACCTTGCAAAGTTTCGTCCTGCAAAGCGGAAACACCTATGTGGTGAATCCACAAACCGGCCTTCCCTGGACCTGGGCCGAAATAGACAATCTTGTGGCCGCAGTGGATCTCATGAACGACAATACGACGCGGATTACAGAGCTGTATGTGGAGATCGATTATACACCGGCCACCAGTATCACCCTCTCCGGCACCCTGTACAGCGACGAAGGAGGCACTCCCCTTCCCGGCCAGACCGTTCGTCTCCTGGTTGAGGGGAGCGACGCCGGGACAGACATTACCGACGCCTCAGGGGGCTACTCCATCACCACTACCGTTGCTACCGGTGACGTTTACGTTCCCCTCTTGGTCTATGTGGATGACGGCTCTGTCAAAGGCACCACCGCCACGGTGCTGGATTCGACATTTGCGACTGCCGTGAACGATCTGCACATCTATGCCGATCGTCTCGTTCTGCGCCGGGAGGGAGGTTTGACGCCCCTGAACAACGGTGATTTGAGCGGGGCTGTGGGCAGCTACCTCGATCCTGCCGATATTCTGTATACCGTATCGTATCCCCACCTGACAGTAACCGGAGACAACACCGAGCTGATTGTTGCCAGCGGCTTCACCTATACACCGGGTGGCGATATTGCCACCCCGCACCTGCAGATCGACGGGGTGCTGAACGCCGGTAGCAACACCATCACCGTCAGCGGCAACTGGGACAGCACCAATGGCACCTTCAACGCCGACACCAGCACCGTTGACTTCACCGGCACCGGTACCATAAGCATAGACGTAAGCGGCTGGGTGAATACTTCAAAACAGTTCTACAATGTCAACGCAGCGGCCAGCGGGCAGACGACGACGATACTGGCCACCCGTGGCATCGTGGTGACCAACAACCTGACAC
>WFXP01000109.1 GCA_015490535.1 Gammaproteobacteria bacterium
ATCCCGCTCATGACCGCTCCAGCGCCAGCAGCAGGCCCCGCGCCAAGGCGCGGGGCCTGCTGCTGGCGCTGGAGCGGTCATGAGCGGGATACTGGTTAACGGCCTTCCGGGAGAGAGCGTTCCGGCCACGGACCGCGCCATCCAGTACGGTGACGGCCTGTTCGAGACCATAGCCCTGCGGCGGGGGCGTCCCGAGCTGTGGAGTGCGCACATGGCGCGGCTGCGCAGGGGGTGTGAGCGGCTCGGAATCGGCATGCCGGATCCCGCCGTGCTGCTCCGGGAGGCGCTGCAGCTGGCGCGCGGCCGGGAGCGCGCGGTACTCAAGATCATCCTGAGCCGGGGCAGCGGCGGGAGGGGCTACCGTCCTCCGGACACCCCTTCCCCCCTCCGTATCCTCTCCCTGCATCCCTGGCCCGAGTGGCCCCGGGAGTTCTGGCTGGAGGGGGTGGTGACACGGATCTGCGCCACCCGCCTGGGACGCAACGGCCAGCTTGCCGGCATCAAGCATCTCAACCGCCTGGAGCAGGTGCTGGCCCGGGCCGAATGGCGGGAACCGGCCATCGCCGAGGGGTTGATGCTGGATTCCGAGGGGATGCTGGTGGAGGGTACCATGAGCAACCTGTTCCTGGTGCGGGAAGGGGTGCTGCAGACCCCCGATTTGTCTCGCTGCGGGGTTGCTGGCATCATGCGGGAGGTGGTGCTGGAGGCGGCCGGCCGGCGGGGGATCCCCCATGAGATAACCTCTCTCCGGCGGGAGGATCTGGAGCTGGCGCATGAGCTGTTTCTCACCAACAGCATCATCGGGCTCTGGCCGGTGCGCCGGGTTGGGTGCCGTGACTACGCTGCCCCCGGCAGGGTGACCTCCTTGCTGCAGAAAGATGTAGAGGATACGAGATCCAGGGTATCGACATGAGATGGAACCGGATCATCGGTCTGCTGTTCATCCTGGGCAGCTTCCTGGGGGGCTGGGGATGGATGGAGTGGCGCGGCTTCCACCAGGAGCCCATCGACACCGGCGGCCGGGAGCTGCTGTTCACCGTGGAGCCGGGAGAGAGCCTGGCCGGCGTCGCCCGCCGCCTGGCGCAGGAGGGGGTGATCGGAAACGCCACCACCTTCAGCTGGGTGGCGCGCCTCAAGGGGCTGGCCTCCAGGATTCAGGCCGGCGAGTATGTCATCGAGCCCGGGATCACCCGCGCCCGCCTGCTGGAGCAGCTGGCGCAGGGGGAGGTCACCAGCTACAGCCTGACTCTGGTGGAGGGGTGGAACTTCGCCCGCATGCTGTCCGCCATCGCCGACTCCCCCCATCTGGAGCACACCCTGCAGGGGCTGGATCAGAAACAGATTATGGGCCGTCTCGGTCACCCCGATGTGCATCCGGAGGGGCGGTTCTTTCCCGACACCTACCGCTTTCCCCGCGGCATGAGCGACCTGGAGGTCCTGCGCCGCGCCTACCGGACCATGGAGCGGGTGCTGCAGCAGGAGTGGCAGGGGCGCGCCGCCGGGCTCCCTTACCGCAGCCCGGACGAGGCGCTCATCATGGCCTCCATAATCGAGAAGGAGACCGGCCTGCCGGAGGAGCGGCGGGAGATCGCCGGGGTGTTCGTGCGCCGCCTGCAGCGGGGGATGCTGCTGCAGACCGATCCCACCATCATCTACGGCCTGGGGGAGGGCTTCGACGGCAATCTGCGCCGCAAGCACCTGCGCGACAGCTCCAACCGCTACAACACCTACCGCCACAAGGGGCTGCCCCCCACCCCTATCGCCATGCCGGGGCGGGACTCCATCCACGCCGCCCTCCATCCGGCGCCGGGGGAGAGCCTCTATTTCGTCTCCAGGGGGGATGGCAGCCACCACTTCTCCGTAACCCTGGAGGAGCACAACCGGGCGGTGAGGAGATACCAGCTGAAGCGCGGGGGAGAGGGGAGGTGAAGGGCTGTTTCATCACCCTGGAGGGGGGCGAGGGGGCCGGCAAGTCCAGCAATCTGGAGTTCGTGCGCCGCTGCCTGGAGCGGCACGGCAAGCGGCCGGTGGTGACCCGGGAGCCGGGGGGCACCCCGCTGGGAGAGGCGATCCGGGAGCTGCTGCTGGACCGGGGCAACAGCACGATCGCCGACGACACCGAGCTGCTGCTGATGTTCGCCGCCCGTGCCCAGCATATCACCCGGCTCATCCGTCCGGCGCTGGAGCGCGGTCAGTGGGTGCTGTGCGACCGCTTCACCGACGCCACCTACGCCTATCAGGGTGGGGGGCGCGGCATTCCCCGCGGGCGCATCGCTACGCTGGAGAGCTGGGTTCAGCAGGGCCTGGAGCCGGATCTGACCCTGCTGCTGGATCTCCCGGTGGAGCAGGGGATGGCCCGCGCCGGGCGGCGCAGCGCCCCGGATCGGTTCGAGCGGGAGCGGACGGGGTTCTTCGAACGGGTGCGCGCCGCCTATCTGGAGCAGGCGCGGCGCTACCCCCGGCGGTTCCGCGTGATCGACGCCTCCCGGCCGCTGGAGCAGGTGCAACGCTCGCTCGCCATGGTGCTGGAGGAGTGGCTGGCGCAGCGATGAACGGCATTCTTCCCTGGCAGGAGCAGCAGTGGCGTCAGCTCCAGGAGCGCCATGCAGCGGGCCGCTTGCCCCACGCGCTGCTGCTGGCCGGAGTGGCCGGAACGGGCAAGCGGCAGTTTGCCACCTCTTTAGCCGGGGCGCTGTTGTGCCGATACAGGAAGGGTGAGGGGTTCGCCTGTGGCGACTGCCCCGCGTGCATCCGTTTCCGGGCGGGAAGCCATCCCGACTTCATGGCGCTCCACCCCCGGGATGAGGGCAGGGCCATAACCGTGGATCAGGCGCGCGCGGTGGGCGAGTTCCTGGCCGTGAAGAGCCACTACGAGGGTGGCAGGGTGGTGCTCCTGGCGCCGGCGGACTCCCTGAACCGGGCCGCCGCCAACTGCCTCCTGAAGACCCTGGAGGAGCCCGCTCCGGATGCGCTGCTGCTACTGGTGACGAACCGTCCCGGGGCGCTGCCGGCCACCATACGGAGCCGTTGCCAGCAGGTGGGATTCGCGCCGCCGGCGCGCCATGTGGCGCTGGAGTGGCTGGCCGGCCACGCCGAAGTGGCGCAGGGGGAGGGGGAGCTACTGCTGGATCTGGCCGCCGGCGCCCCCCTGGAGGCGCTGCGTCTGGCCGGAGAGGGGGTGCTGGAGCGGCGCGCCCAGATGCTGGAGGAGTTCGGGCAGCTCTCCGCGGGCCGCCTCGACCCCGTGCCGGTGGCGCGGCTCTGGCTGGAGCGCGGGGATGCGGCGCAGGCGCTGTTCTGGCTCAACAGCTGGGTGCTGGACGTTCTGCGCCTGAAACAGAGCCGGCGGCCGCCGCTGCTGGCCAACCGGGATCGGGTGGATCTGCTGGGGGAGATCGCGCAGCACACGGATTCCGTGGATCTGGTGCGCTACCTGGAGCGGGTGGCCCGGTTGCGGCGTGAGGGGCAGATTGCGCTCAACATGCAGCTGCAGCTGGAGGAGCTGCTGGTGGCCTGGTCCGCGCTGGCGCGGTCCGCCGTTAATCCGTAGCCGAGGAAGAGCTCAATGGTGAAATCGAATATCTATACGGTCCGCATAAGGGACAAGAACCATCTCTACGCCTGCTACATGCCGTTTCTGGCCAACGGGGGGCTGTTCGTGGCCTCCACCAAGCCGCACAAGTTCGGGGACGAGGTGTTCGTGATGCTCAACCTGCCGGACGACAGCGAGACCATGCCGGTGGTGGGCCACGTGGTCTGGATAACTCCGGAGGGGGCGAGCGGCAACCGCCCGGCCGGGATCGGGATCCAGTTCCTCGAGATAGAGGGCAAGCACCTGCGCGCCAAGATCGAGACCTGTCTGGCTGGCGCCTTGAAGAGCGAGCGTCCCACCTATACCATGTAGCCCGGTTCAACACCGGGAATGCAATGGAAGCCCGCCTGATCGACTCCCACTGTCATCTGGATCGTCTGGACGAGGAGCCGGACGCCGCCCTGGAACGCGCCCGCGAAGCTGGTGTGGAGGCGCTGCTGTGCGTCTCCATCAACATGGAGAACGTGCGCCAGGTGATCGGGCTGGCGCAGCGCTACCCCATGGTGTGCGCCTCCGTTGGAGTGCATCCCAACGAGCGGCAGGGGCGGGATGTGGAGCTGCAGGAGCTGCTATCCTTGGCGGAGGAGCCGGAGGTGGTGGCTATCGGCGAGACCGGTCTGGACTATTTCCGTGCCGGGCGCGGGCCCGAGTGGCAGCAGGAGTGCTTCCGGCTTCACATCGAGGCCGCCAGGAAGAGCGCCAAGCCGCTGATTGTCCATACCCGCGATGCAGCGCAGGATACGCTGCGCATCATGCGCGAGGCGGGGGCGGCGGAGGCGGGCGGGGTGATGCACTGCTTCACCGGCGACCTGGAGACGGCGCAGGAGGCCATGGAGATGGGGTTCTACATCTCGTTTTCCGGGATCATTACCTTCGGTAACGCGGCACCGCTTCGCGAGGTGGCCCGGCAGATCCCGGACGATCGGCTGCTGATTGAGACCGACGCCCCCTACCTGGCCCCGGTACCGCACCGGGGGAAGCCCAACCATCCAGCCTATCTGCGCGAGGTGGCGCGCTGTCTGGCGGAGCTGCGTGGCTGTCCGCCGGAGGAGATAGCACGCATCACCACGGCCAATTTCAGAGCGCTGTTTCGCTGCCGTTGACCCGGTAACCGGGGAATTCACCGTTTGTGGGGGTAACGGGCGCCGCGTGGCGTCCTTGCGATTTTGCGCCGGACCGTGGCAGTGGCGGAGCGGCGCGACAGGCCCGCCAACTCGAGAAGCTTTGTGATCTGCGTGTGATCCAGCTCGTCCCATCTCCCGGGAGGAAGTCCGCGGCGCAGGGTGACCGGACCGTAGCGGATCCGGATCAGGCGGCTTACGGTCACCCCCTGGGACTCCCAGAGACGGCGTACCTCCCGGTTGCGTCCCTCGCAAAGGGTGACGTGATACCAGCGGTTGGCGCCGCTGCCCCCGGCCTGTTTCAGGCGCAGGAAGCGGGCGGTTCCATCCTCCAGCTCCACCCCCGAGCGCAGCCTGTCCAGCGCCCCCTGCTCCATATCTCCCAGGATGCGCACCGCGTACTCCCTCTCCACCCCGCTGGAGGGGTGCATGAGACGGTTGGCCAGCTCTCCATCATTGGTGAACAGCAGCAGGCCGCTGGTGTTGAGATCCAGACGGCCCACGGCGATCCAGCGTCCGCAGCGCAGGCGGGGCAGGTGCCGGAAGGCGCCGGGACGCCCCTGGGGATCGCTGTGCGTGCAGATCTCCCCGGCGGGTTTGTGGTAGGCCAGCACCCTGATGCGTGACGGCTCCGTCCGGCTTGGCGTGAGAATGCGGCCGTCCACGCGCAGCAGATCCTTCGGTCCGACCCGCTCCCCGAGCCGGGCGATCCTTCCGTTGACGCTGACGCGCCCCTCCTGGATCCAGCGCTCCATGGCGCGCCGCGAACCCAGGCCGGCCCGGGCAAGCACCTTGTGCAGCTTTTCGCTCATCCTAGACATCATGTTTTGACCTGCCCATCTCAACGAGCGTGGATTATGCTGAAATGAAACCCCAAACACAGAGCCATAATTTGAGAGGACAGGTCATGAAAGATTTCGCGGATTCAACTCGCTAGTGCAACAGGTGGATTGATTCCAAAAAATACCTGATTGGGTGTTTTCATGCCAAGGCATTTTCTGGGACGATTGTTGAGTTTGTCCATGACTATGTGTACCTCTGCGTCGGTTATGGTAGAGAAATCCTGCTTCTTGGTGGATTGCCCCTCGAATATACTGGACACATATTTGGTCGTAGAGTGAGAGCGACGGGAGGTGTCCATGAGCAAGCAATCATCGGTGAAGCGTTGGTCGGTGAAGCGCAAGCAGGAGGTGGTACTGCGGCTGCTGCGGGGCGAGAGCCTGGAAGCA
>WFXP01000110.1 GCA_015490535.1 Gammaproteobacteria bacterium
CCCACCCCAGCGCCAGGCGCAGCGCCAGCACCTGCTGCCCACCGAGCGGCAGGTATTCGCGCCAGTCGGCCACCAGAGTGGAGCCACTGTAGTCGCTCCCCGGCAGAAGATCGCTGCTCTCCAGCACCACCCCCACCCGGCGCCCTTCGCTGCGGCTGATGGAGTGGATGAAGCGGCGGCCGCTGTTGAACTGCAGGATGCCGCCTGCCAGCTTGTCCCTGGTAGGATCCGCCGTATCGGCGGAATCCGCGCGCCAGAGATCCCGCTCCCGCTCGCTGGATATGGCCAGCCGCAGGTTCCAGGAGTAGTCGATATGGCTGTGGGGAAACGCTATTTCCGCCTGCAGGGTGTCCCGCTGGCGAACCCGCTGCAGCTCCGCGCCGTTACCATCCAGATAGTAGCCGTTGTAGCGGCTGGCACTCAGGGAGAAACGGTTGCTGTAGCTGTAATTGAAACTGCCGAGCGGGGTTCCGGTATCGGCCTCCCAGGCCGCGTTCAGCAGATAGCCGTGAATTCCCAGCGCATCCTGTCCGGAGGTAACGAACCCCAGCTCCAGCACGTCGGGGGAGATCGCCAGATGGGGCAGCCAGTGGCGCGGCCGCAGGCTGGCCCAGGGGGAGTATGGCAACGAGGCCGGTTCCCGCTCTCCGGACTCGGACGCAGGTGGCGCGGTGGCCGGCGCGGATAGCGGCAACGCTCTGGAGAGGGGCCGCTCCAGGCGGTACAGGGCAGGGCCGCCGCCCCCGAAGTTGGTATAGTAGACAGGACCATCCGGGACCCCCTGACTCGGGTGGAACGCCCCGCCCTCCACCCGTGTCAGGGTGGTAACCGAGCCGTCACCCAGATCCATACGACGCAGATCGTAGATACCACCGTGATCGGAGACGAACAGCAGATATCTGCCATCGGGAGTAAACTGCGGTTGCCCCACTACCGAACCGTCCTCCAGCAGGGAGTGCCATACCCCCTGCCGCAGATCAAAGCGGCACAGGGACCAGCCGCGCCCGCGATGCCAGCAGGCCGCTGCGATACTGTTCCCGTCCGGCGCCCAGTCGGGATGGGAGATCTGCTGGTCACGGCCACCCCGCCACAGCTCCCGGACGATCCCGCCCGCTCCATCCAGAAGCAGCAGCCGGGGACCATCCAGATGGGCCTGCACCGCTGCCATGCTCGTACCGTCCGGGCTCCAGCTGGCCCAGCGGATCCGGACGCAGCGGGTCAGGCGCCGCATACCCTCCCCTTCCCGGTAACGGTAGAGATCGTAGTAGATCCTGTATTCGCCACAAAATTCCGGCTGGGTAACCAGCACTCCGGAAACGGGATGCTGATCCAGGCGCGCCCCCTTGCGCAACCTCGCCAGCTCCGCCTCTTCTCCTCCCGAACGCCATACGAGGCGGGGCCGCCGCATGCCGTCATCCCGGAGGAAGTAGATACTGCCGTCCGAAGCGGCGCGCACCATGCCGCCATACTCCCCCGGATCGGCCACCGCCTCTCCCTCCACCACCCCGGCGCGGCGGATCTCCTCCAGCCGCGTCCCGAACTCCCGCCTGAGGGCCTCGCTGAACTCCCGCCACAGCTGGTCCAGGTTTTTGCCCAGGTGACGCCGCGGATTGCTGTAGATGCGAAACGGGATCAGATTGTCGCTGTAGTCATCGATCAGGGCCTCAATGGCATCTCTCCCGTAAGCCTGCTCCATGAAGCGGAAGAAAAAGACCCCGTAGAGATAGGGTGAGCCACCACCCGGCCAGCTGCGCAGCGGCAGGTTGATCTGGCGCAGGGGCTTCAGCCCGCGCGCCACCTCCATGCGCATCAGCATCCGGTAGTACGCGCTCTGGCCCCGCCCGTGGCCCGCCTGGCGATCGGTCTCCAGGAAGGTGGCGAGCCCTTCGGTGATCCAGCGCGGCTGGAACATGTTGGGAAACAGCAGCGGGTCCCTGCCAAACAGCCGCCGCATGCCGGCCGGAAAGCCGCGCACCCGGTCTAGATGAAGCACATGGGTGTATTCGTGAATAAACAGCGTCTCCAGCCAATCACCGCCATCCTCCAGCCCCGCGATCTCATCCGGCACCACCGGATAAAGCTGGATTACGTTGAAGGGCAACGGTGAGGCAGAGCCGTTGGGCCACGCCGACTGGTCCGACAACACCACCTCGGTGCGCTCCCGCGGCCGCCACTTAAGCTCGCCGGTGAGGCGCTGGTGAATCCGCTCGGCAACTCCGGCCACCCGCGCCGCCAGCTCCTCCTCTCCAGGGTGGAAATGGATGTTGAAATGGGGTGTCTGCAGGGTCCGCCAGTCGAGCGCCGGATCAACGATGACCGCATAGCCGCAAAACGGCAGCGCGGCGAGCAGGCACCCCACCGCCCCAAGCCAGTCTCTCCCGTTCAACGCCTTGGCGACCGGACGCACCAGGAGATGCCGGACTTACCGTTTCTGCTCCAGAATCTCCGTCAGACGCTGCGCCGGAACATAACCCGGCACCCGGCGTCCATCCTCCAGAAATATGGTTGGCGTGGCGTTGACCCCCAGCTCCTTGACCAGCTCCAGATGGCGCCTGACCGGATTGTCGCAGCTCCGTTCCTCAACCTTCTGCCCGGCCTTGGCCCTGGTCATGGCGGCGGCCGGGTCCTTGGCACACCAAACGGAGACCGTCTTGCGGTAGGATTCGGAGCCGATCCCGGAGCGGGGAAAAGCCAGATAGCGCACCTTGATCCCGGCATCGTTATAGCTCTTCATCTCGTTGTGCAGCTTGCGGCAGTAGGGGCAGTCGATATCGGTGAAGATGGTGACGGTGTGCTTGACCCGCTCGGGAGCATAGACAATCATGGTCTCCTCCCCCACCCTGTCGATGGCGGCCTTGTAGATCAGGGAGCGGCGCTCCTCGCTTAGGTTGCGGCGCTGCGCCACATCAATCAGATCGCCGCTCAGCAGATAGCGCCCGTCTGCGCTGACATAGACCACCTGGGTACCCAGCACCACCTCATAGAGACCATGCAGTGCGGCCGGCCGGACGCTGTCCGGTTCCACGCTTCCCCCGGTCATCTTTTCTATGGCGGCCCGCACGGCGGCGGCGCCGGCTTCGTCAGCATATGCCGGTCCGGCAGCGGCGGTCGCCCAGATCAGGGCGAGAACGATATGGGATCTCTTCATCTTTCTGGCTCTCCGGTTCAGGAACTCTGTTTCGAGTGGCGCCTGGCTGGCGAAGTTCAACCGCGGGGATGGTGGCGGCGGTGCAAATCCTGCAGCCGTGCCCGGGCTATGTGGGTGTAGATCTGGGTAGTGGACAGATCCTTGTGCCCCAGCAACATCTGCACCACGCGCAGATCGGCGCCGTGGTTGAGCAAATGGGTGGCGAAGGCGTGACGCAGCGTATGAGGGGAGAGCCGGCTTTCTATCCCGGCCCGGAGCGCATGGCGCTTGATGATGTACCAGAACGCCTGCCGGGTCATGCCCGAGCCCCGATGGGTGAGATAGAGAACCTCGCTCTGCCGCCCGTGGGTCAGTCCCGGGCGCACCTCGCCGAGATAGCGCTCCAGCCAGGAGAGTGCCTCTTCCCCCAGGGGAACGAGCCGCACCCGCTCCCCCTTGCCACTGATGCGCACCACCCCCTGCCGCAGGTTCACCTGCCCCACATGGAGCTTGACCAGCTCCGAGACACGCAGTCCGCTGGCATACATCAGCTCCAGCATGGAGCGATCCCGCAACCCCAGGCAGGTATCGGTATCGGGGGCGGAGAGCAGCATCTCCACCTCCCTCTCACTGAGGGAGTGGGGAAGCGGCCGGCCGATGCGCGGCGCGGCGATGCGCGCACTGGGATCCTCGGCGACATGCCCCTCCCGCACCAGGTAGCGGTAGAATCCGTGCATGCAGGAGAGCAGCCGGGAACTGGAGCGGGGCCTGGCGCCGGCTCCAAGCCGCGCGGCCAGATAGGAGTGGAGCTGCTCCCGGCTCGCCTCCGTCAGCGAGCAGCGGTGCTGGCGGTTCAGCCAGCAGGCCAGCCCCTGCAGATCGTTGCGGTAGGCGGCCAGGGTATTGGGACGCAGGCCACGCTCCATCCAGAGCGCCTCGAGAAACGCCTCGATGACGGCGCAATCCCTCTCAGACGGCTTCATGGTCGAGCAGCCAGCGCTTGATGGAGATGTTACGGCCCGCGGTGCGCCCGTCATACCCCCCCAGCCCCGAGGCGGAGACCACCCGGTGGCAGGGTACGACCAACGGCAACGGGTTGGCGCGACAGGCGTTGCCCACGGCGCGCGGACTGCTCTCCAGTGCAGCGGCCAGGGCGCCATAGGTGCGTGTCCTGCCGGGCGGGATCTCCCTCAGGGCCGCCCACACCCGACGCTGGAAAGGGGTGCCACAAACCTGGATGGGAAGATGAAACCGGTAGCCGGGGTCGGCGAAATATCCCTGCAGCTGTTTCACCACCAGCGCCGCCAGGGAGGTCCGGGGAGGCAGGGGCCCGCCCTGCGAAAACAGGTAGTCGATCCCGGTGAGGGAGCGGTCCGCGATGCGGATCCCCAGCAGGCAGCGCGGCTCGGGAAACGGCGCCTCCACGAGGGCCTGATAGCCGCTTCGGGTCTCCAGCCCGACCGTTTCACCGCGCCGCTGAGGTTCCACCGCAAGCCACTGCAATCAAGGGGAGCGCCCGAATCGGGGCGAACCACAAGGCATTACGAGGCGCCGCCGGATGCTCCCCGCAGGGATGCTACTCCTTGACCCGCCCGCCATCCAGCTCATCCTGCCAGGCCTTCAGCTCCTCCCATTTGCCGTCACGGGCCAGCGCGGCCTGCTCGGGCCAGCTCTGCGGATCGTGGGAGGCGAAGTTGCCGCCGGCGCCGGCCAGGATCGCGCGGATCTTCTCCGGATCCGCCGCCGCCAGATCAGCATAGCTTGCATAGCCGGCCTCGCCCAAAAGCTCCGCTATCTTCGGGCCGATGCCCTCGATGCGGGTCAGGTCGTCGACCGGCTTTGCGGATGACGCGGGCTCCTCCCTGGCGGTAGCCTTTTTCCCCGCCCTGGCGGCTGCGCCACCCACCACCAGCTTCTCCCTGATGCGCGCCGCCTTGCCACGCCTGCCGCGCAGGTAGTAGAGCTTGGCGCGGCGCACATCGCCACGGCGCTTGACCGTGATCCCGGCCACCGCCGGACTGTGGGTCTGGAACACCCGCTCCACCCCCTCGCCGTGGGAGATCTTGCGTACCGTGAACGCGGAGTTGAGGCCGCGGTTGCGCTTGGCGATGACCACACCCTCGAACGCCTGGAGGCGCTCGCGGTTGCCCTCCTTCACCTTCACCTGCACCACTACCGTATCGCCAGGGCCGAACTCCGGCACCTCGCTCTTCATCTGCTCCGCTTCCAACTGGTCAATGATGTTGCTCATGGTTCTCTCCCGAGACAGGTTCCACTACTCCTCACCGGTCCGCTGCTCCAGGATGTACTCCTCCAGCAGCGCCCGTTGCCGTTCACTCAAATCCAGCCTCTCCAGCAGGTCGGGACGCCGCTGCCAGGTACGCCCCAGCGCCTGTTTCTCCCGCCAGCGGGCTATCGCCCGGTGGTCGCCGCTGAGCAGCACCTCCGGCACCCGCCGGCCGCCCACCCGCTCCGGGCGGGTGTAGTGGGGGCAGTCCAGCAGCCCAGCGCCGAAGGAGTCCTGCCGCGCCGACTCCCCGTGCCCCAGCGCCCCCGGGAGCAGCCTGGCCACCCCGTCGATGACTACCATGGCGGCAAGCTCCCCGCCGCTCAACACGTAGTCACCGATGGAGAGCTCCTCCTCCACTTCGCTCTGGATGAGCCGTTCGTCAATCCCCTCGTAGCGCCCGGCGAGCAGGATAATCCGCTCGCGCCGCGCCAGCTCCCCGAGCCACGCCTGATCCAGAAGCCGCCCCTGGGGCGAGAGATGGATCACCCGCGCCGGGGCCGCGTCGGCAGCCCGCGCCGCCCGGATCGCCGCCCGCAACGGCTCCAGCAGCATCACCATCCCCGGCCCTCCGCCATATGGACGATCGTCCACGGTGCGGTGCCGGTCGCTGGTATGGTCCCGCGGGTTCCAGGTCTCCACCCGGAGCAGCCCGGAGCGCACGGCGCGCCCGGTTATCCCGTATCCGGTCACGGCATCGAACATGCCCGGAAACAGGGTGACTATGTCGAACCGCATCGCTCCGCTCAGAATGCCGGATCCCAGTCCACCCACATCCGCTGCCGGGCCATGTCCACCTCCACCACCACCCGGCCGGTCAGAAACGGAATCAGCCGCTCCCGCTCCCCCTGCACCACCAGAACATCGTTGGCGCCGGTCTCCATCAGCCCCTGCACCACGCCCAGCTCCATACCCTCCAGGGTGATCACCCGCAGCCCCACCAGGTCGGCCCAGTAGTACTCGCCGGGAGAGGATTCGGGCAGCTGGGATCTGCGGAGCGCTATCTCGCACCCCAGCAGCCGGGCGGCGGCATCCCGATCCTCACACCCCGCCAGGCGGGCGATGATCCCCTTGCCGTGGCGCCGCCCCTGCGCCACCTCCATCTCGCGCCACCGGCCATCCACCTTCACCTGCCAGGGGGAGTAACCGATTAGCGCCTCGCGCGGTTCGGTGCAGGAGAAGACCCTCACCCAGCCGCGCACGCCGTACAACCCGCTGATCCGGCCCGCCGCTATCCTGCGCTCCCGCCGCTGCGCCACCCGGCGACGCTGTCTCCGCCGGCGCCCGTCCTACTCGGCGGCCGCCTGCGCGGCCGGCTGCTGCCTGATCAGCCTGGCCACCCGCTCCGAGGTCTTGGCACCCCGGGACTGCCAGTACCCTATGCGCTCCATGTCGAGCCGCAGCCGCTCCTCGTTGCCCGTGGCTATTGGGTTGAAGAAGCCGACCCGCTCGATGTAGCGCCCGTCGCGGCGGTTACGGCTGTCGGTGACGACGACGTGATAGAAGGGGCGCTTCTTGGCGCCTCCACGAGACATGCGAATGGTTACCATTGCCCGTTTGCTCTCCAGTTGCTCTCCCAGGCCTCCCGATAGCGGCCAAGGTTAAACGGTTAATTGTACGCAGCTTCAGTGCGAAAATCAAAATCCCTCAAAACGGCATGCCGGGAGGCATGCGTCCCTTCATGGCACGCATCATCCTGGCCATGCCGCCGCCGGACATCTTCTTCATCATCTTCTGCATCTGCTTGAACTGCTTGAGCAGCCGGTTGACATCCTGCACCTGGGTGCCGGAGCCGCTGGCGATGCGCTGCTTGCGCGACCCCTTGATGATCTCGGGCCGCTGGCGCTCGCGCACCGTCATGGAGTTGATGATCGCCTCGAGGCGCGCCAGGTCCCGGTCGTTCACCTTCTCCTTTACCCCGGCGGGAAGGTTGCCCATGCCCGGCAGCTTGTCCAGCATCCCGGCCACACCGCCCATCTTCTTCATCTGCTGCAGCTGGGCGCGGAAGTCTTCCAGGTCGAAGCCCTTGCCCTTCTTGATCTTGTGCGCCAGCTTCCGGGCCTGCGCCTTGTCCACCTTCTGCTCCACCTCCTCGATGAGGCTGAGCACGTCCCCCATTCCGAGGATCCGGGAGGCAACCCGCTCCGGGTGAAACGGCTCCAGGGCGCCAACCTTCTCTCCCACACCCAGAAACTTGATGGGCTTGCCGGTGATCTGGCGGATGGAGAGGGCGGCCCCGCCCCGGGCATCACCGTCCGCCTTGGTGAGGATCACCCCGGTCAGCTCCAGCTGTTCGTTGAAGGCCCGGGCGGTGTTGGCGGCGTCCTGGCCGGTCATGCTGTCCACCACGAACAGGGTCTCCACCGGATCCAGCTCCCGGTGCAGACGCTTCACCTCATCCATCATCTCCGCATCCACATGCAGACGGCCGGCGGTGTCCACGATCAGCACATCCATGAAGCTGGTGCGCGCCTGCTGCAGCGCGGCGCGGGCGATCTCCACCGGCTGCTGGCCGGGGTCACTGGGGAAGAACTCCGCTCCCACCTGCGAGGCGATGGTCTTCAGCTGCTGGATAGCGGCGGGCCGGTACACGTCGGCGCTCACCACCATCACCGATCTCTTCTGGCGCTCCCTGAGCCAGCGCGCCAGCTTGCCGGTGGTGGTGGTCTTGCCGGAACCCTGCAGGCCGGCCATCAGGATCACGGCGGGCGGCTGGGCGGCCAGGTTGAGCTCCTCGTTGGCCGCCCCCATCACCTCCACCAGCTCCTCCTTGACGATCTTGATCAGGACCTGGCCGGGGGAGAGGCTGGTCATCACCTCCCTTCCCACCGCGCGCTCCCGGATGCGGGCTATGAAGTCGCGCACCACCGGCAGCGCCACATCCGCCTCCAGCAGCGCCATGCGCACCTCGCGCAGGGTGTCCTTGATGTTCTGTTCGGTAAGCCGCCCCTGGCCGCGCAGATTCTTCAGGGTGCGCGCCAGACGTTCACTGAGATTGTCAAACATGGAGTGCCTCGGCTCTGTGTAGTGATGGCCGATTATAGCGTGAAGTGCGCCCCTCCGGCCAAACCGGACACCTGGCGGTGGCCGAGCAGCTCGCGGCACTCGCGCAGGATGGCGGACTCCTCCCCCGGTTTGGCGTGGATGATGTAGATGCGCGGATCGTGGCGCAGCTTGTCCAGATCCCTGGCCAGAAGGGAGGGGCTGTAGTGGCGGGTGGTGCGCGCCAGCTGCTCCTCCTTGTTGCTGAAGGCGGTCTCCACCAGCAGCAGATCCAGGCGGGAGTGGGCGTTCAGCGCCTGCCAGAAGGTGTCATTGCAGGTGGTGTCTCCGCTGATGGCAAACGCACCGCCGCGCCCCTCTACGCGGTAGCCGAGGCAAGGCACGGTATGGTCCACCGGGATCGCCTGCACGCTGCGGGCGCCGATCTGCACCCTCTCCCCCGGCTGCAGGGGCCGGAACCGGAACACCGGCTCGTGACTGTTGGGAATGCGGGTGAAATCCGGCCAGATGACGTCATTGAAGATATGCCGCCGCAGCGCCTCCAGCGTTTCGGCCAGGCCGTAGACAGTGATGGTCTCCGGAATGAACCCGAACACCGTATCCCCCAGCAGGGGAAGGTATGCGATGTGATCCAGATGGGAGTGGGTGAGAAATATGTGGCGCAGCCGGCTCAGCTCGTCGATGGCGAGCTGCGCCACGCCGGTGCCGGCATCCACCAGCATATCGTCGTCCACCAGCAGCGAGGTGGTACCCTTCCCGGTGCCGACCCCGCCGCTGCAGCCCAGAACCCTTACATCCATCCCCGCTCCGCCACTTCTCTTCGAGACTTAGTACTCTTTCAAGGTAATAAATCAGGTAACTATTCAGCTCGCCCCTGAAATCCGCCATTTCGGCGTTGAAAAATGGTCATTTACCCTCGTAAACTTCCATTTTTCGCCTTGAACCGACCAATTTCAGGGGCGATCTGAACAGTTACCGGCCCATGCTGAATAGTTACTAAATCAGGAAGGTCTTCCTCAAATCGTGTGGGTAAAATGGTAAATCATCCTTGACAGGCGGAATGCACGCCGGAAGATGGTCGGCAGAAGGGGATTGGGGAGACTTTGGGATAGCCGCACCAGTCGCAATTGGCGCAGGTGGTGGATATCCGCCACTCCCCGGCCAGACCGCCCCAATCCCCTTCTGGTTAACGATTATGTGGCGTGCATTCCGCCTGTCAAGGACGGAGCCGCTACGCGGTGATTTACCATTTTACCCACACGATTTGAGGAAGACCCAATCAGGTTCAGCATCCCTCCCACTGAATCCGCGCCTTGGAAGAGTACTGGACCCATTTTATCCCCAAAGTGGGATAATGTAGTGTGACACAGAACGCACTTTACCGAACCAGATGCCACCATCCAGCTGCGGCTTCAACCCATTTCCCTTTCTGGCCCCGCGCCACTGGCCGACCTGGCTGCTGCTGGGGCTGTTCCGGCTGCTGGTAATGCTCCCCTACGGCTGGCAGATGCGGCTGGGAGCGGGGCTGGGGGATCTGAGCCGCCTCCTGCTGCCGCGCCGGCGGCGCATCGTGGAGACCAATGTGGCGCTGGCGTTTCCCCACCTCTCCGCCGCGCGGCAGCGGCAGCTCGCCAGGGAGATCCTGTGCAGCTCGGGCATGGCGGTGTTCGAAACGCTGCTCGGCTGGTGGGGAGAGCCGCGGCGGCTGCAGGCGCTGGCGCGCATCGAGGGGCTGGAGCATATCCGCGAGGCGCGGCGCCGCGGCAAGGGGATAATTCTGCTGGGCGGACACTTCGGCTGCATGATGCTGTGCGGCCGGATGCTGGCACTGCGGCTGCCGTTCCAGATCCTGGTGAAAAAGAGCAAGAACCCGCTGTTCGAGGCGCTCATGCGGCACTACCGGCGGAAACACTACGAAGGGATTATAGACAGCCGTGACCTGCGCGCCATGGTGCGCGCCCTGAAGGAGAACCGGATCTGCTGGTACGCCCCGGATCAGGACTTCGGACCGCGCCACTCGGTGTTCGCCCCCTTCATGGGGATCCCCACCGCCACCCTGACCACCACCGCCCGTCTTGCCGGACTGACAGCTGCCGCGGTGCTGCCCATCAGCTACCGGCGCCTGGCCGACGGGAGCGGCTACCTGATAACCGTTCATCCCCCCTTGCAAGGTTTTCCGTCAGGGAATGCGCTGCAGGACGCCAGCCTGGCCAACCGGCTGCTGGAGCAGCAGATAGAGGAGGCCCCGGAGCAGTATCTCTGGGTCCACCGGCGCTTCAAGACCAGGCCCCCGGGAGAGCCGCGGCTCTACAGCAAGCTGTAGCCAAAACTCTCCCGAAAACGCGCGGCAAACTCATCCATGGTGAAACGATGGTTCTGGGTACCGTGGTGCTGCACCTTGATGGCGCCCATCAGCGCGGCCACGCGCCCCGTGGTCTGCCAGTCCAGAGCGTTGTCGAGACCATACAGCAGGCCGGCGCGGTAGGCGTCGCCGCAGCCGGTGGGATCCACCGCCGGGGAGACCTCCACGGCGGGGATCTCGATGCACTTTCCGTCGGCATACACCAGCGACCCCTCCGCTCCGCGGGTTACCACTACCGCCCGCACCATGCCGGCCAGCTGCTCCAGGCTCCTGCCGGTGCGCTCCTGCAGCAGCTGCGCCTCGTAGTCATTCAGCGCCACCCAGGTGGCCTGCTCCACGAAACGCAGCAGCTCGTCACCGTTGAACATGGGCATCCCCTGGCCGGGATCGAAGATGAAAGGTATGCCAGCCTCGGCGAACTGGGCGGCATGCTGGATCATGCCCTCCCTGCCATCCGGCGACACGATCCCGATCTTCACGCCGCCGGCGTCGGATACCCGGTTCTGGTGCGCCATGCCCATGGCGCCGGGGTGGAAAGCGGTGATCTGGTTGTCGTCCATGTCGGTGGTAATGAATGCCTGGCCGGTGTAGCTCCCCTCGATCACCTTGATGTGGCGCTGCTCTATGCCGCAACTCTCGAACCACCGGGCATAGGGGGCGAAGTCGTCCCCCACGGTGGCCATGGGCAGCGGATCCCCGCCGAGCAACTTCAGGTTGTAGGCGATGTTACCGGCACAACCCCCGAACTCCCGGCGCATTTTGGGAACCAGAAACGAGACGTTCAGAATGTGCACCTTGTCCGGCAGAATGTGGTTCCTGAACCGGTCATGAAACACCATGATGGTGTCATAGGCGAATGATCCGCAGATCAGGACAGACATGGGGTTTTCCTTGTTGTTGGCCTGTGAAAGTGTGGCACACTACCCACTGGCCAGGAAAATTTCAATAGCAACCCCCTCGGTACCCGGATGAACCTGATTCGCATCGCCATCATCGCCATCGTGATCTGGCTGCTGATCCGCATGGTGAGAGGCTACCGCAACAGAATAAGGAACTCCCCTTCCCGCAAGGGGGACAGCATCGATACCATGGTGCGGTGCGCCCGTTGCGGGCTGCATGTTCCGAAACGGGAGGCGTTCAGGAGGGGGGACCGCTTCTACTGCTGCAGGCGGCATGCCGATACAGACCGAAGCCCTTGATCCGAAGGTTCCTGAGCCTATGGAGTGGGATCAACGGGCATTTTTCAGAAGCCCGCCACCCGGCCACGGTATCCGTTTCAAACCCAAACCCCGGCCTGGACGACAGCCCCGGCGTAACCACCGCACTCCCGGACAAAACATGCGGGTTAAAGCCCCACACCATCCCTGTCGATAACATTGTCAGACAACGTCGGTTTTCAGGACGCTCGCAGTTATCAACCAACGACAGTGGCACGCATGAACAGACACTACGGCAACAAAGGATTCACCCTGATCGAGCTGATGATCGTGGTGGCTATTCTGGCAATCATCACCACCATTGCGGTTCCGGCCTATACCGGATATGTGGAGACCGCGCGGACCACCGAGGCCTGGAACAACCTGAACAGCCTTCAGATTGCACTTGAGGAGTATTACATAGAAAACGGAAACTACAACGTTTCCATGGATTCAGACGGCCTCCAGTCCAGCGCCCTCAACTGGGCGGCCAAACCGGATTCCGGGGGAACCCATCATTTCACGTATAGCATTACCGGTGGTGCCAACTCCTATACCATTACCGCGATCCGCAATTCGGACAGCAAAACATTCTCGCTTTCAGGACCCTAGTACTCTTTCAAGGCAATAAATCAGGATTTTCACCAAATCGTGTGGGTGAAATGGCAAATCATCCTTGACAGGCGGAATGCACGCC
>WFXP01000111.1 GCA_015490535.1 Gammaproteobacteria bacterium
CGGAAAGGGAGGACGAACCCCCGGCCGGCGCCCTCCCCGGAGAGGAGCCCGCGGAGAGGCCGGAGGCGGCCCCCGACGGGGGCGGCGGCGCGCAGGGCCGGGGTGGTGATGTGCTGCGGCCCGAACAGGATCACGGTATGTACGGCGGACCAGGGATGGTCCAGGAGGATGCGGTCGTCCCTTTGTACCTGCAGGCGCTGATTGCGGGTGACCAGGAGCGACGGCTCCCCGGTCACCATCACCAGCGCGCCGCCGCCCCCGTCGGGCGCCGCCTCCGGCCTCTCCGCGGGCTCCTCTCCGGGGAGGGCGCCGGCCGGGGGTTCGTCCTCCCTTTCCGGCAGCCGTCCGCTCTCCGCCTGCTCGGAGGTGAGGGGCTGGCTGGGCCGGTCGGCCAGCATGACCAGCCACTCGGGAGGCAGCTCAAGGGGGCCGGTGGCCCGGCCCGCCGGCGCCGCCGGGGCATCCAGCACCAGATCGTTGAGGAACAGGAATCCCAGGTAGCGGAAGCCGTCCCGGAAGTGGCGTACGGCGGTTTTCCTCTCCTTGAGCTCCAGCTCCAGGTCCTGCAGCGAGTGCTCCACTGCCTCCTGCGCGGCCCGGGCCCGATCCGGATGCTTGCAGAGGATGACGAAGTCGTCCGCGAAACGGATCATGCGGAAACCGGCCGCCTCCATGTCCCGATCGAAGTCGTCCAGCAGCAGGTTGGCGAACAGGGGGCTCAGGGAGGAGCCCTGGGGCAGGCCGCGGTCCCGGCGCAGGGGGCGGCCCTCGTACTCCATGGGGGCCCGGACCCACTCCATCATCAGCTCCACCAGCGGGTCGTCTCCGTAGAGCGCCTGCAGGCGAGCGTGCAGGTGGTCCCAGCGCACGGAGGGAAAGAAGTCCTCGATATCGGACTCGAACACCCAGCGGTACCCTTCCTTCCATGCCTGCAGGATGGCGTCCCGCGCCGAGTGGCGGCCGCGCCCCTCCCGGTAGCCGTGGCTGTCGGGGTGGAAGGCGTTTTCGAGACCGGCGGCGAGCACCTGGCTGACGGCGCGCTGGGCCACCCGGTCCTGCCAGGGCGGGATGGCCAGTACCCGGGCGCCGCCGTCCTTCTTCCGGTCGAGCACGATCTGCAGGGTGGCGGGGCGGTAGCTGTGCTCCCGAAGCTCCCGCTGGAGCTGCTGCAGGAAGCGGGTGGTGCGCCGCTCGCCCAGGCGCGGGATGGTGTCGCGGTCGCCGGCCCGCTGGCGCACCAGGCGGAACGCTTCCACCAGATTGTCCCACTCCGCCACGCGCCGCACCAGATGGTGGGCGGCGCGGGCGCGGTGCATGGTCACCGCCCCTGCGGGGGTGCAGAGCCGGTAGCGGCCGAGGCCGAAGGCCCGGTTCTCTCCAATCCCCAGGTACTGGCCCAGCACCAGGGTCTGCCAGTGGAGGGGCGCCAGATCGGCGGGAGGATGCAGGACGACGCTGCCGCACAGCCCCCCCATGCGGCGGCGCTTGCCGGAGGGCTGCTGATAGTGGTTGTCGAGCCAGAAGGCGATGATCTCCCCTTCCGGTATGGCGGGGATGGGGGGACGCCGGGGGCGCTCCCCGGTACGCCGGTGAACCAGACCGATGGCGGCGTCGTGACAGCGGCGCAGAAGCAGCTCTCCGCTCAGATCCTCTTCGTTGCGGCAGAAGGGGAGGCGGCCCCGCTGCCTTTGCTCTTCCGGAACGGGGGGACGGGAGATGCGGGCGGGGCTGATCCAGCGCCACACCACCGGTGCCGCCTCCTCCTGCCAGAGGCGCGCCTCGATGGCCAGGGAGTCCTGGCTGTAGGGCATGCAATCGGCGATGCGGGCGACCCGCTCGCCGGTGAGCAGATCCTGCACCCGGACGAAACGCAGGTTGTCGCGCAGGGGGATCCACGGCTCCCCCCGCACGGCGCTGAAGGGGAGCCGCCGCAGGGAGTCCAGCGCCTGCTGCAGAAGGGGCTCGCCGCCCCGCAGCGCCAGCAGGGTGAAGGTGTAGTGATCCCCCGCCCGGTAGTGGGTACGGCCCGACTCCGGGGCGTCCACCACCAGGTGGTTCTCGTATCCCTTCGGGGAGCCGAGCAGGTGGCGCAGAAAGGCGGTGAGCGCGGCGTGGTGGTAGATACGGAACCGCGCCGGCTCGAGCAGCTCCAGGGTGACCACGATGCCACGCAGGGGAAGGAGGGAGGCCCAATAGGTCATCTTTGTTTCTTTCCGGATGGACGACGGCCGCTACCGCGGCCCGCCTGCCTGTTTCCCCCTCCCCGGCGGCCACCGCCACCCCCATTTGTTCCAGGGTTTGCATGAGCCGTCAACTTGCGGCCGGAAAGATGGAAACCACCCGGGGTCTGCCAGAAGCCGTCCGGCACGAGCTGTTCGGCCGTGCTGCCGAACCATTTGAACAGCTCCCGTTCTCCCCCTGCTTCGCCCTTCTGCAGGGCTTCGTATTGCCGCTGCGTGACCGGGTAGGTGACCACGGCATCGACCTTTTCGGGATCGCCGAGCGCCACCAGCACTTCCAGTACCTTTTCGTCAATCAGTCCAGCTCTCACCGCGCTTCGAAGATAGCCATCCATCTCCGGATTTTTCTTCGCCACGGGCGGTTCCGCGCTCCATTGGGTGTAACCCTGCTCGATCGCTTCGATCTCCAGCGATTCCAGCTCCACCTTCACCGAGCCCAGGCCGAGGGGCTTGCCCAATCCCAGGCGGTGCCAGAACTCCCCGCCGGAGCACTCCTCCGCCTGCGGTTTCCCGCCGGGGACCACGGCCGCCGCCCGCAGCGGCTCGATGGATGCGAGCAGCAGGCCGAGCTCCGCGTCAGTCAGGTTGTGGAAGCGAATCCTGAACGAGAATTTCTGCTCCTTGTCTATCAATCGGCATTTGATCTTCTGGTGGATGGTTTTTTCCCACTCATCCGTACCCTCTGTCTCCTTGGTCTCCCACCAACGCCTTTCATCCGGCTCCGTTCCGGTTCGTTTCTCCATCTCTTCCTTTCTATGGTGCAGATAGTATTTTCTGCCGTTGGGCTGCAATCCCTGCCTGCCGTTTACCCGGTGGAAATAGAGCCGGGGGCACGGCGGCTTGGGAGAGGCCAGGATTCTGAACGGTTGCATCTCCTCCAGCCAGGTCACCTCCTCCGTCTCCGGCAGGGCGTCCGAGAATCTCACCCGGCCGGCAAGGGCGTTCACCTGGCCACTCCCGCCCTCATCCTCCTCGGCGACCACGCCAAGTATCTGCTCGGCGGGTGTCAGGTGGGTGCGCTCCCCCTTCCAGGGCAGCAGATTCTTCCGGATACCGCCAAACGCGGCATGGGTATCGCGAATATCGAAAACCTTGCGCCAGATGGAAGAGTGGCTGATCTCGCTTACCTCGATCGCGCCATTTTTCTCCTCGATATCGAAGAAAACCAGCATGCCGGGCTTGAGCTCGACCTTGTGCTCTTCGAATTCCGGCTGCGTCAATGGAAAGTGCGGCTCTCTCTGGTTGGCCTCCTGCGCCAGGGCCGCAAACCGTTCGATGGCTTCCTCCTGGATGGGGATGGGATCGATTCCGTTGCCGGTGGGAACGAACCGTTCGTAACGGTGCATTTTCTTCTGATCATCCGTCAAGCCTTCCAGTTCCAGTTTTTTTATTCTGCCTTCCGCATATCCAGCCTCGCTGACTTCGGAAATATCCAAGGTCGGCGGGCCGTTTTTCTCATCTTTCCTGAACAACCACCCGAGCAAAAAATATGAATTTTCGTTCGCCTTTTTTATTTTGAGAGAGTCACTCGAAATGGTCATCTTCCCCTTTTTGACAACCTGGCTTTCATCTATCGGAATCCGGGCATAGCGGTATTTGGCGTACTCTTTCGCCACATCAGAGTTTTTTGGGACATATATGGAAAGACATTCCTTCAGCGGCACACCATCAAACAGTGCTGCCCACTTTTCCTCCAGGCGAAACTCTACCCTGCCGCCATGAGGACGGCATCGCGCGGTTGGGATGGTCAACGGCTTCAGCATCAACCCATTC
>WFXP01000112.1 GCA_015490535.1 Gammaproteobacteria bacterium
CGGGTTCAGCGGCAGCGACAGCTTTGGGTATACGGTTGCCGATGGCAATGGCGGCGAGGATCAGGCCACCGTGCGGGTCACGGTCAATGCGGTCAACCATCCTCCGGTGGCAATGGACGACTCTGTGACCACCAATGAGGATACGCCGGTGACCACCGGCAACGTGCTGGCCAACGACAGCGACCCGGACGGTGACACCCTGAGCGTCAGCGGGGTGGAGAGCCGCTCGGCCCAGGGGGGCAGCGTGGTGGACAACGGCAATGGCACCTTCACCTACACCCCGCCGGCCGGATTCAGCGGCAGCGACAGCTTCGGCTACACGGTAAGTGACGGAAGCGGGGGCGAGGCGCGGGGAACGGTGCGTGTTACCGTCACCGAGGTGGTTCCGGTGAACAATCCGCCCGTTGCCGGTCCGGATTCGGCCACCACCAGCCAGGATACAGCGATCACCATCAACCTGCTGGCCAACGACAGCGATCCGGATGGTGACAGCCTGGGCATAGGCTCGGTGGACGGCCAGTCGGCCCAGGGGGGCAGCGTGGCCGACAACGGGGACGGTAGCGTCACCTACACCCCGCCCCCAGGGTATGCGGGCAGCGACAGCTTCGGCTACGTGGTGGTCGATGGGCGCGGCGGGCAGGCCCGCGGCGTGGTGAGGATCACGGTGGAGCAGCCCTTGGGCAACACCGCTCCGGTGGCTGCGAACGACAGCGCGCAGACCGAGGTGGACAGCGCTGTTACCATAGACGTTCTCGCCAATGACAGCGATGCGGATGGAGATCCCCTGAGCGTCATCGGCGCCGACAGCCGGTCGGCCAACGGGGGAGTGGTGGAGAATCTCGGTGACGGCCGTTTCACCTACACCCCTCCCGCGGGATTCGTCGGTGAAGACAGCTTCCAGTACACCATAAGCGATGGCAATGGGGGAGAGGATAGCGCCACCGTAACCATAGCCGTGGAGGAGGCGGCCGACGGAGAGAGCCTGTGGCTGGGTTCCCTCGATCTCTGGATGCTGCTGATGCTGCTGCCGTTTGGATATCGGTACCTGCATGGCAGGGAGGGGGCCAGGGTTCGGGCCTGATATTTCCCGGGAACGCGGCCCTCGCCCCGGTCCCGCCATCATCCAGGCACGGATTTGCGATGGAGCAAATGGCGTGAGGATGCGACGGGAGCGGGGCGATGGGGCGGCATTCGGCAATGCCGCGGCGCCTTGCTTCGGACCGTTGCCGAGCGCGACATATCATGGTTGCCGGGCAAACAGCAGCACCGGAGAGACGGCACCCTTGGAGGTGCCGTTTTCCGTGATGCTCCGGGTTTTGCGTACGGCCGTTTGCCGTACCGTTTCTCCGGGGGATTGTGTCTCCTCTGTTACGGACAGATAATGGGCCTGGGCCAGGCGGGTCAGCATGCTGTTTGGGCGCCTGGACAGTGGTACTCTTTCAAGGTAGTAAATCAGGAAGCTCTTCCTCAATTCGTGTGGGTGAAATGGTAAATCACCGCGTAGCGGCTCCGTCCTTGACAGGCGGAATGCACGCCACATAATCGGTAGCCAGAAGGGGATTGGGGCTGTCTGGCCGGGGAGTTGCGGATATCCACCACCTGCGCCAATTGCAACCGGTGCGGCTATCCCAAACTCTCCCCAATCCCCTTCTGCCGACCATCTTCCGGCGTGCATTCCGCCTGTCAAGGATGATTTACCATTTCACCCACACGATTTGAGGAAGACCTACCTGATTTGTAACTATTCAGCATGGTATTGAAACAGCCCGGTAACTGTTCAGATCGCCCCTGAAATTGGTCAGTTCAAGGCGAAAAATGGGAGTTTACGAGGGTAAATGACCATTTTTCAACGCAGCAATAGCGGACTTCAGGGGTGAGCTGAATAGATACCCTGATTTATTACCTAAAAGCGCAGTGGTGATTCCATGGGAGGTTCACATACGGCTTCAGGGGACGAGATCCGCTGGATGCAGCGGGCCCTGGAGCTGGCCCGTCGTGCCGAGAGTGAAGGGGAGGTGCCGGTGGGTGCGGTGCTGGTGAGCAAGGGCGAGGTTTTGGGAGAGGGATGGAACCGTCCCGTTGGCAGTTGCGATCCTACCGCCCATGCCGAGATCGTGGCGTTGAGGAGCGCGGCGGCTGAGAGGGATAACTACCGGTTGCCGGATTCCACTCTCTATGTGACGCTGGAACCGTGCGTAATGTGCTCCGGAGCTATCATCCATGCGCGGGTGACGCAGGTGGTGTTCGGCGCCCATGATCCGAAGGGCGGAGCGGCCGGTAGCGTGTTCCAGGTGCTGGGGACCGAACTGCTCAACCACCGGGTGGAGGTTGCAGGGGGGGTGCTGGAGAGGGAGTGCGGCGATCTGCTGCGTGGTTTCTTCCGGCGGCGGCGTAGGGAGCGCGGCGTATCGGTTTGAAACGGGGTTGCAGCGGATTTGGAGGCTGGCGGGCAGGCGGGGGATACCCTACCTCCTCAACGGGGCCGCCGCAGTGCGGTGACTCCTCCTCCACCCGCTCCGTCCGGAAAAGATCACTAGATCCTACATGGTGGGATGGATTCCTCCGGCGTGGGTCTTCTCATAGATCTCCTGGGCTTTTACGGTGCGCTTGGCGGTGGGGCAGGCCTCGAGCCGATCCGGCTCTATGGGTTGTCCGGTATCGACGCAGATGCCGTAGCTCCCGTCGCGGATCCGCTGCAGGGCATCCTCCACCTCCCGCAGCTCCCGGATCAGATGGTCGATCCCGGCATAGTTGAGATCCACCAGCAGATCGGCCAGCGCGAGATCCTCCGTGTCGTGCACCTCGCCGGCCAGTTTCTGGAACTGCTCCTCGTCCGAACGCAGCAATGCCTCGCGGATCTGCTCGCGCAGCTTCCGGTGACGCTGCTCCAGGATACTCTTGAATCTGCTGATCTGCTCCGGTTTCAACATGGTTTTTCTCCTCGCTGCTTGCAATGGTCCGGCTGGTCTCCTATACCAGTAACAGTTACGTCGATACAGTGGTTTTTCAAGGGATTTGTTCTGTTCCATCTATTCCGGCTGCGGGGGCAGGTGGCTGGTGCTGGTTGGGCTGCTGGTTTCCGCCTCCTGCGCGCTGGCCGGAGGGGAGGTGAACCCGATGACGATGAAACTGTTTTCCCCGGCGTTCGGGGCCAGCGAGCCGATTCCGCGGCGCTACACTTGTGACGGGGAGGATGTCTCTCCTCCGCTGCGGTGGAGTGGAGTGCCGGACGGGACCCGTTCCCTGGCGCTGATAGTGGACGATCCGGACGCCCCCGATCCCGCCGCTCCCAAGATGGTGTGGAGCCACTGGGTGGTGTACAACCTGCCTCCCGGGATGGATGGCCTTCCGGAAGGGATAGCGGGCCTCCCGGCAGGGGGGCTGGACGGGATCAACGACTGGAACAGGGTTGGCTATGGCGGCCCCTGCCCACCCGTGGGCAGGCACCGCTACTTCTTCCGGCTCTATGCACTGGATGCGGTGCTCCCCAACCTGGAGAGGCCCTCACGCCCGGAGTTGCTGCAGGCGATGCAGGGTCATGTCATCGCCGAGGCGGAGCTGGTGGGAACCTATCAGCGACACCCTGCCGGCGGACCGGTTCAGTAGTCGCCGTCCCCGTAGCTGCGCGCGATGATGACCGGCCGCATGCGTTCCGCCAGCGGGGTGGGGGTACGGCCGAGACGCCGTTCGTAGATGGCGGTATAGGCAAGTATCCGCTTGACATATTTGCGGGTCTCGTCGAAGGGTATGCTCGCAATCCAGCGGTCGGTGGATATGTGGTTCTGCTCCGGGAGCCAGCGGTTGACCCGGTGTGGTCCGGCGTTGTAGGCGGCGGTGGCCAGGACGGCGTTTCCGTCGAACTGCCGGTATCTGCCGCCCAGATAGGTGATACCGAGACGCAGGTTGGTCTCCGGCCTCAAAACGTCTCCCGGGATGCGTACCCGCCACTTGAGCTGGCGGGCCACCTGGCGGGCGGTGGCGGGCATCAGCTGCATCAGGCCCAGGGCCCCTACCGGGGAGCGTACGTCGGCCATGAAGGCGCTCTCCTGGCGGATCAGGCCGTAGACCCAGGCGGGGTCGATTCCCTGACTGCGCGCCTCCCTGAAGATCTGTTCCCGGTAGAGCAGGGGGAAACGCTTGTCCAGATCGTCCAGGTGGTCGGAGCGCCCCAGGGTGACGATGACCCGATCGTGCCAGCCCCAGGAGTGGGCCAGCTGGGCGGCCTTGAGCAGATCGTTTCCCTGCAGATGCTGCAGCAGCTGGTGCCACTCGCGCCGCGCGGGGACGATGCGCCCCAGGAGATACAGCTCCCGGGCGCGCTGGACGGCGGGGATCTCCGCCACCGTCTTCAGCTCCTCGGGGGGGAAGGAGATGACGCGCTGTCCGAAGCTGTAGGGCCGTCCCAGCCGGTCCGCGGCCATGAAGCCGTGATAGCTGCGGTTGCGGGCCAGCTCGCCGAATATGGCGTCGGCCTCTTGCTTTCTGCCCAGCTCCTGCAGGGCGCGGGCGCGCCAGTAGCGCCACTCCTCCCTGGCCTGCTCCTGGTCGCTCAGCCGGTCCAGCCACTTCAGGGTCTGTTTCCACTCCCCCTGGCGCAGGGCCAGCCGTACCAGCCACTGCCGCACCTCCGCTGTACTGTGGCGCGAATCCACCCGGGAGAGCCATTTGAGCCCCTCCGGGTTGTGCCGCCACGCCAGCAGCAGGCCGAATCGGCGGATCACCTCGGCCTTCTCCCCGGATGTGAAGCCGAAACGGCCCTGCAGGGTCCTCCAGGCTGCGGCCGCCTTGTCGAAATCGCTTCTGGCCAGGCGCTTGAGCGCCCTGATCAGGATGCGCCGGACGGCCTGCCTGTCCTGGCGCAGGTTCCTGATTCCTACCACGCGCTCCGGGTGGCGCTCCAGCTCCGCGAGACGCTTGATGCGGTTCTGCTCCACTCTGGAGAGAGTGCGCGCAAGATAGCCGGCCAGGGAGATCTCTCCCGCCTCGAGGGCAAGATAGGCGCGCTGGCGGACCAGCTTGCGATCGATCTTTCCCGACTCGCGCCCGGCCTCGAACAGCGGGTCGCAGCTCGATGGCTGCGAGTGTCCCGATAGCCACAGTTGCTCCATCCCGTCCAGTGCGGCGGCCCTTTTCCCGGTTCTCAGCAAGGCGGTGCGGTAGTGGCACTGCTGGGCTACGTCGTCACTTGGCAGATAGTGGGTCAGGTAATCCCGCCACCTCTTTTCCCTGGCCAGATGTTTCAGCAGGGCGTTGCGCAGCATGGGCGCCAGCGGGGTGTTGCCGTAGTTGTAGAAGAACAGGGAGAACTCCTCGTTCCCTGCCGTGGCGAGGCGGCGGCGCAGATCCTGGTAGAGCAGATAGGGGTAGAGGGGATAGCCACGCAGCCGGGGCAGCAGCTCCCGGTATCTGTCCGGTTGCCGCCCCTGCAGAGCGCGCTCCGCCTCCAGGAACAGCTCCCGCTGCTGCTGCAGGCCGGCGCTGCTGTTTGGGGTGGCCAGCAGCAGGAGGAGCGCCACGAGTACGGGCAGCGGCTGGGAAGGGCGGATTTTCACCCGGCGGGATCTCCCTCTGGCACGAACGTTTTGCCCGGGAATGTGGCAAGCGCGTCGGGTTCGTTGTTCGGCAGCGGGTTTGGGTGGGAGCCACCGGCCCAGATCTTCGAGGATCGAGCGGATGCCGCGGACGGGTGGTGAAGCTGGCGCAGTGACGCCTTCAGCGGCGCCCCGGTGACACCTTGTTCCTTGTTTGTACTGCGGCTGGTTCGCATGATCACGGTGGTTTGCAGTGGAATTTTACGGCCGGGTGAAATATATCCGGGCTGGACCCCATAACTATCGGCAAGGGGGGGGAGTTTTGTTAGCCGGCACGAATTTACCCTGTCCCTCTATGATAGTAGAGATCGCTTCCCGGCGACAGGTGTTAAGGGTTCGGTCAGTGGAACGGAACTGGTACTCTCTCAAGGTAATAAATCGGGAGGGTCTTCCTCAAATCATGTGAGTGAAATGGTAAATCATCCGTAACTATTCAGCATGGTATTGAAACAGGCCGGTAACTGTTCAGATCGCCCCTGAAATTGGTCAGTTCAAGGCGAAAAATGTGAGTTTACGAGTGTAAATGACCATTTTTCAACGCAGAAATGGCGGATTTCAGGGGAGAGCTGAATAGTTACAATCATCCTTGACAGGCAGAATGCACGCCACATAATCGGTAGCCAGAAGGGGATTGGGGCTGTCTGGGCTGGGGAGTGGCGGATATCCACCAGCTGCACCAATTGCGACTGGTGCGGCTATCCCAAACTCTCCCCAATCCCCTTCTGCCGACCATCTTCCGGCGTGCATTCTGCCTGTCAAGGATGATTTACCATTTCACCCACACGATTTAAGGAAGACCCGATCAGGATTCAGCGTCACTCCAACTGGATCCTGATTTGTTACCTTGAAAGAGTACCAGCGGGGCGGAGCGTTCATATACTTCGGTGATCCGCTCCCCGTTCCATTCATAGACGAGATGTTCGCCCTGGGTTGGCAGGGACACGGTGGGAGGGCGCAGCGCGGCGATGCACTCCCCTCCCGCGTGACGCACGCTGTTGTACAGGAGCCCCCAGGACATCTGCTGGTGCATGCGGCGCCCGAACGCCTGGGCAAGTGGGTGGTCCGCCGGGCGCGGGGCGTCGTCGTGCAGGGGCTCGAAGCCGCGCCCGCGGATGTCATGCAGCGGTTTGCGCAGCTCTGCCGTCCAGCTGCGCATGCTGAAGCGGTCCGGCGCTAGGCCCGCGTCTCTGGCGATGAGCTCGCGGTGGTGTACCGTTTCCCGGATGGCGGTCTCCAGGCGGCGGCCGGCGTAATACACGCCGTAGCTGCCATCGGAAAAGCGGGACGGCCGGCCGGTATGGGTGAAGGCGGCCATTACCACCCCGGCACCCGGGCCGGTTACCCGGTCCTGTGGCGCCACCCGCTGCAGATCGCCGGCCAGCTCCCGCAGGCGGGGATTGGTGCGCGCCTCCAGTGCCCATGCTGCCTCCAGCATGCGGGGCGGAACAATCTCCTCGAAAATTGCCACGGGGGGATAGCGGGTGGCGATGATCCGGTAGCACTTCCCCCGGAACCTCCTCCTCTCCGGGACGGGCAGCCGCTCCAGTTCCTCCTCCGGCTCAACCACGCGCCCAGTCCAGGTAGCGGCGCACCTCGGCCAGTGCCACCAGCTCCCCACCGAGCATGTGGTCCAGGGGTGAGCGGCCGTTGAACAGGGGATCCCGGTTGGAGTTGCGCAGCCAGTTCCGCACATTCTCGCCGGAGAACAGGATCTGCAGCGCCTTGTATATGCCCAGCAGGTAACTGAGGCGGTCCAGGGTGTCGCGCGACAGGCGGCCGCTCTTGCGGCGCTTCCACTCGAAGAAGGTGGAGCGGGGCGGGCTGCCCAGCAGCAGGCGCTGCTGTTCGCTGGTCAGCCCCCACTGCTCCGCGATGGAGAAGAAGGCGGTCAGGCCGGCGCTGGCCAGCGCCTCATCCGGTATCGGTGAGGAGCCGTGGGGGGGGGACGGCGCGCGGGTTGGAGACAGCATGATCTGTAGTCCGGTTCCGGATAGATATCTTAATATTAGTGCAGAAATGGACCATGTCAAGCGAGCGCGGGTGGTATAATGCGCCCCGCCGTAACGAAGGAACTACCTTGACCGCCCAATCACCACTTGATCGCCTGGAGTCCCGGCTCGGACACTGCATGCTGTACGATCGCGGCGCGCTCCGCCGTGCCCTGCGTGACCTGCGCAAGCGCCTGCGCCGGGAGGGGCGGGTTCCCGCCGCGCTCGTGGAGCGGCTGGCCGCGCAGGTGGAGCGTTCCTGCGAACGGGCCCGCCGCCGGGAGGCGGCCAGGCCGCTGCCGGAGTACCCCGCCGATCTGCCGGTGGTCGCCCACCGCGAGACCATCGAGCGGGCCATTTTGGAGCACCAGGTGGTGGTGATCGCCGGGGAGACCGGCTCCGGCAAGACCACCC
>WFXP01000113.1 GCA_015490535.1 Gammaproteobacteria bacterium
CAAGGGGGGTGGGGGGCTTCGTCCCACGTTCAGCATCGGCGCCGGCAGCTACCAGAGCTATACCGCCTCCGCGGGCATCAGCGGGGGAGGGGAGAACGGCTGGTTCAGCGCCAGCCTCAGCGGTCGGGACAGCGCCGGATTCAACGCCTGCGACGGCAAACCGTTTCCGGACGGGGCGGGATGCTTCACCGTCGAGCCGGACGATGACGGTTTCCGCAACCGCTCCGGATCCCTGCGGGGTGGTTACCGCTTCGCCAACGGCCTGCAGATGGATGCCCACCTTCTGCGCTCGGAGAGTGATAGCGACTATGATGGGGGCTTCAGCAACCGGGAGAAGGCGCTGCTCCAGGTGATCGGAGCCACTTTGCGCTACTCGCCCACGGCGAGCTGGCAGCTGAGCCTGAGCGGAGGAAACAGTCTGGAGAAATCGGAGAACTTCAAGGACTCCAGCTCCGTGGGCCATACCGACACCGAACGGGACAGCGCGGCGCTGCAGAGCGATTTCCGGTTCGGCGGCGGCCATATGGTGACGCTGGGCGCCGACTACCAGGATGACCGGGTGGACAGCGGCACCAACTACGTGGTGACATCGCGGGACAACAAGGGGCTGTTCCTGCAGTACCTGGGACATCTGGGCTCCGGAGATATCCAGATCAGCCTGCGGGAGGATGACAACGAGCAGTTTGGGACCCACGGCACCGGCGGAGTGGCCCTGGGGTACGAGCCTTCCCCCTGGATCCGGTTCACGGCCAGCTACGGCACCGCCTTCAAGGCCCCCAACTTCAACGAGCTCTACTATCCGCCGGATCCGGTCTGGGGAGGGGGAGGAAACCCCGATCTGCGGCCCGAGAGGGCGCGCAGCGTGGAGCTTGGCATGGTGATGCGAGAGGATGTAACCGGCGCGCGCTGGGCCCTCAATCTGTACCAGACCACCATCGATGATCTAATCGCCTGGGACGCCGCCGCCAACGGCAACATAAACATCGACAAGGCGCGTATCCGGGGGGTCGAAGCGCAACTGGGCGGGGATATCGGGGGCTGGAGCGTCACTGCATCCCTCTCCCTGAACGAGCCGGTATCCCGCACCGCGGCCACCATGGGCAACATGCTGCCGCGCCGCGCCAGCCGTTTCCTGCGCTTCGATCTGGATCGCAGCTACACCAGGTTCGGTTTCGGCGCCACGCTGCAGGCGGCGGGCCGTCGCTACGACGATTTGGCCAACAGCAGAAGGCTGGATCCCTATGCCATCATGGAGCTGCGCGCGTCCTACCGCCTGCGCGGCGCATGGCTGCTGCAGGCGCGCGTGGAGAACCTGTTCGATGAGGAGTACGAGACCGCGGCTTTCTACAACCAGCCGGGGCGCGGCCTCTATCTGACCCTGCGCTATACTACTCCTTAAGTGTCCGGCGAGCAGGGAGAGGAGGGCATGGGGCAGAACGACGGGGACAGGCGCTACCGGGAGCGTATGGAGCGCAAAAAGGCGGTAGTCGACCGCTCCATCGCCCGTGCGACCCGCCAGCAGGGGGTGCTGCTGGTACTCACCGGAAACGGCAAGGGAAAGTCCAGCTCCGCGTTCGGCATGGTAGCGCGCGCCCTGGGACACTGCATGCAGGTGGGGGTGGCGCAGTTCATCAAGGGGTGTCCGGATACCGGCGAGGAGCGCTTCTTCTCCCGTCAGCCCGGAGTGTTCTGGCATCTGCTGGGCGAAGGGTTCACCTGGGAGACGCAGGATCGGGAGCGGGACCGGGCAGTGGCCCGCAAGGGCTGGGGAATAGCCAGGGAGATGCTGGGCGATCCCTCCCTCGATATGGTGGTGCTTGACGAGCTGACCTATCCGCTCGGGTACGGCTGGCTGGATCTGGAAGATGTTCTGGAGGATCTGCGCGGCCGGCCGCCCATGCAGCACGTCATAGTCACCGGCCGCGGCGCGCCGCAGGGGCTGTGTGATGCGGCCGACACGGTGACCGAAATGAGGGATGCAAAACACGCCTTCCGGGCCGGAATCGGGGCCCTCCCGGGGATCGATTACTGAACCTGCCGCGAGATCTCCATGGCGCCGAGGGTGGTCACGGCGGGGCGGGGCGCGCCCGCTTGATGGCGTTGATACTGATACCGTGGCAGGTATTGGTTCCGGAGTTCGCCGGGTAGCGGCTGGGCGCGGCCGCGGATTTCCGGCGTGGGAATGGTCCGCAACGAGGCGGGATCCACGGGAGCAGGGGCATTTGCGGTGGGTATCAGCCTCTTCGCTCCCCTGATATCAGGCATCAGCTCCTGATCCGGATAGCACTCCGCCAGGGCTACGGCGTCCTGCCATCCGCTCGAGATCCAGTTCACGCCCAGCTCTATGGTGCCGCTCTCCTGTCCCAGGCAGAGGTAGCTGGGCTCCGCGCCACTGGTTTCACTGGAGAGATATATGATGTTGTTGAACGCCTGGACGGTCTCCCGGGCGTGGATCCGGCCCTCCCTGTCATAGGGATCCATGTCGAACAGCACTATGCGCCAGTTGCGGTCGCGATCGTCCAGAATGGAGATGGTGTTGTTGAAAAAGTAGAGGGTTCCGGCGCGCGCCAGCACCGGGTCGTTGTCCCAGCCGTAGTGGATCAGGTTGGTGGCCCTGGCCTTGCTGCCGACATGCCTGATCAGATTTCCGTACACATGGGTGGAGCGGTACCTGATCTCTGCCTCCCGTACCTTTTTCAGGCGTTCGGGATCGGGCGCGGAGCCGCCAAGCTCCTGCAGATAGGCCTGCTCCAGATACCACCCCTTGGCATCCTCCACCTCCACCAGATCCATTACCCTGGTTCCTCCGCTGTCGAACCAGTTGTAACGGATCACCGATCCGGCAACCCTCTCCTTGAGCGTCGCGCCCAGGGAGCCGGCCTTGTTGGGTCCGAAGTGGTTGTACTGGTAGGTTACGCCGATGGCCTGAATGTACATCCCGTGCTCGTAGTAGCTTTTCGGGACGCCGTTGTCTATCAGGTAGTTGCCTTCGATGAGAAGATTGCGGGTCAGGCTGGCCTCGTTGTAGCCCTGCGACATGGTGAAGATGCCATTGCCGCAGTTTTCCAGGACATTGTTTCTGATGACTATGTTGTCGGCGGCCTGAATCCGGATACAGGCGGCCCCCCTGTCGTAGCTGCTGCGCTTGCCCGAGGAGTCGGTGTAGCGGTACTCGCTGCGCGCATCTCGCAGATGCAGCCCTTCGATGATGATGTTCGCCGGTTTGGCTCCGTAATCTCCGGATATGATGATCAGGCCGAGGCCCTGAAAACCGCCTTCATGATTCCGGTTGAAGTAGTTTTCTTCATACCCCATGCGAGGGGGTGTTTCCGCATCCTCGCCGCTCAGGGTGGGACGCTCGCCGCCGTTCCCGGCCACGCCGCAGATTCTGATGGGCTGTTTTACGGAGCCGCTGCTGCTGAGCAGCAGCTTGTGCCGGTACGGGGTTTCCCTCCAGTGGATGCGTACCGTGTCTCCCGGACCGAGCTCGGACCAGGGGATCCGGGAGAGATCGGAGTATCTTTGCCCCTCTCCAACGACATATTCGGAGCCCTCCCCCTGGTGCAGGCACGGCTGGGTAAGCCGGGCCGGGTTTTCGCTGTGCGCCGTTCCCTCCAGGGGATCCGGATCCAAGCGCCTGGATGAGTTGCCGCATGCGGCCAGCGTCAGGGACAGGAGGAGTACGATGGCTGGACAGACAGGGTGCGGGGTGGAGAACATGGCTCTGCTCCTACGATCCTTGTAAGGGCTGCTCTCGGCGCGCAGCCGGAAAGCGCGGGTACGCCTGACCATGACATCTCCCGGCTCGGCGAACAGGAGAACCCTCTCTATTAGATCACTTCAGCGCCGACTTGTCCATGAGGAGTGAGCAGTTATCGGCTCTCCCTGAATCGTGTGGGTGAAATGGTGAATCATCCTTGACAGGCAGAATGCACGCCGGAAGATGGTCGGCAGAAGGGGATTGGGGAGACTTTGGGATAGCCGCACCAGTAGCAATTGGCACGGGTGGTGGATATCCGCCACTCCCCGGCCAGACGGCCCCAATCCCCTTCTGGTTAACGATTATGTGGCGTGCATTCTGCCTGTCAAGGACGGAGCCGCTAAGCGGTGATTCACCATTTCACCCACACGATTCGAGGATGACCTGCCAAGAGGGGTTTGGGGCTATTCGGCTGGAGACCACCGGATGGTCAGCATCTGCGAGCAAGCGGCCCGGCTACTTCAAAGTCTCCCCAATCCCCCTCTGCTGGCCACTTCCCGGCCCTCATCACGCCTGTGGAGCGAAAAGGGGTCCTCTGCCGGATCCGGCCGGGGAGGGAGTTCTCTCCTAACCGGTGAAAGAGTTGCGCCAGTAGTGATCCTCGTTGTCGAAGATACGCTGGCAGTCGTTGGGTCCCCAGGTTCCGGCGGGGTAGGTGTGGATGAAATCCCGCTCCGTGGACCATGACTGGATGATGGGGTCCACCACGCGCCAGGCGGTGGAGATCTCGTCGTAGCGCAGGAACAGGGACTGGTCTCCCTCCATCACATCCAGCAGCAGCGCCTCGTAGGCGTCGATCTGGTAGCTGCTCAGGCCGCAGTAGCTGGCGTCCAGCTGGGTGGTGTGGGCGCGGATCTCCAGTCCCGGCTCCTTGACCTGCATCTCGATGCGCAGACACTCCTGGGGCTGGATGCTGAGCAGGATCCAGTTGGGCTCCAGTTTCTCGATGCTGGTCTTGCGGAACAGCTGTTGCGGCGGATGCTTGAAACGGATGGCGATTACCGAGCTGTTCTGCGCCATGCGCTTGCCGGTGCGCAGATAGAACGGCACCCCCCGCCAGCGCCAGTTGTCGATGTATAGCTTGAGGGAGGCGTAGGTCTCGGTGGTGCTGTCGGCGGCCACTCCCTCCTCCTCGAGGTAGCCGGGAACCTCCTTGTCTCCCACCGTGCCGCGCCGGTACTGGGCCCGGTAAGCGTGGGCGTTGACCGCGTTGCGCGGTATGGGACGGATGGATTTCAGCGCCTTTACCTTCTCGTCGCGCAGGGATTCGGCATCCAGATAGGCGGGCGGCTCCATGGCCACCAGCGCCAGCATTTGCAGCAGGTGGCTCTGTACCATGTCGCGCAGCGCGCCGGCGCTGTCATAGTAGTGGGCCCGACCGGCGATCCCGAGGCGCTCGGAGTGGGTGATCTGCACATGGTCGATGTAGTTGCGGTTCCACAGGGGCTCCAGCATCAGGTTGGCGAAACGGAATACCAGAACATTCTGCACCATCGCCTTGCCCAGGTAGTGGTCGATGCGATAGATCTGCCGTTCCGAGAAGTGGCGGTGCAGGCAGCTGTCCAGGATGCGGGCGCTCTCCAGATCGTAGCCAAACGGTTTCTCCACCACCAGGCGGCGCCATCCGCCCTTCTCTTCGTTGAGCCCGGCCTGCGCCAGGTTGCGCGCGGTGGCCTTGTACTCCGCCGGGCTGATGGCCATGTAGAAGGCGATGTTGCCGGGCAGCTCCGGAGTGGAGTCGATGGTTTCGCGCAGCCGCCGGAACGACTCCGCGTCGGAGAGATCCCCCTCGCAGAAGTGGAGCCGCCGGCTGAGGCGCTGGAACACCTCCTGGTTGAATCCGTCGCGCACCCGCGGCTCCAGGATCTCCTGCACCTCCCTGCGCCACTCCTCCGCGCTCCAGTTGCGCCGGCCAAAGCCCATGATTGCCATCCCCTCCGGCAGGCGATTGGCCTGCTCCAGATGGTAGAGTGCCGGCAGCAGCTTGACCTTGGCCAGGTTGCCGGTGGCGCCGAAGATTACGAAGGTGCAGGAGTCGTTCATGACCGCTCGTCCCTGGTCTCGACGAAATGGCCGCCAAAGGCGTTGCGCATCATGGAGAGCACCCGGTTGCCGTAGCCATACTCATCCTGGCTGGCAAAACGCATCTGCAGCGCCAGGCTGAGTACCGGGGCGGCCACCCCCTGATCCACCGACTCGACCACCGTCCAGCGTCCCTCCCCGGAGTCGGCAACGTAGGGCTCTACGCCCTCGAGCTCCTGGTCCTTCCGCATGAACTCGGCGGTGAGATCCAGCAGCCAGCTGCGCACCACCGAGCCGTGGCGCCACAGTTCGGTGATCTGGGCCATGTCCAGGGAGAACTCCTCCTTGCCCCGCAGCAGGGCGAACCCCTCTGCATATGCCTGCATCATGCCGTATTCGATGCCGTTGTGGATCATTTTGGTGAAGTGACCGGAGCCAACGGGTCCCACGTGGGCCCAGCCCCGGTCGGGTGCCGGCGCGAGGGTCTTCAGCACCGGCTCCACCAGCGCGACGTGCTCCCTGTCGCCCCCCACCATCAGGCAGTAGCCCTCTTTCAGCCCCCAGATCCCGCCGGAGGTGCCGGAATCCACATAGCCGATCCCGTGTTCGGCCAGCGTGCGGGCGCGGCGCTGGGTGTCATGGTAGTTGGAGTTCCCCCCCTCCACCACCACGTCCCCCTCGTCCAGCAGCGGGATCAGCTCCTGCAGGGTGGATTCGGTGGGGGCGCCGCTGGGCAGCATCAGCCATACCACGCGGGGTGAGGAGAGCTGGCCCACCGCCTCGGCCAGGCTCCCCGCGGCGATCATGCCCTCCTCGCTGGCCAGCTGCTCCATGATGTCACGGGAGCGATTGAAACCCACCACCTCGATTCCTCCACGGCAGAGACGGCGCGCCATGTTGGCCCCCATTTTCCCCAGACCGATCAGTGCGATTTTCATGCTTGGGTGACTCCTCGATTTGCTAGAATTCAATCCCGGGCCAGGGCAGACGGAACCGGTCCGGACCGGCCGGGGAAGCCGCGCTGGCTGGGTCGGTTCCAGTGATCATCGTCCGTGGCGCCGGAACATTTACAGGAAAATGGTTCTCTAAAGGATATTTACCACTTTCCGATATGGCGATTGTCTGATGATTTCTCCAATATAACATGGAGCGACAGCGATGAAGATGCAAGAGGTGCGCAAGATTGCCAAAGAGTGGGGGGTCAAGACCGCCCGGGTGAGCAAGGGGGAGGTTATCCGCAGGATCCAGCGTGCCGAGGGGAATTTTCCCTGCTTTGGCAGCGCCGTTGCCGGGATATGCGATCAGCGGGATTGCCTGTGGCGCAGCGAGTGCCTGGATGTGTCGGTAAAAGGCGTCTCCTGAGCTAACCGATTCCTGACCGGCTGCATTCCTAGCCATCACCTTGACGGAGTACCAGGGTCTTGCGGTAGAGTTCCAGATAGCGCTCCGCGCTGCGTTTCCAGGAGAAGTCCTGGGCCATTCCGTGCCTCTGCAGGGGGCGCCAGTACCTCTTCTGCTCCCCGTAGAGCAGCACGGCGCGCTTGACCGCCTCCAGCAGGGCGCTGCCGGAGGCCTCGTCGAACACCACCCCCGTGGCGGTACCGTTCCGCAGGGTGGCGGGAGTGGTATCCACCACCGTGTCCGCCAGCCCGCCAACCCGGTGCACCACCGGTGGCGTTCCGTAGCGCAGGCTGTACATCTGGTTGAGGCCGCAGGGCTCGAAGCGTGACGGCATCACGAAAATGTCGGCGCCCGCCTCGATGCGGTGCGCCAGAGGTTCGTCGAAGCCGATGCGCACGCTGATCCGCTCCGGGTGGAGCCTCGCCATCCGCCGCAGGGACTCTTCATAGCGCCGCTCTCCGCTGCCCAGAAACACCATCTGCGCGGGCAGCTCCGTTATTTCCGGCAGGATCTCCAGCAGCAGATCGATCCCCTTCTGCTCCACCAGCCGGCCGACGAATGCCAGCAGGGGGGTTCCGGCGGAAGGGGACAGCCCCAGCTCCCGCTGCAGTTCCCGCTTGTTGGCGCTCTTGCCTTCGGGATCGCGCAGGCTGTAGTTCTTTGTCAGGACGGGGTCGCGGGCCGGGTCCCAGCTGCTGTCGATTCCGTTGAGGATCCCCGTCAGCCGGTCGCTGCGGTGGCGCAGCAGGCCGTCCAGCCCGCAGCCGAACCGGGGGGTCTGGATCTCCCGGGCGTAGGTGGGGCTTACGGTGTTGATGCGGTCGGCGAACACCACTCCGCCCTTCAGGAACGAGAGCTGGCCCCAGAACTCCAGCGCCTCGGACGACCAGAATGACCATGGCAGATCGAGCACCCCGAAGGTGCTCTCGGGAAACAGCCCCTGGTAGGCCAGGTTGTGGATGGTGAACAGGGTGGCCGGCCGTTCCCCGTGCCGGCTGAGCAGGGCCGGCACCAGGCCGGTCTGCCAGTCGTTGCAGTGCACCAGGTCGGGTTTCCACCCCACTCCCGCCCGGTCCAGTGCCAGGGCGTGGACCGCCTGGCAGAACAGCGCGAAGCGCTCCGCATTGTCGGGCCACGGGAGGCCGTTCGCCCCGTGGTAGGGGTTGCCGGGGCGGTCGAAGTAGGGCGGGAAGTCCACCAGCCACACCTTGACGCGGCTTCCCGGCAGCAGGCGCTCCAGCAGCGTTACCCGGCCCAGGGGCAGATCCATCCTGGCGATTTTCCTGATCCTTCCCTTCTGTTCCAGGATCTCCCGGTAGGCGGGCAGTACCAGGCGGATCTCCTGCCCGAGCGCCGCTAGGGCGGAGGGCAGGGCACCGCAGACGTCGCCCAGTCCGCCGGTCTTGATCAGGGGATGGGCCTCGCTGGAGGCAAACAGTATCTTGCAAGTGGTAGTGGGTGTTGTCATGGATTGCGGCTCTCCCGCCGTGGAGGGGCTGGCGGCCCTCCCCACCGCTTGGTATCAGGTGGGGGTGAAGATCAAGCCGGCCAGCGGGGGCAGCACCAGCTGGATGGAGTGGGGCTGTCCCATCCAGGGGATCGGCTCGCTCTGGACACCGCCGCCGTTGCCGGTATTGCTGCCCCCGTAGTGGGCGGAGTCGGAGTTGAGCAGCTCGCGGTAGAAACCCGGCTTGGGTACCCCCACCCGGTAGCCGTGGCGGACCACCGGCGTGAAGTTGAACACCGCCACCGCGAAGCTGTCGCCACTCCTGCGCAGGTAGCTGAGTACCGACTGGTCCGAGTCGTGGCAATCCAGCCACTGGAACCCCTGCTGCTCGAAATCGTGGCCGTGGAGGGAGGGGGTGTCCCGGTAGCAGCGGTTGAGGTCGCCCACCAGCCTCTTGAGCCCCTGATGGAGGGGGAAGTCCAGCACGTACCAGTCCAGCGCATGGGCAAAGTTCCACTCCATCCCCTGGCCAAACTCGTTGCCCATGAACAGCAGCTTCTTGCCCGGATAGCTGTACATGTAGGTATAGAGCAGGCGCAGGTTGGCGAAGCGCTGCCACTCGTCGCCGGGCATCTTGTTGAGCATGGAGCCCTTGCCGTGCACCACCTCGTCGTGGGAGAAGGGGAGCATGAAGTTTTCGGTAAAGGCGTAGAGCAGTCCGAAGGTGAGCTGGTCGTGGTGGTAGCGGCGGTGCACCGGATCCTTGCTCATGTACTGCAGGGTGTCGTGCATCCAGCCCATGTTCCACTTCATGGAGAAACCCAGGCCGCCGAGCCAGACCGGGCGGCTCACCTGGGGCCAGGAGGTGGACTCCTCGGCGATCACCAGGGCGCCGGGGTGCTGGCCGTGGATCACGGTGTTGAGTTCGCGCAGGAACTCCAGCGCCTCCAGGTTTTCGTTGCCGCCATAGATGTTGGGGATCCAGTCCCCCTCTTCGCGGGAGTAGTCCAGGTAGAGCATGGAGGCCACCGCATCCACGCGCAGGCCGTCGATATGGAACTCCTCCAGCCAGTACATGGCGCTGGCCAGCAGGAAGTTTTTCACCTCGTTGCGGCCGTAGTTGTAGATCAGGGTGCCCCAGTCGCGATGCTCCCCGCGGCGCGGATCCTCGTGCTCGTAGAGGGCGGTGCCGTCGAAACGGGCGAGGGCGTGGGCGTCCCTGGGAAAGTGGGCCGGCACCCAGTCGAGCAGCACTCCGATGCCGTTGCGGTGGCAGTGATCCACGAAGTAGCGGAAGTCGTCGGGGGTGCCGAAGCGGCTGGTCGGGGCGTAGTAGCCGGTGGTCTGATATCCCCAGGAGGCGTCCAGGGGGTGCTCGGTGACAGGGAGCAGCTCGATATGGGTGAAGCCCAGATCCGTTACGTACTCCACCAGCTGGTGGGCCAGCTCCCGGTAGCCCAGGAAGTTGCCCTGTTCATCCCGCCGCCAGGAGCCGGGGTGGACCTCGTACACCGTCATGGGGCTGTGCTGCCAGTCAGCCGCGGCGCGCTGCCGCATCCAGTCGGCATCTTGCCAGCGGTACGGCTCCTCTCCGCGGATCAGCGCCGCCGTATCGGGGCGCAGCTGGAACTGCTGGCCGTAGGGATCGCTCTTCACCAGGATCTCTCCGCTGTGGCGGTTGCGGATCTCGAACTTGTAGAGCATGCCCGGCTCCAGCCCGGGGATGAAAAGTTCCCATACCCCGCTGGACCCATGTACCGTCATGGGGTGGCGCCGCCCGTCCCAGCGGTTGAACTCTCCCACCACGCTGACTCGCTCGGCGTTCGGCGCCCAGGTGGCGAACCGCACCCCCTTGACCCCCTCCAGCTCCACCGGGTGGGCGCCGAGGATATTGTAGATGTGCCAGTGCCTTCCCTCACCGAACAGGTGCAGATCGAACTCCGCGATCTGCGGGCCGAACTGGTAGGGATCCATGGTGTGGTGCGTTTCACCCGAGGCGTCGCGCCAGACGAGGCGGTAGGGTTTCTCCACCGTGCCGGCAGGGCCGCTCCACTGAAACAGATCGCTGTTGGCAATGCGCTCCATCTGCGCTCCCCGCTCCCCGAGCCGCACGCTCGCCGCTTCCGGCAGAAAGGCGCGGATGATCTCTCTGCCGCCGCTGGTGTGGCGTCCCAGGACCGAGAAGGGATCGTGGTGGCGCGCCTCGATGATCTTTATCAGCTCCGGCGCCAGTGCTATGGTATCGTCTGAGTGTCGGGATTGATCCACCATTGGGTCCTCGATTTATGACGGCGCTAAGGTTAACACGGATTTGGCCGATGCTGTATCAGGGAGCGAAGGTTACCGGTTATTGCAACAAAACAGGGAGATTGCTCAGTGCAGTTCAACCGCCAGTCACGATTCGTCAGCCGTCTTACCAGCAACACGCTTGCGCTGATCCTCGCGGGGGGACGCGGTTCGCGGCTGAAACACCTCACAATGTGGCGGGCCAAACCGGCGGTGCCGTTCGCCGGCAAGTTTCGCATCATTGACTTTCCTCTCTCCAACTGTGTCAATTCCGGGATCCGGCGTATCGGGGTGCTCACCCAGTACAAGGCGCACTCCCTCATCCGCCATATCCGCCAGGGATGGGGATCGCTGCGCGGTGATTTTGGCGAGTTCGTGGAGCTGTTGCCGGCGCAGCAGCGCATCGAGGCCGCCTGGTACGCCGGCACCGCGGATGCGGTGTACCAGAACCTGGATATCATCCGCCGGCACAATCCGGACTATGTGCTGATTCTGGCGGGGGACCACATCTACAAAATGGACTACGGTCCCATGCTTGCCCTGCATGTGGAGCGGGAGGCGGACATCACGGTGGGCTGCATAGAGGTGCCGCTGGAGGAGGCGAGCGCCTTTGGCGTCATGGGGGTGGACGATGAGAGCCGCATCACCAGCTTCGAGGAGAAGCCGGAGAATCCGGTTCCCAAACCGGGTTCGGAGGACAGGGCGCTGGTCTCCATGGGGATCTATATCTTCAATACCGATTTTCTGTTCGAGCAGCTGATCAAGGATGCGGACACCTCCGGCTCCAGCCGCGACTTCGGCAAGGATATCATCCCCGGCCTGCTCGGCAGGTACCGGGTGTTTGCCTATCCGTTTGCCGACTCCTCCACCGGCGAACAGGCCTACTGGCGCGACGTGGGAACGGTGGACAGCTACTGGAAGGCGAACCTGGAGCTGATCAGCGTCACCCCGGAGCTGAACCTGTACGATCAGGACTGGCCCATCTGGACCTACCAGCGCCAGGTTCCACCGGCCAAGTTCGTGTTCGACGATGACGATCGGCGCGGCATGGCGGTGGACTCCATCACCTCCGGTGGGTGTATCATCTCCGGCGCCACCGTGCGTCGTTCCCTGCTGTTCTCCAACGTGGTGGTGGAGTCCTGGTCCTATATCGAGGACTCGGTGATCCTGCCCGATGTGACCATCGGACAGAACTGCCGGATCCGCAAGGCGATCATCGACAAGAAGTGCGAGATCCCCTCCGGGATGGTGATCGGGGAGGATCGTGCGGAGGACGAGAAGCGTTTCTACGTGAGCGAAGGGGGGGTGGTGCTGGTGATACCGGAGATGCTTGGGCAGCAGGTGCACCATGTGCGCTGAGTGGGCATGAGCATAACGGACGCGCGCCGCGCAGGGATCCTGCTGCACATCACCTCGCTGCCGGGAGGCGTGGGGAACGGGGATCTGGGTGCGGAGGCTCACCGTTTCGTGGAGTTTCTGTCCGCCAGCGCCATCTCCGTCTGGCAGGTTCTGCCGCTGGGGCCGACCCACGGGGACGGCTCGCCCTACCAGTGCCTGTCGGTGCATGCCGGTAATCCTCTCCTGATCAGTCTGGAGTGGCTGTGCGAGCGGGGATGGCTCGATCTCCCGCCGCGGGAGGCGTGGGAGTCGGACGACGGCTACCGGCTCCGCTGTCTGGGGCTGGCCTGGGAGGGGTTCCGGCACAAGGCCACGGAGCAGGAGCGCCGGGAGCTGCGGGAGTTCATCGCCCGCCACGCCGGATGGCTGGATGATTTCTCCCTCTATATGGCCCTGCGCCAGGAGCTGGATGGGCAGGCGTGGCCCCGCTGGCCGGAGGAGCTGCGCGACCGGCAGCCACAGGCTCTGGAGGGGGCGCGCCACCGCTTGCGGGAGGTGATGGATTCGGTCCGCTTCCAGCAGTATCTGTTCTTTCGGCAGTGGCACGAGCTGCGCGAGCACACCCGGCGACACGGGGTGCTGCTGTTCGGGGACATGCCCATCTTCGTGGCCCACGACAGCGCCGAGGTGTGGGCGCACCGGGAGTACTTCAGCGTGGATGAGCGCGGGGCTGCCCGGAGCGTGGCCGGCGTGCCGCCCGACTACTTCTCCGCCACCGGACAACTGTGGGGAAACCCGCTCTACCGCTGGGAGCGGATGCAGGAGGATGGGTTCGGCTGGTGGATCGGGCGCACGCGCACCCAGCTGGAGCTGTTCGACTTCGTGCGCATCGATCACTTCCGCGGTTTCGAGGCCTGCTGGGAGATCCCGGGGGGCGCCGAGACCGCCGTGGAGGGGCGCTGGGTGAAGGCGCCGGGTGAGGAGCTGCTGGAAGCGCTGCATGAGGCGTTCCACGCCCTGCCGCTGGTGGCGGAGGATCTGGGGGTGATCACCCCGGAGGTGGAGGCGCTGCGCAGGCGGTTCGGGCTGCCCGGCATGAAGATCCTGCAGTTCGCGTTCAGCGGTGAGGCCAGCAACCCCTATCTGCCGCACAACCATGAGCGGGGATCGGTGGTCTATACCGGCACCCATGACAACGACACCACCCTGGGATGGTATGGCGCGCTGGACGAGGCGCAGCGTAGTCACGTCTCCACCTATCTGGGCTACCCGGGCGAGGAGATGCCCTGGCCCCTGATCCGCGCCGCGCTGGCGTCGGTGGCCTGCCTCGCCATGCTGCCGCTGCAGGATGTGCTGGGGCTGGGCAGTGAACACCGCATGAACACCCCTGGGACCATGGAGGGCAACTGGAGCTGGCGTTTCAGCTGGGATCAGGTGGCCACCGATCTGCCCGGCCGCCTGGCGGATATGGTGCGTCTCTACGGTCGGGGATAAGCGGTGGGGAAAAGGAGGCGTAACCGGGTCCAGAGTATGCGCAGGATACGGGTGCTGCCGCGGTGCAGGGGGGGTGACGGCCAGCGCCGGCCGCTCCCCGTGGTGCCGTACCGCGCCCCCCGCCGGCAGCTCTCGGTCATCGTTTCCGTGCTGAACGACTCAATCCGCATCGTACCAACCCTGCTCACCCTGCAACCCCTGCGGGCCGAAGGGCACGAGGTGGTCCTGGTGGACGGGGGCAGCTCTGACGATACCGTGGAGCTGGCGCGGGAGCTGGTGGATCAGGTGATCGAGGGTCCTCCCGAAGGGCGGCGGCGGATGAACCTGGGGGCGCGGTGCGCCTGGGGAGAGACGCTGCTGTTTCTGCGCCCCGGCTGTCTGCTGCCGGATGGCGCGGATCGGCAGATCTTCTCCGCGCTGGAGGGCGGGGAGTGGGGCTGCTTCCGCGTGCGCGCCGCGGGGAACGGGCCGCTGCTGCGGTTCGTGAAGAGCCTGGCGGGGTGGGGAGCCAGGATGGTCGGTGCTCCTCCGCCGGAGGATGGCCTGTTCCTGCGGCGCGGGCTGTACGAGCGCATGGGAGGATTTCCCGAGCCGCCCGACGCAGGACCGGCACCCATCGGCCGCCGTCTCAGGCGGGTCGGCCGCCCGGTATTTCCATGTGGGGCGCTGTTGACCACCGGTGAAACGGCGCCCAGGTAGCGGCGGCCGGGGCCCCGCCGGGCGATGGCCCTCTCCCTCTGCAGTGGAGCGGGCCTGGATTGGAGCCGCGCTGGCTGTTCTGCTGGGTTTCGGTGCCACGGTTGCGTGGAGCGGCGAAGATGTCTTGTCTCCGTACCCTTCGACCATTACGGTCGGGCTGCTTGGCGATGACAGCGGCCAGAGGGATTTCAATATGGGCCTCGATTTGCCGCTCCCCAGGGGCTTTCGGCTGCAGCTCGGGGGAGGCGTCACCAGCGGTGGAGTGAATATGGAGGATACCGCTTCGCTGCTCGTTGGAATGGACTCCGACCCCGGCAGGGATTTCGTCGCCGGGATCCGGTACCGGCTGAGGGAGCAGGAGAACGCGTTCCGTATCGAGACCGCAGCGGCGGATTTCACCCTGTTTCTGCGCGAGTGGATGATCTTTTTCGCCCCGCGGCTGCGGTATATCACCCTGTACACCAGCGAACCGGTACGCCGCCGGCGCGGCGTTGGAGAGCTGGAGCTGGAGAGCCAGGGGATGGAGTTCGGGGCGGGTTACCTGGGCCTTGCCAACTGGGGGATCACGGTCAGCTACCGGTTCGACGACTACAGCAGGGATCTCTCACGTATGGCGCGCCACCCCCGGCTCGCGGAGCTGCTGCTCTCCCAGGGTTCCCTGAATCTCGCGTGGGGGCTCGACAGGAGCCAGCTCCGGATCGATGCCAGCTACTATTTCGAGCGGCTGCCGCTTGTGCTGGGGGTAGGTGCGGGCCGGAGTAGTTCGGCCATCGACGGCAGCAACTACGACACCGCTTCACTGCAAGCCAGGTGGGACGAGGGAGGCTCATGGGGGGTGGAGCTGGAAGGGGGCAGCACCCGTTCGGAGGGGGGCTACCGGAGCCTCTTTCTCGCCACCATCGTGAGCTACCGCTGGTGGTGACGGGAGGGGATCGCTGCTTCAGGGGGCCCTGCAGGCGCTGCCCCCCCCGATCTTCCCGGTGGCCAGCTCCGTAAGGCCCAGGATGATGGAATCACCCTCGATGCGCCCCAGAAACTGCCTGCCGGCGGCCAGGAACCCGAAATTGCCGTCGATTATGTCGGTTTCGGGAATGGTGAATTCGCTGTTTTCCAGATAGATATACCCCTTGCCGGAGACCATGCCATCGCCGACAGCCAGCCGGATGATTCCCACATCCGCGGTCTCGAAGCCGTCGTTGAGCGTGCCGCTGCTCAGCTCCAGCGTGCCCTGGTAGATCTCATCGCCGGCTCCCGGCGTCAGCGCCAGCAGCTTGCGGTTGCCGCTGAGCGTGGTGGTTCGGGGTGGGGAGCCGCCCTCCCAGCTGCCGGTCACCGCTCCCGAGGAGTGGATGGCCCCCTCCCAGCGGGCCTCGGGCTGGCTCGCGCCAGGGGGATAGTAGTCGGCCCAGAAGGAGTTTCTGCTGTCCGGATTGAGCATGCCATCCAGCCTGAATGTGTTGGCGTTGGCATCCCTGCCTACTCCGCTGATGTTGCCCTCATCATCCACGGTGAGCATCCAGCTGCCCTGGCCGGAACCCCCGGAGAAAGTCCCGGTGAACCCGCCGCTGTATGCGCAGAAGATGGTCCGCTCCAGATGGCGCGCGGCATCGGCGGCGCTTTGCATGGTTACGGTTCTGCCGTCCGCGCTGCCGGCGCTGGCGAGAATGGGCGCGGCCCTGTCGTCGAAGTCGCCCGCCGAGAAATCCAGCCCGTCCCACCCCCCGGCCACGGCCCTCACCGCGTCCGATATGGCGATTCCGTTGGCGGGATCACCATCCTGATCCAGCGCCTGAAGGAAGCGGGCGATGTTGCGCACCGCAGGGTTGGCGGTGCTGCCGTCATCCACCAGATTGACCGGTGTCACGATCTCCTGGGCGTCCGTCTCCCCCAGGAGCACGCCGCCGATGGAGAAGCTGATCGACTCCCCTTCCCGGTAGCTGAACCGCCCGCTGGCATCGGTGGTTCCTTCGCCGGTGGCCGTCTTGTAGTCCAGGTTGGCTACCGCGCTGTCCAGGAACCGTCCATTGTGGATCTCCGGTCCATTTTCGGCGGGGCCGAAGAGGGGAAGGTCGTCTCCATCGCAACCGGCTACCAGCGCCAGCAAGATTACCGGCAGCGTCTCCACCGCCAGCCGTCTGATTGTATGCATGCGTATGAGGTTCTCCACCTGGGGACCACAGGGTATTGTGGTTGTTTGTAAATCGGTAATGTATATTATAGCGCGGTGGGAGGAAACCGGTTTTACCCTGTTGTAACGATTGTATTTCCGCCCGCAGATCGAGAATTACATCAATCATAGGAGTAGCGACCAGATGAAAAGGAGCATCGTACGGATACTGCCAGCGCTGGCCGTGGCCGCGGTATATGTCGCGCCGGTGAGCGCCGATTTCGACAGCCGGACCTATTTCGTTCCCGCCATATCGTATGTGGGGGCGGATAGGGATCGGGCGCTGCCTGGTGCCGAGATGGAGGAGGGCGGCATGGGCCTGCAGCTTGGTCTGGGCAAGGCGCTGAACCAGCGTTGGAATCTGGAGTTCAGCCTGGTGGGGGATATCCTCGAACGGGTGTCGGGGGATGACCGGTTTGAACAGGTGGGGCTGCTGTTTGACGGACTGTTCTTTTTCAGCCGCAGTCCCGGTTTTGCTCCTTATGCGGTGATCGGCGCCGGCGCCCTGAATACCGAGTATGCGGGAAACGGCAGAAATACCAATCCGATGGCCAATGTGGGGCTTGGATTCATGCGCCAGGTGAGTCAGGGTGGCACCCGGCTGCGGCTTGATGCCCGGTACCGTATCGATCAGGATGGCGAGAGCATTCCGCAGCATGATCAGTTCGAGGAGTGGCTGGTGAACCTGGGTCTGGCGATCCCGTTCGGTGCTCCGGCGCGGGAGCCTGAACCGGCTCCCGAGCCTGCCCCTGAGCCGGTGGCGGAGCCTGCTCCCGCTCCGGCCCCCGCTCCTGCGCCGGTGGTGGCGGACAGTGATGCCGACGGTGTTCCTGACGACAAGGATGCCTGTGCCGGTACCGCTGTTGGCGCCAAGGTGGACCCCAGGGGGTGTGAGCTGGACAGCGACGGTGACGGTGTGGTGGACAGCAAGGATGCCTGTGCGGGAACCGCGCTCGGCACCAAGGTGGATGTCAGGGGATGCGAGATTCCCGAGGTTATCACCCTGCACGGGGTCAACTTTGTGACCGGATCCGACAGGCTTCTGCCGGAGTCGCGCGCCATCCTCGACGGAGTGGCCGAAACTCTGCTCAAGCACCCGGAGATAGTGGTGGAGGTGGCCGGATACACCGACAGCACCGGATCGCGGGCCTTCAACGAGCGGCTCTCCTACCAGCGGGCCAGGACGGTGCGCAGCTATCTTATTACCAAGGGGGTTGCGCCGGATAACCTCACCGCGAAGGGCTATGGCCCCGCCAATCCCGTCGCCAGCAACAGTACCGCTGAAGGCAGGGCCCAGAACCGCCGCGTCGAGCTGCGCATTCTGAGCAGGTAACACCCTGTTCCAGAGTGTATTTGGCAGGCCACGGTGGCGAATTCGCTGCCGTGGCCGTAGCTATTCGGCTCACCCCTGAAATCCTTCATTTCCGCGTTGAAAGATGGTCGTTTACACTCGTAAACCCCCATTTTTCGCCTTGAACTTTGGAGGGGCGCTGAATCCTGATTGGGTCTTCCTCAAATCGTGTGGGTGAAATGGTAAATCATCCTTGACAGGCGGAATGCACGCCTGATAATAGTCGGCAGAAGGGGATTGGGGAGAGTTTGGGATAGCCGCACCAGTTGCCAATTTACGCAGCTGGTGGATATCCGCCACTCCCCAGCCCAGACAGCCCCATCCCCTTCTGGTTACCGAGTATGTGGCGTGCATTCCGCCTGTCAAGGACGGAGCCGCTACGCGGTGATTTACCATTTCACCCACACGATTTGAGGAAGATCTTCCTGATTTGTTACCTTGACGGAGTACTAGCGAGCCGGGAACTACTCATACAGGCGGTGCTTCCTGCGTGACGCCTCGGCATGGAAGTACTTGAAGCGGAAGATGGCGTCCATGCCGTGGCAGTTGGCGCACAGATCCACGTTGCGCGCATCGCGCAGGAAGCTGTTGCGCACGTCACCCTCCACGTTCCTGCCCGGACCTGGCCTGGGCCTTATGTCGCTCCATTTGTGTGGATCATGGCAGGTAGGACAGGTTATGACCCCCGAGCGCGCCTCCTCGCCCTGCTCGTCGTATACCGGCCGGTGGCCCCTTTTCCCCCGGGTGGGTTGCCCGCCGCGCATGCTGATACCCCGAATCTCGATGGGGTGCGTTAAGCGAGCGGGCAGTTTGTTGCCAGCGAAACGATCCTTGTCGTGGCAACTGCGGCACAGCTTTTCCATCGGGTTTTCGCCGGGGCCGAGCTTGCGTGCCCAGATCCGCAGCCGGTTGGGGGCGTTGTGCACCATGTGGCACTGACCGCAGATCCCGGTTTTGTCCACCGTGTCACCGGCGGCGTTTGGCTGATCGGGACCAGTGACATGCAGATCGTGGTCGGTACCCCTGATCCAGCGTTTCCGGGTGTGACACTCGATGCAGAGCGTCTCGCCGGGGGCGGCGGGGATGCGCAGGAAGCTGTTCTGACCGTTACCTTCCACCTTAGGGCTGGCACCCTCCAGGGAGGAGGGATCCCGTGGATCCCACTGGTGCGGGTTGTGGCAGGTGCCACAGCTGACCCGCCCCTCGCCATAACCCAGTTTGCCCTGCCTGTTGAACAGTGGCAGTTTGGGATTAACCTCCCCCACCAGCCGGGTTATCTCCACCCCTACCGGGTGGAAGTTCTCGCCGGTGAGCTTGTTGCCTGCAATGCCGTCCTGCTGGTGGCAGTCGCGGCACATCTTCTCGATGGTATCGTTGCCCGGCCCGTAGCCACGCGCCCACAGGTTCGGACCTTTCCCCTCATGGGGTTTGTGGCAGTCGCCGCACACTCCCGCACCGGTGGTCTTGCCGGCATCCGTTGGTGAGGAGATCCTGAGATTGTGCTTGGAGAGCGCCACCATCGCCTTGTCCACGTGGCAGTTGGTACAGAGCACCGCCTTGTCGCCAAAGGGCAGGCGCAGGAAACTTCCCCGGCCATCCCCCTCCGCCAGGGGGTCGGGACGCTGTTCGGGGGGGAGGGTGGACCAGTTGTGGGGGTCATGACAGGTAGTGCAGGCCACCTGTCCCCCCTTGGTCACCCGATTACCATACCTGTCGTACAGCGGCAGTGGCTTGAGCGGCTGCTCGTTCCAGGTATCGCCCTCGCGGGAGCTCCACTTTCCGCCGTTGATCACAATACCTACCTTGTCCACCTCCACCCCGATGGGGTGGGTATGTTCCCGACTCACCACCTTCTCCCTGGCCGCCCCTTTCGGGTTGTGGCAGCTCAGGCACATGGCGGTGATGCGGTTTTCCCCCTTTTTCAGCTCATAGGCCCACATTCGCGGTCCCTTGCCGGAGTGGGGTTTGTGGCAGGCGGTGCAGAGGCCGGAGTCGGGCGCGATCAGGCCTTTCTCGCTCATGATGGCCGCATCGTGTTTGGTGCCATCAACCCCTTTTTTCCCCACATGGCAGGTGGTGCACAGATCGTGCTTGTCAACCGCCAGCAGCTTTTCGTCCGCTGCCCCATGGATGCGGTGGCAGGACTGGCATATCACCTTGTTGCGTCTTTTCCCCCCGAATTTGGAGCCCGCCCTGCGCAACTCGTCCGGGACCTCGCCAATCTGCTCAATATTCCTGAACATGGGGTGGTTGCCCTCTTCAACCCCGGTCGCCCGATCGACATGACAGGCAAGGCACAGGCTGGAGTTTACGTTCTTTACCCGCAAAAACAGGGGCGAGAACTTCTCCTTCCAGTCGATACCATGGGCGCTGTGACAGGTGCCGCAGTAGATCTTTCCCTCCTCGTTGAGCGGAAAGACTGTCTTCCCGTCCATGGTGGGGATCTCAATCTTGCTGGAGGGTTTGACTCCTACCGGGTGAAAGTGCTGCCGTTTTTCCCAGGCGAAACGTGAGTCCCGCACGAATCCGTCGTGGCAGGAGAAGCACATGCGCTCCGTGCTGGCCACATCCTGTTTCCCGGTTTCCACCTTCGGTTTGGGATCGTACGGGATCAGGGTGGCCGCCTCCTGGCGGGTGAAGATGGTCAGCCACATCACGTGGCAGATGGAGCACTCCCTCTTGGGGGAGATCTCCCTGGACGCCAGAGCCGGATTTTCCGGCAAAAGGGTCAGGAGCGCAGCCAGTATCAAACCTGCCCGGATGGAAAGAGCGCCGGATTCTCCAAGATATTCCATGGGGCTTCTCATGGCAGCTGGTACACCGATACCCTGTGTTTCAGCATCTCGGTAACGTAGATCCTGCCAGAGGAGTCTATGGCCAGGCCGGCCGGAGCGGTGAACTTGGCCGGCCTGCCGCTGCTGCCCAGTACATACATGAATTTGTAAGAGCTGTCGAACACCTGCACCAGATCCATGTAGCTGTCGGCTACATAGGCGCGCCCTTTCGCGTCCAGCGCCACCCCTTTGGGGCGAAACATCTGTCCCGGGCCGACGCCCCACTCGCCAATGTTGAAGCGGAATCTGCCGGAGGTCTCGAAGACCTGGACTCTGGTGTTCAGTACATCAACCACATACACGAGTCCCGCCCGCACCACCAGGGTTCCCGGATAGCGGAACAGACCATCGCTGGTTCCCTCTCCACCCCACTCCCTGAGCAGTCTGCCGGAGTGGTTGAACACCATCAGCTTGTGATTGCTGTTGCCGGTGACATAGATCTCACCGTTACCGGACTCGGCCACGTCCACAGGTTTCACCAGCCCGCTTCCCCCTTTGACGGGAAAGCTGGAGATGAATTTTCCGCTCGCGCTGAATATCTGGATTCTCCTGTTGCCGGCATCGGCCACATATATCTTCCCGTCCCGGCCGGCACCGATCCCTATGGGATCCTTTAACTGGCCGCGCCCCGCTCCACTGCCGCCGAAGGTGGATAGCGCCCTGCCGGCGGGGCCGAACATTGCGATCCGGTCGTTACCGCTGTCCACGACATATATGTTACCGCTGTTGCCGATGGTTACGTCGGTGGGCAGCAGCAGCGCTCCGGCGCTCGAGCTCTCAATATGGAGCAGATGCCTGGGGGTTTTGGTGGGTATGGCCGTCCCCTGGCCGGTCAGGGGCAACGCCAGAAGGGCAGCCACCAGCAGAGCGCGGTTTGCATGCGATAGGTGCATTGTCCAACCAGTTGTCTGTCACCTTACGGAAGGAGGAGTGGCGCAACAGCCGCCCGCTGCCTCAAATCGTGTGGGTAAAATGGTAAATCATCCTTGACAGGCAGAATGCACGCCGGAAGATGGTCGGCAGAAGGGGATTGGGGAGAGTTTGGGATAGCCGAACAGGTTGCAATTGGCGCAGCTGGTGGATATCCGCCACTCCCCGGCCAGACGGCCCCAATCCCCTTCTGGTTACCGAGTATGTGGCGTGCATTCTGCCTGTCAAGGACGGAGCCGCTACGCGGTGATTTACCATTTTACCCACACGATTTGAGGAAGACCCAATGTAACTATTCAGCTCACCCCTGAAATCCGCCATTTCGGCGTTGAAAAATGGTCATTTACCCTCGTA
>WFXP01000114.1 GCA_015490535.1 Gammaproteobacteria bacterium
ATCCCAAACTCTCCCCAATCCCCTTCTGCCGACCATCTTCCGGCGTGCATTCTGCCTGTCAAGGATGATTTACCATTTCACCCATACGATTTGAGGAAGACCCAATCCGGATTCAGCGTCCCTGTGGTGTCCCGCTGCGGCGTTGCAGTGCTTGACAAGGGAACAACCATTACCTGCGCACCGCGCCTTGCCGCGAAACACCACAGGGACGCTGAATCATAATTTATTACCTTGAAAGAGTACTAGCCGCTCGCAGCCACCGGAAGACACCGCCGCCGAAACCCTCCGGCATGTGCGCTACAGTACAAAATCTATGTAACAGGTGATACGGTTCTCATGATAACGACTCTTCTTGGCGGCGGCATTCCGGTTGAGAAACCGGTACAGGCAGGAGGCGGTGCTGCTCCCTTCCAGCTTCCAGGAGACCCCCATCTCGGCGCTCCACGCATACTCATCCACCGGTACGAAACGGTAGCTGTGAAGCCGGTACTGCCCTCCCACGAGGAGCTCGGTATCCGGGTTGAGAGTGCGCCTCCAGTTGCCGTGGAGGCCGTAACTGGTCGCCTCGCCGGCCTGCTCCAGATAGCTGCGGTGCTCATAGAACAGCAGCGCCGTCAAGGCATCCTCCCCCGTTTGCCAACCGAACACCGACTGGCCGCGCCGCCGCAGAAACGTTTCGTTGAACAGCCCGAAATCGTCAAGCACCAGCGGAACCAGCCTTCCCGCGTTGGGATATTCAGCGCGCTCCCCCGTATCCGGGTCAAAATATACCGGCACCAACTGCTCGGTCTCGGGATCCACCTCTCCCGGAACAAAAAACCCGGTATCAGGGTCGCGGAACGAATACAGCCCCTTGTCACTGAGGGCCTGCTGCAGCGAGGTCACCGTCTCCTCATAGCTGGCCACCCATACGGTGCGCCTGAAGCGCATGGTAAACTCCCCGTGCCACCTTGGTCCGGGATTCATACCGAACCTCTGCTCCCGCCAGCGGAGGACAAGAGAGGTCCGCCGCGACGGATTCCACAGCAACCGCATCCTCCGGTAATCCTCGCCGCCCAGGATGTCGAGCCGCATATCCCTGCGCAGGCGCCACCCTATGCCAGCCGCCCGGTAGGTGCCGTTCTCATACCGCACCGACCAGGATGTGGACATCCCCAGATTGTGGTTCTCGTAACCGGCCCGCGCCAGAACCGCGAATCTGCGGCTCAGCCAGTAGCGGAAGTTCGCCGCCGCCACCTCATGGTCAAACAGAAACTCATCCCCACGCTCCACCCGCTCGTTCTTGTATGACACATTCCATCCCACCCTGCCCCAGCGCCGGTTGGCAAAATAGGCGTTCAGGCGGTTGGTCACGCCGTCCGACGCCCTTCTTTCGATGCGGGTCCTCAAATGGGTATAGCGCAGCACCATGCGCGCCTTGGTACCGAAGCTGTAACGATAGTATGGGCTGAGCCGCAAGGTGGTTATGTCGGCCCGCTCCCCCGGCAGAAAATAGTCGGTAAGAATGCCGGGATGAGCATATATGGGTTGCTGGTAGTTGGAGGCCTCCCCTTCAAAAAACAGCTGCCTGCGCAACAGCTCCCCGGTCATGGTGGCGTTGAACTGGTTATTGGAGATGTCATACTGCTTCTCCCTGGCGTAGGTGAGGCTCTGCAGACGGTAGAGGGCGTCGAACGCATGCCGTCTGCCCCGGCTGGTGATCCATAACCCCGGGGTTAACTCCGAGACGAGATCAACGGTCCGCTCACCGAATACGGGAAGATCCGCGTCGGATGCGAGCCCTACGTTGTCGCTCAGCGTCACACCCGTCTTGAGCGAAGGCACCACGGACCAGCCAGCCACCGCCATTGATGATATCAGCGGCATCAAGACCATGCCAGCCACCGGCAACAATGTCTCCCGTAACCACGATCCTCCACCGCGGCTACTTGTAGTGGCCATAGTAGCCGCCGTAGTAGTCGCCACTGAATGCCTTGGGGCTCTTGTTCAACACCATGCCGATGGCCTTGTCCCGATCCAGCTGCGCAACGGAATCCAGCACCGCTTGCAACGGGGTTCGGCCGGCCTCCACCACCACCAGGATCTGCCCCATGAACTGCGACAGAACCGTGGACTGGCTGGTGGCCAAAAGCGGGGGACTGTCGAATATGACAATCCGGTCGGAGTAGCGTACAGACAGCTCTCGAACCAGATGCTGCATCCTCTCACTGCCCAAAAGCTCCGGAGTCTGACCCGAACTTCTGCCGACCGGCAGCACCTTCAGCCGCGGCAGGTTGGTGGGAACAATGATATCTTTCAGGCTCATCTCCGGATCCTGAAGCACATCCACCAACCCCGCGCAGTCATCAACACCCAGCAGATTGCTGGTACTGCGCCGCACATCATCGGTATCCACCAGCAAAACGGTGAAATCCTGCTCCATCGCCATACTTATGGCCAGGTTTATGGATGTAAATGTCTTGCCCTCTCCCGGCATGGCGCTGGTAACCAGGATCAGGTTCTGCCGCTCCCCGGCGGCAGATCCCTTGCCGAATGCGTTGAACAGCAACGGGCGCTTGATGGTGCGATACTCCTCCGCCTGCCGGCTACGCTGTTCGTTGGGACCCAGAAAGCCCAGCCTTTTCAGTTCGGCGAAATCTATGGAGCAGATCCGCTTCAGAGTCGCACTCCGAAGACCACCTGAATCGGAATGCATCTCCTGAAACCCAGTAGCCATATATTGCTCTCCTTTTTCCCTGGACCCGATGGATACTTCACAGCTCTCCCAGTACTCTTTCAAGGTAATAACACGGTTAGCTGCCAGGCACGCGACCGCAGGACTGGCCATAGCTACTCAAGGGAGTGCAACACCGCAGATGACCGCTTCCTGACCGGCCCGAAAGGAGCGCCCCAAACCGGCCAATGCCGCGTTGCACTCCTTGGAAAGGGCCGGTCACCACCGGCGGACCGCGCTCTGATCCGGGACGCCCGGATCCCCATGCTGGCCGCGCTGCCATCGATTGTCTCAGTAATATTGGGCCACTCCCCTTAGCATACCCAGCATTCCCGAGAGCTGAATGACAATCACCGCTCCATAGCTAACCAGAAGCAGAGCGATCCCGAGCATCAATCCGCGCCTGTCACGGCGCTCCACAAGGCGCATCTCGGGCGTGGTCACGCGGCTCACGCTACCCAGCACAGGCAGCCCGGTAGCCTCCTCCAGTGTCCTGCGGTTGTAGATCCCTGGCCTGATCTGGGCCAGCAGAAACGCTAGCCCCAGCCCCCCACCAAGCCCTGCCGCCAACACCACGCTGCTCCAGAAGGGACGGTTCGGGCCGGCCGGGATCAACGGAACCATGGGAGGCTCGACTATCTCCACCTTGAACTCCCCGCCGGTTCTCTCCGCGTCGTCCGACAGCTTCGCCTGCTGCTGCCTCTCAAGCAGCTCCTCATAGTTCTTCTTGTTCACTCCATAGTCACGATTGAGCTGCTGCAGTCGGGTTTCCACCTCCGGCTGGCTCTCCACCAACTCCTGCAACTGGGCCACCCGCTGCTGATACTCCTCCACCGTGGCCCTGGCTGCCGCCACGTCGGCATCCGCCGCGCCAAGCGCCAGCTTCAGCTCCTGATAGTAGGGGCTGGATTCCAGCTGCGCCGGATCGGAGCGCAGCTTCTCCCGCTCCAGCTGCACTTTCAGCTCCGCAATGGTCCGCCGCAGGGCACCAATGTCAGGGTGATCCTCGGTAAACCGGAGCGACTTTTCATCCAGTTGCGCCTGCAACACCGCGATACGCTCCTCGAGAGGAGTGGGCTGGCTAGGCCCCAGAAGGCTATGCACCCCCCTGTTTTTCAATGCCTGAAGCTGATGCCACAGCTCATTGCGCCGGTACTGCTGACGACGCAGCTCCATCTGCGCCTTGGCCAGCAGGGTCTGAATCTCCTGCAGTTGGGCATAGAAGCCGCTGGCCTGCCCGGGGAGCATGCCGGCAAACTTGCGCCGGAACTCCAGAAGACGATTTTCCGCTTCTATGAGACGCTTCTCATACTCCCTGATCTGCTCATCCAGAAACTGCTGCGCCTCCCTGCTGTCCTTGCGCTTTTCGCCCACGGTACTATCCACGAAAATCTCGAGCAGCGCCTCCACCACTCTCTTGGCCAGCACCGGATCTTCGTTGGTATAGCTGATGGTGAACAGGTTGGCCCGACTCTTATCCCCTCTCACCACAATCTCACGGGCCATCTCGTCGAGGATCAACTCCTTCTCCCTCTGATCCTCCATGTCCACCGGCAGGTCGGCAAGCTCCACCAGCTTTTCCAGGTTGGGACGACTGAGGATGGTACCGGCCATCAGATCGAGACGCTGACGCACGTCGGTCTGCACCGCCAAACCCTTGAGAAGGGGCTTTAGCAGAGAATCAGTATCGACATTGATGGTGGCGGTGGATTCGTACCGGTCCGGCTTCAACATGACCGCTCCCCAACCCAGAAGCACGATAACCCATGCCAACGCCAATGCGTACCAACGATAGTGCCACATGCCGTGAAGCTGCTTCAAAAACTGATGAAATGTCTCCTGCATCTCCACCACTCCCTAAAATTCACGGCCGTCAGAACATGGACTCGGGTATAATCAGAATATCTCCAGGCAGCATATCGACATTTGCACTTATATCCCCGTCCTTGAGAAGATCATCCAGGCGCACCCGGTATTGGCGCCTTTTCCCGTTCACAACGCGCACTATGGTGGCGCTGTTACCCGCGGCGTACTCGGTAAGCCCCCCCACCGATATCATTACATCCAGCAGGGTGAGACGCTCTCTATAGGGAATGGCCTTCGGCGTTACCGTCTCCCCCACCACCCGGATCTGCTCGCTCGGCCGCCCGACAAAATCGGTAACGGTGATGGTCACCACCGGGTTCTTGATATACTTCGCCAGCTGGCGCTCCATATCCCTGGCCAGCTGGGTAGGCGTCTTGCCACTGGCCACCAGATCCTCCACCAGAGGCGTGGAGATCAGCCCGTCCGGCCGCACCTTCACCGGCCCGGACACCTCCTCGTTACCCCATACGAATATGTCCAAGGTATCGCCCGGACCAATCAGGTACGGGACTCTCTCCGCAGGGAAGGGAGACGGTTTGAGCTCCGGCAAAAAACTGCAGCCCCCAAGCAGCAGGGCGGCCATCAGTAGCACTACGGATGCGCAACGAAGCCGACACTGTTTTCTCATGGTTCCAATTACTCCCCTACCATCTACCATTATCTTCCTGACGAACCATTTGGCACCGAACAAACGCCGTGCGAACTACTCGATAGCTCTCATCTTGCGCTCGGGACGCATACGGATCCCGTCTTATTTGGAACCATGGGGCATGGTTCCGAATCTGTCATGAATCCTACTTTTTATCAGGATCGAACAATATCCCTGAAAAACATATTGCCCCGCATCACGACGAGGTGTTTGTCTCTTTTCGCCCCCTGCCGCAGACCAGGCGGGAGCTGTGGTCCCTCTCTTCTTGTTGTTGTGGTTGTATCTGGACGGTTGTCCGTCTCCCCAAAAAAGAGTCCGCCGGAAACCGACCTATCTTACTGAACCACCTTGAATAGTTCAGCCTCGCCGAGAAGTATACACCATTTGTGGCCAAATTTAACAGTGCCGTTGAGCGCGGGATGCAGTCAGGATGATCCGTTGCGCGCCGCCACCCTCGATTGATAAGTAATCTGTAATATCGAAATCATCTTCCCCTGCACCATCCGCTCGGACGGTAAGTATCTGGATGGAAAATTCCGGCAAGATGGAGAAGAGAGGAATCCAAACCATGCCGGATATCTGCCTGCTGCGCGCCTGCCCACGGGGTACAGCAACCAGGAGCCATCCAGCGTCGATGTTGACACTGCGCGGTGATTTGCCTTTTTGCCCACACGATCTGTTGAAAAACCCTTTAAGGTAACAGCCCCGCCGGCCTCAACAACCACCTGGCGGAGCCGCTACCCCGGCAAAACGGGGCGGCCCGAAGGCCGCTCACCGCTCGGGGCTCTTCCCTACCGGCCCCCGCATCCACCATGGTGTCCGCCACAACCCCGGCAGCAGCCTCCACCATCGCCATGGTCATCAGCCTCAGAGCCATCACTGTAGCCATCGGTGTAGCCGGTCTCATAGGCTTCGCCATAGATCTCATCGTAGATCTCTCCGTAGATCTCGTCATAGATCTCATCATAGGCGTCGCCGTAACCATCCTCGTAGCCGCTGTCATAATCTCCGCCGCCCTGGCCAAGGCCGTCCTGATAGCCCTCTTCGTAGCCGTCGCTGAAGCCTTCGTCGTAGCCGCCGGCGCCGTAGCCGTCGTTGTAGCCCTCATCGTAGCCGTCGTCGTAACCGTCGCTGTAGCCATCATCGTAGCCACCGCCACCACTCCCGCTGCCACCACAACATCCGCCGCTGGAGCCGCCACCCCAACCTCCCCAGC
>WFXP01000115.1 GCA_015490535.1 Gammaproteobacteria bacterium
GTTATGGCGAGTGGATCTGCAGCTGCCGCTCAGCAGCGGCCCCGGGATCGGTGAGGGCATGCTGCTGCTGGGCAGTGCCGAGGGGGAGCTGCTGGCGCTGGCCAGCGACGATGGCAGGGTGCTGTGGCGCGCCCAGCTCTCCAGCGAGATCCTGGCGCCCCCCGCCGCCGGCTCCGGAGTGGTCGTGGCGCATACCGGGGATGGCAAGCTGTTCGGCCTGAAGGCCGGCGACGGCAGCCAGCTGTGGATTTACGACCGCAGCGTGCCCACTCTCACCCTGCACGGCACCAGCTCGCCGGTGATCCTCTCCGATCTGGTGCTGGACGGCTTCGCCAGCGGCAAGGTGGCGCTGCTGTCCCTGGCCGACGGGCGTGTTCTGTGGGAGACCGCCGTGGCCACACCGCGCGGGCGCACCGAGCTGGAGCGCATGGTGGATATCGACGCACCGCCCCTGGTCATCGGCGAGACCGCCTACGTGGTGGGATATCAGGGCCGCGCCGCGGCCCTGGATCTGCGCTCCGGAAGGGTGCTGTGGAGCCGGCCCGCATCCTCGGCCGGGCGTCTGGCGAGCGATGGCGAGGCGCTCTATCTGACCGATGACGGTGATCGCGTCCTGGCCCTGAGCCGCTCCGGAGGAGCCTCGCTCTGGCAGCAGGATGCCCTGCAGCGCCGCTCCCTGACCCCCCCGGAGGTGTACCGGGAGAGCGTGGTGGTGGGCGACGGCGAGGGGTATCTGCACTGGCTGGCGCGCAGCGACGGGCGTTTCCTGGCCCGCGCGAAGCTGTCCGGCGCGATCCGCACCGCCCCGCTGGCCGCGGAGGGGCGTCTCTATGTCTACGGCAGGAAGGGCCGCCTCACCTGCCTGGAAGCCACGCCACGGCGATGAAACCGGTCCTGGCCCTGGTGGGCCGCCCCAATGTCGGCAAATCCACCCTGTTCAACCAGCTCACCCGCAGCCGTGACGCGCTGGTGGCGGACCAGCCGGGTCTGACCCGGGATCGCAACTACGGTGAGGGAAAGATCGGAGGGCGCGCATTTCTGGTGATCGACACCGGGGGGCTGAGCGGCGAGAGCGAGGGGATCGATCTGCACATGGCGCAGCAGGCGTGGCAGGCGGTGCAGGAGGCCAGCACCGTCCTGTTTCTGGTGGATGCCCGCGCCGGCCTCACCGCGGCGGATCAGGCCATCGCCCAGCAGCTGCGGGAGTCGGGCAAGCCGGTGGTGGTGGTGGCCAACAAGGCGGAGGGGCTGGATCCAGCCCTGGCCACGGCGGAGTTCCACGCCCTGGGGCTGGGGGAGCCGCTGGCGGTGGCGGCCGCGCACGGGCAGGGGATCGGGCGGCTGGTGGCGCGCGCGGTGCCACTCCGGGAGGAGAAAGAGGAACAGCAGGAGGAGAGCGAAGGGATCCGCGTCGCCCTCGTCGGGCGCCCCAACGTGGGTAAATCCACGCTGCTGAACCGCATCCTGGGGGAGGAGCGGGTGGTGGTCTACGATCTGCCGGGCACCACCCGGGACAGCATCTTTGTCCCCTTCGAGCGGGACGGACAGCGCTACGTATTCATCGACACCGCCGGGGTGAGGCGCCGCAGCCGGGTGAAACAGGCGGTGGAGAAGTTCAGCATCATCAAGACCCTGCAGGCCATCGACGCGGCGCAGGTGGTGATCATGGTGCTGGATGCCAGGGAGGGGATAGGTGAGCAGGACGCCCATCTGCTGGGCCATGTCCTGGACGCCGGCCGGGCGGTGCTGCTGGCCATCAACAAGTGGGACCGCCTGCCGGCCGGGCAGCGCGACCGGGTGCGGCGGGAGCTGGAGCTGAAACTGCCGTTTCTGAAGTTCGCGCCGGCCCACTTTATCTCGGCGCTGCACGGCACCGGCGTGGGGGAGCTGTTCGCCTCCCTGCAGCGCTGCTACCGCTCCGCCATGGCGGAGCTGCCCACCCCTATGCTCACCCGCCTGCTGGAGGATGCGGTCTCCGCGCACCCGCCGCCCCTGGTAGGGGGCCGGCGCATCAAGCTGCGCTACGCCCACCAGGGAGGCAGAAACCCGCCGGTGATAGTGATCCACGGCAACCGGGGCGGCATGGTGCCGGACGCCTACCGACGCTACCTGGCCAACATCTTCCGCCGCGAGCTGCGCCTGGAGGGGACCCCGCTGCGCATCGAGTTCCGGGAGGGGGCGAACCCCTTCGCCGGGCGCAGGAACCCTCTCACCAGGCGCCAGCAGGAGAAGCGCAGGCGGTTGGTGAGATACAGCAGGAGGAAGCGCGGCTGAGCACCGGAAAGGATGGCTGATCGCGCAGATGCGTGCATGCGAAAGGAGGGTGTCGGGTGTAACTCATCGTGTTCTCGACAGGCTGCAACTCGCCCAAAGTGGCATGTTGGGGATGGCGTACAGCAGCACCAGAAGGAGTATCGACCATACGCCCACGGTGCCGGCCCCCCGATCCCCATCCAGCGAGGCAGAAGAGCCGTATCCTCTCCCGCTGCCGCGCACCGGTGCCTCCTCCGGTAGGAGCTCCAGTCCGGTGACCCTCTCCAGCCACTCCCCGTGGGCCGGCACCTTGGTATAGACGCCGTAGGTTCCAGGGTTGCCGCAGCCGATCCCCCAGCTGGTAATCCCGGCCAGATGGTACTCCTCCCCGTAGCGGACCAGCAGGGGGCCGCCGCTGTCCCCCTGACAGGCGTCGGCCGTTCCGTCGAGGCTTCCCGCGCAGACCATGGTGCCATCCACGGGATCAGCCCGGAGGGTGTCATCGGGCAGGTTGTTCGCCGCCTTGAGGCTGTTGAACCTGTCGTTGCAGGTAACCTCCGGTATGAGCTGGATGTCGGCCTGAAGCAGCGCAGCAGTTGATGTGTGACGAAGCCCGGCCCCCCTGCCAAGGATGATCGCCGGGGTGAAGGAGAGGGTGGCCAGATCCAGCTCCCGATAGCCCGACAGGGGTACCGGGGGAACGGCCGCCGGCCGCCCCTCCAGCTTCACGAGGGCGATATCGTAGGCCATGGTCGAGGAATCAAACAGGGGGTGCACGGCAATCCGGGTCACCCGTGTGAGGCCGGAGCCGCTGACAGGGGGCTCTCCCGCACCCAGATGGATCCTGATCGCCCCGGTGGGGAGAGGGCGGGAGTTCTGCCCAATCACGCAGTGGGCGGCGGTGAGCACCCAACGGCCGCCGATGTAGCTTCCGCCACAAAAGCTGTTCCACCCCCGCCTTCTGCCCTCCCCGCCAAACAGGGTGCGGGACATGAGGGCGGCCATGTATGGCCAGCTTCGCTCCGGGGCCTGGTAGCCGCCGGCAATGGAGGGCTGCCTGATATCGCCGTTGGCGGCGGGGGGCAGCAGGAGCAGGAGCAGCAGCGCGCCGCAAACCCTGTGCCCGCCCGAAAGGGTCCGGCTCTTAAACCGGATCTCTGCGCTCTTCATGCGTTGCGTGTCTGGTGCTCTGTCAAGGTGATAAATCAGAAGGCTCTTCCTCGAATCGTGTGGGTGAAATGGTAAATCATCCTTGACAGGCAGAATGCACGCCGGAAGAGCGGTCAGAAGGTTGGTCGA
>WFXP01000116.1 GCA_015490535.1 Gammaproteobacteria bacterium
TGGCGCGCTGGCTACTGTTGTTTCGATGTCGCTGCACGAACTCCATCGCCGCCTGTGCGCGTTTCTGTTCCAGGGTATCAATCGCCATCACTTCCCTCCTGTTGGGAAAAATCCCCATGACAACGGAGACGGCACCAGCCCTGCCCCACGGTTTCGTTGCCGCCGATCTGGAGAAACCGGTCCTGCGCGAGCTCGTCCAGCCGGTCTGCGACCCAGGCGGCGCTTCCCACCGCCGTTTCGCCGCTTTGCGCGGGGGACTCGGCCTGTTGCCCGCCGTCTCCGTCGCCGCTGGCCGCCGTCCGGCTGCGATGACAGAGCGCCAGCGCATAGAGCAGGGTGTCGGAGGGGAGGGTCTCCTCGTACCAGAGGTTACCCCCGTCGCCGGTGGTGGTCTTGCGCTCGTTGAGGCGGATGCGGGCGGAGACCTGGGTGGCGTACTGGACGAAATAGCCGAAGTCGTCGTTGGTCACTAAGGCGAACCGCTTGGGATCGAAGCCATCGGCGGCTCCAGCAAGGGCAGCGATCCGCTCCGCGACGGCCTTGAGATCGTCGTTCGGACTCGCCGTCAGGGCGATCTCCTCGAGCACCAGTTCACCATCGATACCGGCATCGGGGTGGACCCAGGCCGAGCCCTCGCCGGGACCCTCCCCGACCGTGCCGAAGGCCGCACCTGAGTCCAGCAGTTCCAGGTCGCGCCTCAGGCGCTCCAGCACCATGGGGCAGGTGACCCAGAAGAAGATCCGTTTTAAGCTGCGTACCGGGAAGGCAAGGATCCGGGCATCGGTGACGGCCAGAGCACCGGCGGTGGTGGCCTGCCCCTGCTCATCCGCTCCGCTGCCGAACAGCGCCTTTGTGAGCCCGGACGCCTCACCCCATTTTCCCTCCGCCTCGTCGCGCAGGGCGCCCTTGAGACCGGAGACGCTGTATACCGGGAAGCGGGTGTGAGCCTCCCGCTGTATCGGCAGATCCACCACGCCGGTGCTCTGGCCGGTGCCGGGGTGGAGCGAGGTGATCGCCTGCAGCAGCAGGAGGCGTTTTTGTGGGGGTTCCGCAGTATGACTCATATTCGACTCTCCCAAGGTTACCATTGGCCAATCAACAGGTGACCGAAACCATATTCGGCCTTGTCACCGATCCGGGTGTCGTGCAAGCCGGCGACCTGCGCCCGCTGGTTCGGGTCGGCTTCGCAAAAGATGACGCTTCCCGCAGGCAGGTAGGAGTGCAGTTCGCGGGCTCCCCCCTCCTTCAGGTTCCAGCCGCCGATCCGCTCCGGCCTGCCGGCAACGGCGCAGACGATGTCAAACTCCGCGCCATTGAGCACGCCGTGCCAGTGGTCGAAGCCGTTCTTCCGGTGCTCGAACTGCTCCGGCACCCAGGCGGGGGTGCCGGGAGAGGGAGTGGCGGAGAGGCGGACCGGGGTGAGGAATACCATCTTGAAACGGAGGCGGCCGTTCCCTTCGCCCATGGACGGGGCCGGCCATTGGAATTCATCGTCGGTGACATGCACGCGGGCGGCCCGCTTCTCGCCCCCCAGCAGACAGGGAAACGGCGAGGAGGGATACCACTCCGGTTCCAGTCCCGCCACCGTCACCCGTAGTTCCACGCCCTGGCGCGGACGAACCGGGGCGATGGAGTAGAGCATCGATTCGCGGTGGGTGCGGGTGCGGTTGTTCCGGGCCAAGCCGACCTTCGGCTCGCGATCGGCCAGCCCCGGCTGACCCCGGCCGGAGGCCAGCAAGGGAAGGGACTCCCCTGCCTGGATGTGGGCCTGGCCGCGCAGCAGCCGTGTCAGGGCGGAACGGGAGAGGTAGCGCCCCCCCAGGGGATCCGACCGTCCCCGCTCCGATTCCACACGGGGCAGGCGCAGGCACCCCAGGTCGCAGCGGATCGCCTCGTCCGCCGGCCGCAACAGCTCGTAACTCCCCCTGCCGGTTTGGACCAGATCGAGCGGTGCGGGCAGCCACGGCTCCCCCCGGTGGTGCAGAAAGGGGCCGGTCAGCCGCAGCGCGCCGATGCCGCCGGCATCGCCCATCCTCTCCTTCAGCGACCCGCCGTTGGGCAGGCACGGCTCTCCCCGCTGAAAGGCGCCGATGTCGGCCCTCAAGTGGTCCAGCACCGCCGCGCGGATGGCGCCCTGCATGGTCACGCCGGTGGGAGGAAAGCGGGAGTCGATCCAGGCCGACTCGCCCATGTTCATGGGCTGCCCGTCGCGGAAGAAGAGCGTATCCAGAGCGGTGAAACGCCATAGCGTACCGGACATGTCAAACCTCCTTCTGATGCAGAAAGCGGACCAGCAGGGCGCCGCTGTCACTGAACCCCCCGGGCCGGAAGAAGGCCGCGCCCTCCTTTGTGATCTCCCTTTGCCACTGGCGGCAGAGGGCCATGAGCTGATCGACGTACCGTATGGCGGTGTCGGGATCGCACGCCTTCTCCTCCAGCTCCCGGTTGGCCAGATATTCCGCCACGAGGAGATCCCGCAACTGGGGGTCATCGAATGAGCCGCCGTTACCTTGGTGCATGCGGAACAGTCCCTCCAGCTTGTAGAAGAACCCGCTGGAGTAGCCGCCACGGGCAAAAATCTCCCGGGCTGTCTCGGCCAGCCGACCGCTGCTGCAGAGGTCCCAGGGCTGCGCCCAGGTGAGGATGGGGCCGCCCCGCTTCCAGATGCGGCATGCGATGGCATCCCGTCCGGCCTCATCCTTGGCCGCGCCATCCAGCAGGCTGTTGTGCGTATCGCTGACGATGGTGCCGAGCGCACTGTTCATGTGGGCAAAGTTGATGGCGGCGGAGATGGTGGCCAGGGCGTCCGGAACGAAAGAGGCGTTCTCCAGCAGCGCCAGGCGGTAGGCCCAGCGGATCGCGCGGGCGCACTGGATCGCCCGGCTGACCGGCAGCAGGGCGAATATATCCTCCCCCGCGGCGTAGATCAGCCATCCGTCGTGACTGCGCACGATCTCCGGCACCCGCTGATTGAAACTGGCAAGAGCCCGCGCCAGCTCCCGCTGCCGCTCCAGGGGATGGGTGGCAAACAGCTCACCCATGCCGTCGCCGTCCATCATCAGCATGGCGTAGAAGGGGGTGGCGCGGGAGCGCTCTTCCCCTCCCGGGGAGCTCCTCTCCACCGCCTTTTGCAACGCCTTCAGGGCCTGAATCGCTCCGTCGCCATCGCTAAGCTCCAGGTCGTCGCTGCGCAGCCCCTCCTCGAAAAAGACGCTGCCGCTGATGGCCTGGATCGGCCGCAAATCATCAGGCAGGCGATCCAGTTTCGCCCTGATGGAGCGGATGGGCGCCCAGTTGCGGGCCTCTTCGCGGGCGACAATGCGGTCCGGTACCGCCTTGATCAGCCGGCGCAGCGCCTCTTCGACCGGTTCGTGGGCATCTGCCAGGTCCAGGGTCCGGTTGAGCCAGTCGATGGCCGCCACGTAGGCGGTGGAGGGATAGAACTCGGGGACCCTCCAGCCGATGGCCCGTTCCGCCACCTTGGGAAAGAGGCGCTTGACCAGGCAGATGGCGCAGAGCCGCTCATTGGGGCGCAGATCCAGATCGTGGATCTCCTGCGATGCCCGGATCTCTTTCCACCAGTTACCGGCATCGCGCGGCCTTTTCGCTTCGCCGGAGAGCTCCTGCCGCTCGCCGCAGACGGTGCACTTGAGCCCCGGTTCGCCGGGAGGCAGGGGGGAGCCCAGCCGCTTGCGCCGATCCATCAACGCCGGATCGCCGCCCGCCACCCAGTGGCACCGCCAGAACCCTTCGGTTTGACGTTGCCAGATTTTTTCCTGAGTCCCTTCCCACTTGCCGTTGGAGACGATCCCCTTCACCGCATCCACCACCTGCATCCACGCCTCGTCCACCGCCTCCTGGCAGCATCCGCCGCACTCCCCCGGATCCGCCTCATCCGGGAGGATGACGGAGAAGCGCGTGGGGAGAGAACCGAGATGGGCCGCCGCATCCGCCGGTTCAATCGAATCGTCGGGGTCGTGGATCTGGTTGTACAGGGCGTCGTTCGTTACATCCGGCATCAGGAACTCGACGCCGGGAACCTGTGTCTCGAGTGCGCTCATGGCCCGGCCACAGAGCCACGAGAGCAGATAGGAACCGGCCCAGAGATCACGGGTGCGGCGGGCCTGGGCGATGAACCGCTGGGGGGAACCGAACGTGAAATGGAGGAGGTTGCTTTCAGACATGGTTGCGTACCACCGTTTTTCCATCGCCGGCGATGTGCTTCAGTAGCTCGGTGACAGCCGAAAAGTCATCCGGCAGTTCGAGTTCGCATGTATCTTCATGAGTGGTGGCGCTGAATCGCAGCTTTTTTCCGTCTGGAATCAACCTGGCGGGGAGGAAGTTGGCCACCACGCTGGCCCTGCGAATGCCTCCTGACGGAGGAAATTCATGGATGCGGAAGAAAAGCGGGGAGGCCCGGCGGCCTTTTCCGCCTTTGTCCATAAAATTGATCTCCCCGCCGTTTTTCAGGGAACTGAAAAAATAGTTGTGCGGGAGGCCGAAAGCCGTGCGTTTGGGCGGAGAGCCGGGTCGGGTTCCGCTAGCAACCCATGCCCGCATAAGATCATGGTCACCATTTACACATGACATCCGGGAACTACTCCTATATGAGCGGTACTTGTGCATGGTCTCTCCCAGCCATTCCAATGCATCCATGGCAGCCCCCTGCGGCCGGGTCACTACGAATCTTGACGCTGCACTGAGACAGGTATATTCAGGGTAACCGTTCCCGGTGTTATCGATCTCATCCAGTTGACAGAAGAATTCGTGCAACACGTGCTCCAGCGCTTGGTGATTTGGTGGATTCAGATCCGGCAGACCATCCATCCCGTCTATTTCTTCGACGGCGATGGAACCGAACCCCCTGCGGCTGCGCGCCCCCAGCCCACCCAGCATGATCAACCCCCAGAGAGACCGTTTGACCTTGAGGATCATGGCCTCATATTCCGGTTTGGAGGTTTGCAGCCGGTACGGCTTGAACAGTATTTCCAGAGTAAAACGGTTTTCTTCCTTGTAATAAGGGCGTACTGTCATCGGACGTCTTATCGGTGTTCCGTCTTCTCTATATTCCCCTGTCTCACGTCGGTCGATGACGCCGTAACCAAGATAGGAGATCTTCGAGTCTTTCCATCTTTGATCTCCGGCTTCCCCATCTGGTCCGCCTTGTCTATCCGGCATCAGCCGCAATGAAAAACAGGCCTGTCCTGCTTCCTTGTCTGTTCCCCCAAAAATACGGAATTCCTCTTTTGGATCCGCCGCGGGATGAAGGGCACGATACCAAAACCGCAACGCCCCCTTGACAGAGGGCGCGCGCAGCTCCGCCTGCGACTGGTCGGCCCCGCTGATGAACATCGGCGTCACGATCCGGAAGGTTGCTGTAATCTTGTTCATGTTCCATATTCCTTTCCTGCTACGGATTATCCGGTAGAAATCTCATACTTCCCCAGCCCGAAACTGCTCTTTCCCCCGACATGCACCCACTCTCCCAGCTTCAGCCAAGGGAGAAAGGGGGTCATATCGCCCGCATAGGTGACGCTGCCCAGCAGGCCGCCGAACTTCATCCACTCCTTCTGCCTGCCAGAGTAACGGCTCCACTCCTCCCAGCGGGCACCGTCCTGCTCGATGGTGACCTGCTCCGCCCGGCGCAGCAGCTCACAGCACCGCACCTTTTCGATTAGCACGCCGTCACCGTAGAAGCCGCCTAGGGTGTTCAGGCGTCCCAGCAGGCGGGCCATGAACAGGGGAAAAGGAGGCGCCTCGCGCTGGAGCCGGTTGCCCGCCTTGAGGCGCAGCCGGGTGACGTAGTGCAGAGTGGCGCTGGGGGCCGCGCGGCTTGTATCGGTGGTATCCGCGGGAAGTGCGCGGACGGCGTCGACGCCCTCGACGCGGAACTTTCCCCGGTTGTCCCCCAGCCCAAGGGTTCCCCCCAGGTACTCGAGGGCGGCATGGCAGACCGGGAACTGCTGGATGGCGGGGCCGAAAAGAGTAAGCTCACATTCAAAGGGATGGTCTTTGGGATAGCGGCGCTGTTCGTCCAGGGGGGGAAGAAGAACGAAGGGCTTTGGCCAGGCGTTGCCGGTCGAAGAGGGTTGGAGTCTTTGCCGCGTGCCGTCACGGGGCGGTCCCGGTTCGAACAGCAGCCGATACCAGGATGGAGCCA
>WFXP01000117.1 GCA_015490535.1 Gammaproteobacteria bacterium
CGAATAGCGGTGGGTATCGCCGCGCCGCGCCACCTCCACCAGCTTCTCCACGATATGGGACGGCGTAGGTTGATCGGGATTCCCCATCCCGAAATCGATGATATCCTCACCCCGGGCACGGGCCTTGGCCTTCAGCTCGTTGACTATGTTGAAAACATAGGGGGGCAGGCGCTTGATGCGTGGAAATTCGTCAATCAACTGGGCTGTTCCGGTGCAATCCTGCTCAAAACTGGTAACATTACCGGCGCGCCAACTGGGTGTCAATTTCAGAAGCGCAACTCATTCCAAACAGGGAAACCGGGAACTACCGCTAGTAAGGTAATAATCAGGAAGGTCTTCCTCAAATCGTGTGGGTAAGATGGTAAATCACCGCATAGCGGCTCCGTCCTTGACAGGCGGAATGCACGCCATATACTCGGTAGCCAGGAGGGGATTGGGGCCGTCTGGCTGGGGAGTGGCGGATACCCGCCATCTGCGCACATTGCAACTGGTTCTGCTATCCCAAAGCGCCCCAATCCCCTTCTGCCGACCATTTTCCGGCGTGCATTCTGCCTGTCAAGGATGATTTACCATCTTACCCACACGATTTGAGGAAGACCCAAGCGGAATTCAGCGTCCCTCCAACTGAATCCTGATTTATTACCTTGAAAGAGTACCAGGGCTCTTTCAATGGCTTACCGCCGCTGAAGTAGTAACGCCCGGCCGCGCCGCGCATGTGCCTCTCCTGATGCGGCAGATACCGGCAAGGGTGTGGCCGGCGGGACTAAAGCGGCCGCACGTGCTCCAGGATGAGTTGCAGGGAGCGGCGCTCGCGGTACTCGTTCACCGCGAGGCGGTAGGCCACCTCTACCCTGGCCGCCTCTTCCGGCCACTGCCGGATGCTGGAATTGAAGGCGATGGCATCGAGTTGCAACTCTTCCAGCGGCGGCCTCAGTACCAGCTTGAGATGGCGCTCGCCCACCACGCGCCATCGTACCACCTCGAATACCCCGTCGAACAGCGGCTCGGGGAAACCCTGGCCCCAGGGGCCGCCACGCCGCAGTAGCTCGGCCAGCTCCAGGTTCAGGTGGGCGGCCGGCAGCTCCCCGTCGCTGTGGATCCTGCCATACAGATCCTCCGGGGAGAGATGGCGGCGAACCTCCCGGTCGAAAGCGCGGCGAAAACTCTCCAGATGGTCGCGGTGCAGGGTCAGCCCCGCCGCCATGGCGTGCCCGCCAAACCTGCGCAGCAGTTCCGGATGGGTCGCGGCGACGGCATCCAGCGTATCGCGGATGTGCAGACCGGGAACCGACCGGGCGGATCCCTTGATCTCCTCTCCCTCACCCGGCGCAAAGGCGATCACCGGCCGGTGCAGCCGCTCCTTGATGCGGGAAGCCAGGATCCCAATCACCCCCTGATGCCAGTTTTCGCTGAACAGGCAGAGGCCCACGGGCAGCTCGGCGCTCTCCTCCATCCGCAGCTCGTCGACTATGGCCAACGCCTCGCCCTTCATCCCCTGCTCGATGGCGCGCCGCTCCCGGTTGAGCCCGTCCAGCCGCTCCGCCAGCTCCCGGGCGCCAGCGGCGGTGTCCGCCAGCAGGCACTCGATCCCCAGCGCCATGTCATCCAGCCTTCCGGCGGCGTTCAGCCTGGGCCCCACGGCATATCCGAGATCGGCGGCCACCAGCTGCTCCCGGCGCCGCCCCGCGAGCTCGATGAGAGCCTGGATGCCTGCGCAGCAGTGGCCGCCGCGGATGCGCGCCAGCCCCTGCGCCACCAGGATCCGGTTGTTGTAGTCCAGCGGCACCACGTCCGCCACCGTGCCGAGGGCAACCAGATCCAGCAGCTGCGCCAGCTTTGGCTCGGCAATCCCCCGCCTGGCAAACCACCCCTCCTCCCTCAGCCGGGCGCGCAACGCCATCATCAGGTAAAACACCACCCCCACACCGGCCAGGTGCTTGCTGGGAAAGGTGTCCCCCGGCTGATTGGGGTTTACTATGGCGGCGGCGTCCGGGAGCCTCTCGCCGGGGAGGTGGTGATCGGTGATCAGCACGGCGATGCCGAGGTCGCCCGCCGCGTTCACCCCATCCACGCTGGAGATCCCGTTGTCCACGGTGATGATCAGATCCGGTTGGCGCCGCGCCGCTACCGCCACTATCTCGGGGGTGAGGCCGTAGCCATATTCGAAGCGGTTCGGAACCAGATAATCCACCCGGGCCGCCCCCATCATGCGCAGCGCCCGCATTGCCAGCGCGGTGCTGGTGGCGCCGTCCGCGTCGAAGTCACCCACAATCAGGATGGAGGAGTCGTGAACCACTGCATCACGCAGAACCGCCACCGCCCGCCCGATACCCTTCAGCTGGCGGGGGGGGAGCAGGTTGCCGAGGGAGTACTCCAGCTCATCCGGGGAACCGACCCCGCGCGCGGCATAGAGCGCGGCCAGGACCGGATGCAACCCGCCCGGAAGCCGGGACGGGGCGATAACGGATCTCCTGCGAACGATGGTAGCCGGCAGCGGGGACATCCGTATAGCCTATACGGTTTCCCCGCCTGAGGCACCTTGCCGGCCATCGGACACCCTTCATGCCGTGGCTGCCGCGGGGTACGCTATTGCTGCCGGGACGATAACCCGCGGCACAAATTCAGCAGGTTGTGGCGCAGAGCGACTGCAGCCGCTTCACCAGTCGCTCCACCTTTTTCATGGCGGCCAGGTAGGCGGTGCGAAAGGCCTCATGCTCCTCCTGCACCGCGGCATGCATCCTTGCCTGATTCTCGTGCTCCAGATCCAGCTCGGTCCACTTGGCCGGATCGGTTTCGTCGTTGCCCAGGTACTCTTTCAACAGCCTGTCGTGCTCGGACAACCGCCGTTCGTGCTCCTCTATGACATCCGACAGGTGGGCCGCGACATCACGGTAGTCCGGTAGCTCCCGCTCCAGCTGATACAGTATCGCTTCGATGCGGCGCTGCCTCTTCTGCCAGGCGGTGATGTCCCTCTTCCAGCTCCGGTGCTCTTGATGCCATTTGTCCGACTCGGACTGCATCCCCTTGATTTGGGAATCAAACATCAGCTGGGTCATGAACATCTGGGCCGCGGGCGGCGGCTGCCATGGTATTGCCAGTTGCTTGTTCATCGCTCTCCTCTGGGATTGGGGGTGGTGGACATATCAAGACATTGGTAATTTGCTTAATAATCTGTAAACGTATAGTAGCCGGGTTGCGGTTTGTCCAGAGCATGGGTCAGCTCTCCCGTCGCGCTCCCTTTCCGGCGAAAACTTTCACCGATTCAGCTCCGCTCCAGCCGATGGCGCGGCGCCAGTCGGTCTCGTCCCGGCTGCCGTACTGCAGCAACAGCAGGGTCTTGCCCTCCATGACCGAACGGTGCAGATACTCCAGGTCCTCATCGGGGATCCCCATGCGCCGCAGCGCGATGGTCAGGCGGGTGACCAGCGCCGCGCCGGTCATGAGCCCTCCCCCCGCCACCGCTCCGGCAATGGCGTCCACAAAGGGGCCGAGCACCAGCAGCGGCCCGATTCCGGGTACCAGGAACAGCCCCATGGCCCCGGCCAGCAGCCCCCCAAGCGCTCCCCAGACGGCGCCCTGTTCGCCCCAGAACCTGAGACGCTCGCGCTCGCTCTCGTAGGATACGCCGAGGAAATCGTCCCCTACTCCCCCCGCGCGGCGCAGAAGGGAGATCCGGTCCATGGGGAAGTCATGCTCGATCAGCTGCTCGGCCACCTGAGCAGCGCGTTGGGGGTCATCAAAGATCGCGGCGAGTATGATGCTCATCCTTCCCTGCCGTTGGCGTCTCCACATTTACATGGATCCGGCGGGCCTTCATTTCAAGTACTCCGGCTCTTTCAAGGTGATAAATCTGGAAGCTGTTCCTCAAATCGTATGGGTGAAATGGTAAATCATCCTTGACAGGCAGAATGCACGCCACATACTCGGTAACCAGAAGGGGATTGGGGCCGTCTGGCCGGGGAGTGGCGGATAGCCACCACCTGCGCCAGTTACAACTGATCCGGCAATCCCAAACTCTCCCCAATCCCCTTCCGCCGACCATCTTCCGGCGTGCATTCTGCCTGTCAAGGACGGAGCCGCTACGCGGTGATTCACCATTTCACCCATACGATTGAGAAAGAGCTTCCAGAAACTGAAATCACTCCCGCTTGCCGCGCCAGATGGAGATCCACAGCCAGATGCAGCCCATTACCGCAGCGCCAAACCCCAGCAGCACGAACAGGGAGTAACCCATTACCGTGGGGCCGACATCGGGCGCGGTCATCACTATGGAGGTGCCGATGATGAGGGCGGCCGTCACCATCCCCACCGACAGGCGACTGGCCGCGCGATCCAGCTGGTGGCCGAAGTGGTCCAGACGGGTAACGTCCACATGGACCTGCAGCGCCCCGCGCCGCGCCATGCGCAACAGCCGTCGGACATCCCGTGGCAGGCCGGTCAACATGTCAAAACCGCTGGAGAGGTTGCTCCAGCCCTGCTTTACCAGGCTGGAGGGCAGGTAGCGCTTCAGTATCAGGCGCTGCAGAAATGGCGTTATCTCCGCCACGATGTTAAACCCCGGATCAAGCTTGCGCCCCAGGCCGTCCAGCGAGATGAAGGCCTTCAGCAGCATGGAGAGATCGGGTGGCAGGGTGAGCTGGTGGTCGCGGAACAGCGCCATCAGATCACCCAGCATGGCGCCGAAGTCCAGCTGCTCCAGGGGGAGCCCGTGGTAGGAGTCGAGAAACGCCTCCAGCTCGTCACCGAGGCGATCGGTGTCGATGGAGTCGGCCGCCCCGGCCCACTCCTGCAGCACGTCGATGACCCGCTCGGTCTCCCGCATCATGAGGCCGTAGAGCAGGTCCGCCACCTGCTGGCGCCGGATCCGGGAGAGGGTCCCGGTCATGCCGAAATCGATCAGGGCGATGCGGTTGTCTGGCAGATAGAACAGGTTCCCCTGGTGGGGATCGGCATGAAAGAAGCCGTCCACCAGCGTCATCTGCAGCATGGCCTCGACGCCGCGCCGGGCCAGCAGGGAACGATCCAGCCCGGCCGCCTCGACGGCCTCCAGGTTCCGTGCCGGTATGCCCTCTATGTACTGCTGCACGTTGAGCCGCTTGCCGCTCCACCGCCAGTAGATGCGTGGAATGACGATCCCCTCCTGTCGCGAGAGGTTGGCGGCCACCCGCTCCGCAGCCCGCGACTCGTTCTCCAGATCCAGCTCCCGGCGCAGCGAGCGGCTGAACCGGCGCACCATCTGCACCGGTTGGTAGCGCCGCAGTTCGGGGGCCTCCGCCTCCGCGATCTCGGCAAAGCGCGCCAGCAGGCGCAGATCCGCCTCCACCACCTTCTCGATCCCCGGCCGGCGGATCTTGAGCACCACCTGGCTGCCATCGGCAAGCTGGGCGCGATGCACCTGGGCGATGGAGGCGGCGGCCAGCGCCTCCTCCTCCAGATGAGCGAATATCTCCTCCGGCGGCGCTCCCAGATCCTCCACCAGTTGCGCCCGGATCTCTTCATAAGGGACCGGCGGAACCTCGTCCTGCAGCTTCTCGAACTCCTCGATCCACTCCGGGGGAAACAGATCCACCCGCGTTGCCATCACCTGCCCCAGCTTGACAAAGGTGGGTCCGAGCTCCTGCAGCATATGGCGCACGCGCTGGGGGGTGGTGATCCGGTCGGAGTCCCGCTCCTCCTTCCAGTGAAGGATTCTTCCCGCCTGCTCCAGAAACCGCCCGATGCCGAGACGGCGCACCAGCTCCCCCATGCCGTGCCGGATGAGTATCGAGGCGATATCGTGCAGGCGGCCCAGATCCCGGGCCGCGCCCAGCGTCTCCCGGAACATCAGGAGCGGCCGCCCCGCTGCCGCCGGTCCCCCTCCGCGATGTGCAGCAGGGTTCCGGCCACGCCGGCCAGGATGCCCCGCGCAACCTGCCCGATACGGTTGGCCGCCTCCTCCCCCGCTCCCGCGGTCTCCGCGCCCAGCTCCCGCATGCGGTTGTGCAGCTGCTCCATGTTGCGGGCCACATGCTGCCCCACGCTGGTACCGCTGTTGCGGGCGTGGGAGGCCATCTCTCCCATTATGGTTCTGACCATCTCTCCACCACCCCTGGCGGCGCGCTGCAGGGCCTCCAGGAAAACGGTCTCCAGGTTGTCCAGATCATCCAGCGAGCGTTTCAGATCGCCGGTGCTGAACTCGTTCACCCGGCCCGCCGCCTCCTCGATCGCCAACCGGAGGGCATCCGCCGCCTTTATCAGCGCCTCCTCCAGACCGGCGGCGGCCTCGCCGAGCCCCCTCTTCAGCTGCTCGCTCTCCCTCTCCAGCGCCTCTCCGGCTCCCTGCATCACCGCCTCGGCCACTGCCCGGATGCGGTTCCTGTCCAGCTCCCTCTCTCCCAGCGCCTTCAGGGTTATCTCCCGTACCTCTGCCTGAATATCCCGTTTCTCCTCCACGCTCCTGCGTACCGTGTCACGCAGTTCGTCGAGGCCGTTCTCTCTGTTTTCCACCATGGTATCGGACCTCCTGTTGCCGCGAATATATCTCTATCTGTAACTGTAGCACCCCTTTCCCGCTCAGCGGCGAAGAAAGCGGTAGGTCGCCATCTTCATCGCGTCGTTGAACAGGAACCAGACCAGGGAGTAGCCCCACATCCAGGCGGCATACTCCCAGCCTGTGGGAGTGACGAGAAAACCATATACCGCGATCAGTGTGCCCAGGATCTCGGTGCCGAAGGTGGCGAAGAACAGCAGGGGCGCGGGAAAGGGGCGCTGCCAGAACCAGCCATCCACGCGGGTGATGTAGAGGGTGCTGTGTCCGGCGATGATCAGTTTCAGGAACAGGAGGCTCTGAATCATATCCTCCGCGAAACCCGCCCTGCGCAACAGGTAAAACAGCAAGAAGGAGGAGACCACCCCGCTGATCCCCAGCACGGTGGCCACCGTCAGCAACTCCGGCATCTTCCAGCGCACCGGCCGCTTGTCCACCTTGGTGCGGTCGTAGGCGATGGCCAGGATGGGGATGTCGTTGAGCAGCGCCAGCAGGATGATCATGAGGGCGGTAAGGGGATAGAAGTCGAACACCACGATGCTCAACGCCATGAACAGGATGATGCGGATGGTCTCCGCGATGCGGAAGATGGCGTAGCTCTTCATCCGCTCGAAGGTGATCCGGGCCTGCTTGAGCGCCTCGTTGATCACATCCAGGCCGGGGGCGGTGAGGATGATGTCCGCCGCGGCCCGTGCCGCGTCGGTGGCGTTGGCGACCGCAATGCCGCAGTCGGCCTTGCGCAGCGCCGGGGCATCGTTTACGCCGTCACCGGTCATCGCCACAATGTGGCCGCCTTTCTGCAGGGTATCGACGATGCGGTATTTGTCTTCCGGCACCACCTCCGCGAAGATGTCCACCTCCTCGATCATCTCGATGATGGCCGACTCATGGGTGTGGAGAAACTCGCGCTCCAGCAGGCTGGTGTCGAACATCTCCCCCACCGTATCCAGCACCTGGCTGGCGAAGCGCCGCGCCTCCTTGCGGGACACTTCCGGCTTGAGCCGCAGATAGATGGCGCCGGCCAGCGCCTCGGTGAGGCGCAGCAGCTCGCTGCCGGCGCTGCCGGACAGCTGACTGGAGTTCATGGTGCGCTGCTTCAGCCCGAGCAGCCGGCCGATCTCCCTGGCGATGGCGCTGTTGTCGCCGGTCACCATCTTCACCACCACTCCGTTGCCGCGCATCTCCGCTATCACCTGGGCGGAGTCGGGGCGCGGCGGATCGTAGAGCGGGATCAGCCCCACCAGCTCCAGCGGCCTGCCATCCTCCTGCCGCCCCACCGCAAGGGTGCGGTACCCCTTGGAGGCCAGCAGGTCCACCATCCGGTTTACGCTCTGCGCCTCGCGCTCCGGCAGCTCCGCCATCTCGAGCAACACCTGGGCCGCCCCCTTTACCGCAACGAAGCGCCGCCCCTCTTTCTCCACCACCGCCTCGGTGCGCTTGCGCACCGGATCGAAGGGGGCGAACTCCAGCTGGCGCCAGGCGTGCCACTCCAGATCCGGAAAGTGTTCGTCTATGTAGTGGAAAACGGGCAGCTCGATGGGGTCGCGGTTCTCCAGCCGCGAGGCCAGCGCGGCGACCAGAAACAGCTCCCGCTCCTTGTGATCGCCCAGCGTGAGCGGAGCCGCCACGCGCATCTCGTTTCTGGTCAGGGTGCCGGTCTTGTCGGAGCAGAACACATCCACCCCCGCCAGCTCCTCGATGGCGGTCAGGCGGCTGACGATGGCCTTGCGCCGCGCCAGGTTGACCGCCCCCACCGCCATGGTCACCGACAGCACCGCCGGCAGGGCCACCGGGATGGCGGCCACCGCAAGCACCATGGCGAACCGGGCGATCTCGATGAAGGGCTCATTGCGGAACAGCGCCACCATGACGATCAGCACCACCAGCACGAGGGTGATGAGGATGAGGTAGTTGCCGATCTGAATCACCATCTTCTGGAAGTGGCTGCGCTCCTCCAGAGCTGCCCTGGCCACCAGCGCCACCACCGAATGGAAGTTGGTGCCGGGGCCGGTATTGACCACCACCGCCAGCATTTCGCCCTGCTTGGCTATGGTGTTGGCGTAGGCCACCTCCCCGCGCTTCTTGCTCACCGGCAGTGACTCGCCGGTAAGCGCGGCCTGATCCACCAGCAGATAGTCCCCCTGCACCAGCTGCACGTCCGCCGGCACGATGTCACCTATCTTGATCTTGATGATGTCGCCCGGAACCAGCTCGCGGGCGGGAATGGTGCGGAAACCGCCATTGCGCAGTACAATCACCTCCGTAGCCAGACGCTGCTTGAGCGCCTTCAGGGCATTGAGCGCGCGATGCTCCTGGAAGAAATCCAGCGCTGCATTCACCAGCAGCATGATGGTGATGATAACGAGATCTTCCCACTTGCGGACCATGGCGGAGAGGATGGCCGCAATCTCGATCATCCAGGGAATGGGGCCCCAGAAACGCCGCAGCAGCCTGTGCCAGAGCGGCTCCTCCCTCTCCGCGATCTCGTTGTATCCATAGCGGACGAGGCGGCGCCGCGCCTCCTCTTCACTCAGCCCCTCTTCGATGCCAGTGCGCAGATCCCGCAGGGTCCTCTCCACCTCCTGCCGTCCAAAGTCATCGGTCGCCTTCCGGCTGCGCTTTTCTCTGGCCATAATCCACCACCTTCACCGACCGTGAACCCCTTTCCAGTAACTATTGGGATCGACAGCAGCGGTTGCAACCTCTGCGGGGGCGAGCCATGAATATGCCGAAACTGCGCCGGGTGACCATCGACACCCACCGGGGCGCAGCCTGCCCGCACCGGTGGGGTAACGTTTACCGCACCGAGGGGCTCCGGGCGCGGAGCAAGATCGAGATCCACAGGGCGGAGAACCACCCGCCGGTGATCGCGTTGCCCAACGTGGTGGGTGAGCCCCGGCAACCGGATCCGGCCGGCGGAGCTGATGGGACGGGTGGCAGGGAAGCTCAGCGGCGCCGGGAGCGGCGCGGTTTCGGCGTCTCGAAATTCACCCTGAGCGGCTTGCCGTGAAACTCCCTGCCGTTCAGGCCGGCAATGGCGGCGCGCGCCTCGTGCCCCTCCATCTCGATGAAACCGAACCCCTTGCAGCGGCCGGAAAAGACATCGGTCACCAGTCTGGAAGAGCGCACCGTGCCAAACTCGGAGAACAGCGCCTGCAGCTCCTGTTCGCTGGTGTCGGAGGAGAGATTCCCGATGAACAGTTTTTTCAATTACATTCCCGTCCTGGATGAGAAATCGGGTCTACCCCGAATCGTGTGGGTAAAATGGCAAATCATCCCTGACAGGCAGAATGCACGCCACACACTCGGTAACCAGAAGGGGATTGGGGCAGTCTGGCTGGAGAGCACCGGATATCCACCACCTGCGCCAATTGCAAGTAGACCGGCTATCCCAAACCCCTTCTGCCGACCATCTTCCGGCGTGGATTCTGCCTGTCAGGGATGATTTACCATTTTACCCACACTATTTGGTAAATACCCGAAAATAGAAAAAGCCCCACCAGCAACGGATGGGGCTGTCTTTACCTTACCTATAAAAGGAGAGCCGTTCAGGATGCAACGACGCTGGTGGCCTGAGGCCCCTTGGGGCCGTTCTCCACCTCGAAGGTGACCGCCTGACCCTCGCTCAGGGTCTTGAAACCCGAGTTCTGGATCGCACTGAAGTGCACGAACACATCTGCGCCACCATCATCCTGCGAAATGAAACCAAAACCCTTGGACTCGTTGAACCACTTTACAGTACCTGTAGCCATATTGCTTGTTACCTGATGTTTGAATTAAAAAAATTTGCGTACAGGCAATGATATTGGATATTCAGAAAAGTAGCACGGATGTGAACAATCAGAAGAGCCGATAACAAAATCTGTAGCAAAGTCTATTATAGGACAGGTCTCGCCCGATTACCAGACAAATATTCCCATCCGGTCCGGACACCCTTCTCTCAACGCTCCCCGACACCGGCAAGGGCGGTGACAAAATCCCGGCGCGAATATTCATCCTCGATATCCTCCGCCAGGATCTCGATCAGGCGCGGCAGATTCTCTCTTGACGGCTCGCAGGAGCTGCGCCACCGCTTCAGCCCCTCGCCCATGCAGATCCTCGCCGCCGGCCCGATCTGCAGGGTAAGCGCCTCCAGAATCCCGTTGAGATGTGGTTTCAGGCTGTAGTCTATCTTTCCGCCTGCGCGACGGCCAGGCGCCGCCCTGGAGGAGGTGGCGCCCTCCCGCACGGGTGGAGCCAGCTCCATGCTGATCTGCGCGGCCGCCGAGAGAACCGTCATATGGATCAGCGCAAAGTTCACATCCTTTCCCGTAAGCAGCAGAACCAGGAATCCCCCTTCCAGGGGAAATCCCAGCAAATAGCTCTCATCCGTCTCGAAATAGACCTCGTTGCAGGAGTGCCTGACGCTGTCTGCTCCCCTGAAGATGCGGTCGACAATCCTGGCGATCGAAGCCAGATTTTCACTCAGCAGGGACGGAAAGTTGCTGGCCAGCACCCTCCCCTCCTTGAGAATGCAGCCATGCTGAACACCACCCAGGGAGGCGAGTTCATCCAGGATGCCGCTCATTTGTCACCCCACTGCAGCAGATTGTCTATCTGTTGATTCAGCTGCCTCACGGGAACCCTCGCGCTGGAGAGAACGCACAGCGTCTGCTCCTCCTCGCTATAGAGGACCAGATTGTCTTCCCTGTTGCCCTTGAGCGCGATGCCCCTCAGCCTCCCCAGATTGGCGGTACTCTCAAAAGCCCTGGCCATACCCGACAAAAAACCGACAAACTCGTTGAACTCCGCGTCGTCGATGGTGGATCCCATCACGTCCCCCACGGCGCTCACCAGCGCGGCGCCTTTAACGCCGCGTATCTTCATTACGTCGTCGATGATGGACTCCTTCAATATCACCCTCTCCCGGTAACCATCCTCCCCCTTGGTGGGTTCACCCGTGCGGGATCGTCGCCGGGATGAGGCCCTTGCAGTTGTACGTTCATCGATCACATGCATATTCCCCTTTTCCGCTACCCCTCTGCCGTCCCTCGTACGCGGAACGATATCATGCACCGTCGGAATATTCTGCACCTGCCCGGGCTCGGTACCCTCCACGGGCGCGGATTGAACACCATCCCCCTCCTTCATAACGGTCTCCTTCGACAGGTTGGCACCACTGGAGCCAAGATATCGCCCGGCGTAACAGCTGACGCCCTCCAGCAGTTTCCCAATCACCAGCAACACATCGCGTTTCTCCCTGGCGTCGATCGGCGCAACCGAAGCGGCCACACCATGCTTTCCCAGCCAGCTGCGGTAATCATCCACGGTGGGAACCGGACAGATATCCGTGTGCGTCACCGCAATCATGAGCTTTTTATTCCCAATCAGATGTTGAATCTCCTTCAGGTAAAATCTCAAATCCCGAAGGGGATAGTTGCGCGAATTGTCGATCAGCAGCGCAAACCCGACACTCTCCCTGGCAATGTCGTTCGCCAGGATCTCCCACATGAAGCGGAACCGCTCCTGGCCCGGCGTGCCATACAGATGCACCCGCTCATCATCGCCAAGCTGCAGCACCCCGTTGTCCATGGCAACGGTAGCCCAGCCCTTGTGCAACTGCGAGGCAGCGGAGACCCGAACGTCGCAATCGTGATAAATGAGACTGCTCACCACCTGGATCGCGGTTGTCTTCCCGGCACCAACGGGCCCGGTGAATATAAGTTTGAAGTCTTTCATTACACCAGCCGACAGACCGTGCCTTGAGGGTTCGTTTCATACCGGCCTCCCTGCTCCACAGCATTTGATGCCCTGTCCGGGGGAAAGAGAGTTTTGGTAACTATTCAGCTCACCCCTGAAATCCGCCATTGCTGCGTTGAAAAATGGTCATTTACCCTCGTAAACTCCCATTTTTCGCCTTGAACTGACCAATTTCAGGGGCGATCTGAACAGTTACCGGCCTACTCCAGTACCATACTGAATAGTTGCGAGTTTTGTTGGTAAACGCGCTTCCGTGCCAACCATTTCCTGGGTTGCGAAAGTGGTGGTAGCAGAATCAACCCAAGTACCCCGGATAGCCAATGGCGCGGGGTAACAGCCCGAATGCTCCATCCGGACGCAAAAACCACCTCCAGGCCACTGTAATCAAGCGAAAAACCTGGAAACCAGGCACGGCGCCTCCGGGTTCCGCCGCACGCCTCTTCTCACCCATCCGCGGTGCTTGTTCCCTCACCGACAGACGAAGCTGCTGACCCGACCGCCAATCTACGCCTGGACGACGACCCCGGCCCGATTGTCCCCTTCCCGTAGAAATCGGTATAAACGTTTTTCCACAAATATAGCAAGTGAAGAGGACTTTCGTCAATCTGCACACCCCCGGCCGGTCCGGCACCGGGCCCCTCCCAGCAGCGGCGCACTGTTTGAACCCCGCCCCCTCAGCGTAGTACAATCGGCGCTGGTGACTCCATCCGGATTCACACAAGCGCAAAACCACTGGAGAGAGTGATTATGGATATACTGAAACTTGGCGCTTCACTGCTGATGGACAAACTGGGGGATGGCAACAGCGATCTGGGCAGCATCTCCTCCGCCCTCGGCGGTCTTCTGTCTGACAACGACGGAAACCTGAACCTCGGAAACATCGTCTCCAGCATGCAGGAGATGGGTCTGGGTTCCATCGTTGAGTCATGGCTGGGAGACGGGGACAACGAAGCCATTTCCGGCGAACAGGTCAAGGAGCTGTTCGGGGGAGAAAGGATCTCCGAGCTCGCATCCCAGATGGGCACCGACGAGAACAGCGTGCTGGCCGGTCTCTCCGAGGCGCTGCCCCAGGTGGTGGACAAATCGAGCAGCGCCGGTTCCCTGCTGGACTCCCTTGGGGGCCTGGACGGCGTAATGAACATGGCCAGGAAGCTGTTTTGAGCTTCCCCACACCCTCCGGCGCGGATTGCATGGCTTCCCGCCTGCAATCCCGCCGCGGTCTCCCCGTAAACCGTGATGCCGGGCCGGGACACCGCCCGGGCCATCCCCCCTCCCGAGCGGGTGGTCGGGCGGCCATGCGCGGCGTTCCGCCGATTTGCCACGGGAGTTCCATGGCGGTGCCGCACCTTGCGACCGATCATCGCCCAACCACCCGCTGAAGGTCGCTTTCCTCCGGTTGTCTTGTGCATTTCCAGCGCGTGGTGGTAAGGCACTCCATCCAGCAGCTCGCTCCGGACCGGCAGCAGCTGGTGCGGGAAGTGACCCCGAGCCACATGGGACAGGCGGGCAGGCTTCTCCATATTGAGTCGCGCCCCATCGTCGCATCGCTCTGATGGGTAGCAGCTTTGCCGTGGACCAGGTGGCAGGATTCAGTGGAATAGGCATTAGAGCACGCTCTAATTGTTCTTTGGTTGTTCCCCACCATCTTTTACCCGCGCATGAATCAGTCTTCCGCTGAATCCTGTTTGAGCTTTTTCAACGACGCCAGAAGATCGGGGATATCGTCCTGGATAATGCTCCAGATGATGTCATCGTCGATACCCAGGTAGGCGTGAATGAGCCGGTTGCGCGTCGCGACCATAATGCGC
>WFXP01000118.1 GCA_015490535.1 Gammaproteobacteria bacterium
CTATTCAGCATGGTGTTGAAACAGGCTGGTAACTGTTCAGATAGCCCCTGAAATCCGCCATTTCTGCGTCGAAAAATGGTCATTTACACTCGTAAACTCCCATTTTTCGCCTTGAACTGACGGATTTCAGGGGTGAGCTGAATAGTTACATTTTATGTAAATTGTCAATTTAACTGACGATTTGCATGTATTTGGCGTGCGCTGCACTCGGTTTGTTTCAGCTCGGTTGGCGGTTATCACGGTAAGACGAGACAGGGTGTGGTTTTTTGTTGGGCAGCGCGGGAACCAGAAGATCAAGGATCCGGCTGAAGCATGCGGGCAAAATCCTGCTCCTGACCGATCTGGCCGGAGGATATTGCCGCTTCAGAGCGTAACAGCCTGCAGGAGAACAGGAAAGCGCTCTCGAGGTTGTCCAGCGCCGCAGCGCTCACGCTCTCTCCCGGTGCGAACCGCACCCCTCTGATGCTCAGCATGAAGCAGGGCGGTGGGGGACGCTGCAGCAGGAGCTCATGCAGATACAGGAGGGCTTCGGGAGCCAGCTGGTGGCTGCTGCAGGCGATTGTGCGCTCCGCCTTCAGCCGCTCGAAACCGAACGGAGCGGGAACGCTGACGCTGGCATCCGCCAGCAGTACCAGGGGGCGGCCGTCGAGGTCGAAGATCTGCTCCGGTTGCAGCTGGTGGCACGAGATCCCGTCGTGCAGCCTCTGCTCCAGGGCATCGAGCCTCTCCACCAGCAGCGGGCCCAGGGCGTCGTCGCCCCGCCCGGGGTTTCCCCAGCCGATCACCAGGGGTCTATTTGCCATTTTTGACCAGAGTATTTAGCAGCTCCCCACCGGCATCGTACAGCTCCACCCGCAGCGGCATTCTGCCCAGCGCGTGGGTGGCGCAGGAGAGGCAGGGATCATAGGCGCGGATGGCGACCTCGATGTGGTTCAGCAGCCCCTCGGTCAGCGTCCGGCCATCCAGGTATTCGGCGGCCACCCGCCGGATGGCCTCGTTCATGGCCTGGTTGTTGCTGGTGGTGGATACGATCAGGTTGGCCTTCGCGACCAGCCCCTCTCCGTCTATCCGGTAGTGGTGAAACAGGGTGCCGCGTGGGGCTTCGATGACGCCTACGGCCTCTCGCCGGCTGGTTTCTCCCTCCACCAGCAGATCCCTGCCCAGCAGCTCGGGATCGTCCAGCAGCTCGCGGATCGCCTCGGCGCAGTGCAGCGCCTCTATCATCCTGGCCCAGTGGCAGGCCAGGGATGCATGCACCGGCCGCCCGGCGCCGTGCTGCACGAACTCCCGGCGCGCCTGCTCCGCCAGCGGGGTGGTGATGGAGTCGCAGTTGTTGATACGGGCCAGCGGGCCGACCCGGTACCAGCCGTTCCCGCTTCCCAGCGCACGAAGGAAAGGGAACTTCATGTATGACCAGGATCGAACCTCCTCGCGCAGGTGGCGCTGGTAGTCACGGCACTCCACCTGGTCGAATACTGTTTGACCTTCAGCGTCCCGGGCGCGCAGCCTTCCGTCATACAGCTCCAGTGCCCCGTCCGGGCGCACCAGGCTCAGGAAGTTGGAGGGGAATACGGCAAAGCGGGTCTGGTACTCTTTATTGCCCAGGTAGATCCCCCTGACCAGCGCCAGCCCTTCCTGGCACCACCGGACCACCTGTTCGATATCGGCCAGCAGGTGGTCCCGATCAGCCCCGGTCAGGGGCTTGTTCATCCCGCCCGGCAGGGGGCCGGTGCCGTGGATGCGCTTGCCGCAGATGATCCGGATCACCTCCTGCCCGTACTTGCGGATCCTGATCCCCTGCAGGGCGATGTCGCGGTTCCGCTCCAGCATTCCGATGATGTTGCGCCGCTGCGCCTCGCTGTCGAAACCGAACAGCAGATCCGGGGCGGCCAGGTAGAAAAAGTGCAGGGCGTGGGACTGCAGCACCTGGCCCAGATGGAGCAGGCGGCGCTGTTTCTGCGCCGCAGGGGTGAGCCGCTCCACACCCGCCAGCTGGTCCAGCACCTTGGAGGCCGCCAGCAGGTGGCTGACGGGGCAGATCCCGCACAGCCGCTGCACCAGTATCGGCACCTCCTCGCAGGGGCGCCCCTGGATAAACTTCTCGAAGCCGCGGAACTCCACGATGTGCAGCCGCGCCTGCGCCACCCGGTTGTTTTCATCCAGCAGCAGCGTGACCCTGCCGTGGCCCTCCACCCTGGTAACGGGATCTATCCGGACCCGGCGCAGCCCACCGCTCTCGTTACGGGCACCGTCAGTCATAGCGGATCAGCTCCAGCGGCGGAACCGGCTCGCGGCCCGCAATCAGATCCTGCAGCAGCGCCCAGATGGCATCGGCGGGGGGTGGACAGCCGGGCAGCGAGTAGTCCACCGTTACCAGCTCATGGATGGGATGAATGTTCTCCAGCAGCCGTGGCAGCTCCGGATCATCCGGGATCTGCGGGTTCTCGATCCCCGCGCCCTCCAGATAGGCCTCGCGCAGACACTCCTCCAGGGTGTAACGGTTGCGCAGCGCCGGAATGCCTCCATTGACGGCACAGGCGCCCAGCGCCACTAGGGTGGTGCAGCAGGCGCGGAAGCGGCGCAGCAGCTCGATGTTCTCGCTGTTGCACAGGCCACCCTCGATCAGGCCGATGTCGCAATGCCGGATCTGTTTCCGGTCGGTGAGCGGAGAGCGATCCAGCTCCACCTGCCCGGCCAGCCGGAGCAGCCGCTCGTCCATGTCCAGAAAGGAGGTGTGGCAGCCGAAACAGCCCGCCAGGGATGTGGTGGCTATGCGTACCCGCCTACTCATCGGACTCTGCAATGCTCCGCCCGTCGTAGAGCCGTCTGCCGACGGGAACATGAAACGCCCCCTTGCGCGGCAGAAGGGCGCCGGTGGGGCAGACCTGCAGCGCCCTGTCGCCGAGACTCAGCCCGCTGCTGCCCAGCCTGCCATCCGGCGAGTTGACCAGCAGCCGGCAGCGGGTGCCTTTCCCGCCGATGGCGAACAGGTTCTTGCGGTCCACCTCGCGGCTGGCGCGCACGCAGAGTTCGCAGAAGATGCAGCGATCCCGATCCAGCAGCACGTCGTGGTGGGAGGCGTCCAGTTCCCGCCGCGGAAAGAGATAGGGGAAGGGGGTATCCAGCATGCGCAGCCAGTATCCCACCGCCTGCAGCTTGCAGTTGCCGCTTTTCGGGCAGGCGGGGCAGAAGTGGTTGCCCTCCACGAACAGCAGCTCCACCAGGGTACGGCGCATCCGGTCCAGCCGTTCCGTCCGGTTGCGCACCTGCTGCCCCGCCACCGCCGGGGTGCTGCAGGCCGGCACGCTGCGGCCGCCTGCCTCCACCACGCAGAGCCTGCAGCTGCCGTGGGGCCGGAACTCTGGATGGTAGCAGAGATGGGGAATATAGATCCCGGCCTCGCGCGCCGCCTGGATGATACTCTGCCCCTCCGTAAAGGGAACGCTGCGGCCGTCGATGGTGAAGGTGGGACCGTTCATTCCCGCCTCCCGCAACTGCGGAGCTCCCGGAGAGGTTGGAAATCGGGGGTGAAGGCGGTGGAGTTCAGGCGCTTGCGGTACCGCTGCGGCTCCGCCGCCAGCGTAGTCAGCACCGGATTGGGGGCGCTCTGCCCCAGGCCGCAGTGGCTGGTGGCGGACATCAGCTCTCCCAGCGAGCGCAAACGCTCCAGATCCCGGTCGCATCCCCGCCCGAGGCACAGTTTCTCCACCAGGCGGGCCTGCAGCCCGGTACCCACCCGGCAGGGGGTGCAGAAACCGCAGCTCTCATGGGCAAAAAAACGGCTGAAACCGTGCACGATCTCCAGCAGATCGCGCTCCCGTCCAAACACCATGAGCGCGCCTGCGCTGGACAGATCCTCGAATGCCAGGCTGCGCTGGAATTCAGCAGGGGTAATCCAGTTTCCGGAGGGGCCACCCATCTGCACTCCCAGCAGATCCCTGGCGCCGCAGGCATCCAGGATCTCCTCCAGGGGGGTTCCAAATGCAAACTCGTAGATCCCCGGTCGCGCGCAGTCGCCACTGATGCTGAGCAGCTTGCTGCCCCTGGAGTGCTCCGTGCCCCTGGCTGTGAGCCACCTGTCGCCATTCAGGGCGATGTGCGCCGCGGCGGCGAAACTCTCCACGTTGTTGACCACGGTGGGTTGCCCGAACAGCCCGTGAGTGACAGGGTAGGGCGGCCGGTTACGGGGCCGGGGAAGGTTGCCCTGCAGGGATTCGAGCAGGGCCGATTCCTCGCCGCAGATGTACGCCCCGGCACCGAGGCGGATGGTAATATCGAAGCCGAAATCCCGGCCGCCCCCGATCCTCTCCCCCAGCAGGCCCATGCCGCGCCGCTCGGCCAGAACCTGCTCCAGATGCTGCAGCAGGAACCGGTACTCGCCGCGCAGATAGAGAAACCCCCGGCGCGCCCCGATCACCCAGGCCGCCAGGGTCATCCCCTCGAACACGGCGTGGGCGTGGCGGCGCAGCAGCTCCCGGTCCTTGAAGGTGCCGGGCTCACCCTCGTCGGCGTTGCAGACCACATAGTGCTCTCCCGGCGCCTCCCGGCACGCCCTCCATTTCAGGGCGGTGGGAAAGCCGGCTCCGCCGCGGCCGCGCAGCCCGGAGCGCTCCAGCCGTTCCAGGAGTCCCTTTCGTCCCAGGGACAGGGCCCTCTGCAGGGCGGCGCCGGGAGGAATCTCCCCGCTCAACAGGGGGCCGCTCCTGCGGATGTTGCCGGCGATCCTGAACAGGCCCCGGGGCCACTCCCGCAGCGGGATTCGGCGCTCTATCAGGGAGGCCATCTGTTCGCTACGTTCTCTGTCCAGCCCGGCGATGGCGTGGCCGTTTACCAGCAGTGCGGGACCCTGATCGCACATCCCGGTGCAGGAGGTGTGCCGCACGCTAACCACCCCGTCGGCGCGGCTGCCGCCCGGTGTGACCCGCAGCCTTTCACACAGCAGCCGCGCGCTCTCATCCCCTCCGCGCAGCCGGTCTATGACGCAACTGCTGAAAAAGATGTCGTACCGCCCGCGCGGTTGGGAACTGAAGAAGTGGTAGAACTCCACCACCGCCTCCACCTGTGCCAGGGGAAGGGAAAGGGTGCGCGCGATCTGCTGCATCACCGCGCGCGGGATGTACGCGAAGCGCTCCTGGGCCTCGTGCAGGATGGGCAGCAGCGCGGTGGCGTCTCCTCCGCAGGTTGCGGCCAGGCCGGTAATCCAGCTCTCCCCAACCGGCGCTGCGCCCTGCATCATCGCTGCCTCTCCTCACGGCCCGAAAAAGGCGGTTGCCATATTCTGATACTAGCATATCGCTTCCGTTTGTCGCGCCGGAGGGTACGATATTGGCGCCCTTCCCGTGGCCCGCGTATAATTACCGGGACAACCGATGGCAAAGCCTGATTCAGGGTGCCCCACGCGTTCCGGATCAGGGCGCGGTGCGCAGGCGGAGGGGCGTGTGCTGCGGACGGGCGGCTGGCCGCCCGCGCACCCCCGCTGAATGAGGCTTTGCCATCGGTTGTCTTGGTAACCGTGTAATTTCCTGGCAGTGGAGCAGACATGGCAATCGAACGCACAATTTCCATAATAAAGCCCGACGCAGTGGCCAAGAACGTGATCGGGGAGATCTACAGCCGCTTCGAGAAGGCCGGCCTCAAAATAGTGGCCGCCAAGATGCTGCATCTCACCCGGGAGCAGGCGGAAGGGTTCTACGCCGTGCACCGGGAGCGGCCGTTCTTCGGCGATCTGGTGGAGTTCATGACCTCCGGGCCGGTAATGGTCCAGGTGCTGGAGGGGGAGAACGCCATCGCCAGGAACCGGGAGGTGATGGGAGCCACCAATCCGGCGGAAGCCGCGCCGGGTACCATCCGCGCCGATTTCGCCGAATCCATAGACGAGAACGCGGTACACGGCTCGGACGCCCCGGAGACCGCCGCCGCGGAAATAGATTTCTTCTTCCGGCCGGAAGAGATCTGCCCGCGCACCCGCTGAGCCGCGCCTCGGGAACGGCCGCCATGCAGGAGAGAGTCAATCTGCTGGGAATGACCCGCCGCGAGCTGGAGGAGTTTTTCGTCTCCCTTGGCGAGAAGCGGTTTCGCGCCCAGCAGATTCTCAAGTGGATCCACCAGTTCGGGGTGGACGACTTCTCCGTCATGAGCAACATCGGCAAGCAGCTGCGCGCCACCCTGCAGCAGAGGGCGCGCATAACGCCGCCACGGGTGCTGGAGGAGCACACCTCCAGCGACGGGACGCGCAAGTGGCTGCTGCAGGTGGATGAGGGCAACAGCGTGGAGATGGTGTTCATCCCGGAGGAGGGGAGGGGCACCCTGTGCGTCTCCAGCCAGGCGGGGTGCGCGCTGGAGTGCAGCTTCTGCTCCACTGCCCGCCAGGGATTCAACCGCAACCTGAGTACCGCCGAGATCGTCGGGCAGCTGTGGCTGGCCAGGCGCGCCCTGGGGTGCGATCCGCGCGGCGAGAGGGTGATCTCCAACGTGGTGCTGATGGGGATGGGCGAGCCGCTGCTCAATTTCGACAACGTGGTGGCGGCCATGGAGCTGATGACCGAAGACCTGGCCTACGGACTCTCCCGGCGGAGGGTCACCCTGAGCACCGCAGGGGTGGTGCCGGCGCTGCGCCGCCTGCGCGAGGTGAGCTCGGTGAGCCTCGCCGTCTCCCTGCATGCTCCGGACGATGAGCTGCGCAACCGGCTGGTGCCGCTGAACCGGAAGTACCCCATAGCGGAGCTGCTGGATGCCTGCCGTGACTACATCTCCAGAGACAGCAAACGGGCGGTTACCTTCGAGTACGTGATGCTGCGCGGGGTGAACGACTCTCCCGGCCAGGCGCGCCGGCTGGCCTCCTTGCTGGGGGATCTGCCCGCCAAGGTGAACCTGATCCCCTTCAATCCCTATCCCGGCAGCGGCTACAGCAGCTCTCCGCCGCAGGCCATCGAGAGGTTCGCCGCCGTTCTGCAGGAGCGGGGGATCGTCACCATCACGCGGCGCACCCGGGGAAGCGACATCGAGGCCGCCTGCGGGCAGCTGGTGGGGAGAATCCGGGACCGCACCCGGCGCAACCTGCAAATCGTCAGGGAGGCGTGCTGATGAAGCTGCACACCGTTGCTCCCCTCATGCTTCTGTTTCCGCTCCTGCTGAGCGGCTGCGGCGGGACATCCGGAGAGCTGCGCACCGATCAGCCGCGGGCGGCGCGCACCGCGGCGGAGGCGAATGCCGATCTGGGGCTCGGTTACCTGCGCCAGGGCAACTACAGCGAGGCGCTGGTCAAGCTGAAGCGCGCCCTGCGCCAGGATCCGGAGCTGGCGCGCGCCCATCACTATATCGCGGAGCTATACAACCGCCTGGAACAGGACGAGCTGGCGGAAAAGCACTACCGAAGGGCGCTACAGCTGGATCCCAACGACTCCGCCGCGCAGAACAACTTTGGCGTGTTTCTCTGCGCGCGGGGGCGCTTTGCCGACGCAGAGCCCCACTTTCAGGCGGCGGTAGCCAATCCCCTGTACAACGGCCGGGCCGGCAGCTACGAGAATGCCGCCCAGTGCGCCCTGGATGCCGGGGAGGAGGAGAAGGCGGAGCGCTACCTGTCCGCCGCGCTGAAGCTCAACCCGCGCCTGCCGCGCTCCCTCTACCGGATGGCTGAGCTCAGGTACCGGCAGGGGGAGTACCTGGGCGCCCGCGCCTATCTGCAGCGGCTGGAGGGAGTGGTGCGCCCCAGCGCGGAGATCCTCTGGCTCGGCTTCCGCATCGAGAAGATGGCCGGCGCCGATCTGGCCGCCGAGGAGTATGCGCGCAAGCTGGAACAGCAGTTCCCCTCTTTTGCCCCGTGGCGCCGCTACCAGAGCGACGGTACCCTGTAGACCATGGCGGGCACCATCCAGGCCGTGCGGGGGATGAACGATATCCTCCCCACCCACACCCCCTACTGGCAGCACCTGGAGAGTATCTGGAGAGAGCTGCTCCCCTCCTACGGCTACGAGGAGATCCGCCTCCCCATCCTGGAGAAAACCGAGCTGTTCAAGCGCTCCATAGGGGAGGTGACCGATATCGTCGAGAAGGAGATGTACACCTTCGAGGATCGCAACGGGGACAGCCTCACTCTGCGTCCCGAGGGGACCGCCGGCTGCGTGCGCGCCGGGATCCAGCACGGCCTGCTGCACAACCAGATCCAGCGGCTCTGGTATCAGGGCCCCATGTTCCGCCATGAACGCCCCCAGAAGGGGCGCTACCGCCAGTTTCACCAGCTGGGGGTGGAGGCGTTCGGCATGGCGGGCCCGGACGTGGATGCCGAGCTGATCCTGATGAGCGCCCGCCTGCTGGAGCGCATGGGGCTGTCCGATCTGGTCACCCTGGAGATCAACTCGCTGGGCAGCACGCGCGCCAGGGCGGAGTACCGCGAGCTGCTGGTGAGCTACCTGTCGGATCACATGGCGGAGCTGGACGAGGACAGCAGGCGCCGCCTGCGCAGCAACCCCCTGCGCATCCTGGACAGCAAGAACCCCCGGATGCAGCCGCTGCTGGAGCGCGCCCCGCGCCTGCAGGAGCATCTGGACGCAGAGTCGCGGGAACATTTTGCCCGGCTGCTTGCCTATCTGGATGACGCCGGCATCGCCTACCGGGTCAATCCGCGGCTGGTGCGCGGCCTGGACTACTACAACAGAACGGTATTCGAATGGACCACCGACCGGCTGGGCGCCCAGGGCACGGTGTGCGCCGGTGGCCGTTTCGACTCCCTGGTGGAGCAGCTCGGCGGGCGCCCGGTGGCGGCGGCCGGCTTCGCCATGGGGATCGAGCGGCTGGTGGAGCTGCTGATGGAGAGCCGGGACGGGGAGCAGCCGACCGGTCTCCCGCAGCTCTACATGGTGGTGGCAGGTCCCGCCGCGGAGCGGCACGGCATGCTCCTGGCGGAGCGGCTGCGCAGCACCCTGCCGTGGTTGCGGCTGCGCCTCAACTGCGGCGGGGGGAGCTTCAAGAGCCAGTTGCGCCGCGCCGACCGGAGCGGGGCCCGGCTGGCGGTGATTCTCGGTGAACGGGAGCTGGAGCAGGGGGTGGTGGCGCTGAAGCCGCTGCGTGGTGGAGGGGAGCAGCATGTGGTGGCTGAAAGTGAACTGGTGGAGCGGCTGGCCAGACTGATACCCTCCCCGGCGTCGTAAGGGGACACTACACAGGTAATAAATCAGGAAGGTCTTCCTCGAATCGTGTGGGTAAAATGGTAAATCACCGCGTAGCGGCTCCGTCCTTGACAGGCGGAATGCACGCCACATACTCGGTAGCCAGAAGGGGATTGGGGCTGTCTGGGCTGGGGAGTGGCGGATATCCACCAC
>WFXP01000119.1 GCA_015490535.1 Gammaproteobacteria bacterium
ATCAAACCCTACCTGATCGCCCACGATCCCGAGCCGGAGGTGGAGCGTCTGCAGTCCCCGGACGAGCGGGATCGGCTGGACGGGCTCTATGAGTGCATCCTGTGCGGCTGTTGCACCACCTTCTGTCCCTCGTTCTGGTGGAATTCACAAAGCTTCCGCGGGCCGGCGGCGCTGTTGCAGGCCTACCGCTTCCTGGCCGACAGCCGGGATCAGGCGACGGCGGAGCGGCTGGGGGAGCTGGAAGGACCCTGCCGCCTGTTCCGCTGCCGCAGCATCATGAACTGCGTGGAGGTGTGTCCCAAGGGACTGAACCCCACCCGTGCCATCGGGCGCATCAAGCAGATGTTGCTCAGGCACATCCTGTAACAACTGGGGCGGTACCAGTTTCCTGACGGATCGATGGGGTCACCCATTAGCCCGCCTCCGGTCAACGGCCAAAATCTGGCCCTGCTGCAAAACAGCATCACTTAGATATCATCCACCGCCGTTACGCCTGTCGCACCCGTTATGTCATAGTCTTTGGCATTGGAGGCAGATACACTGCGCACCAGTTACCCATCTGGATCAAGGCAGGAACCCGAGCCGGCATTCTATGCCCTTGGTACATCGGTACCCATGCAATCTTCGGTGCCAGACCGTGTCCAATAGAGGTCTCATCACAGAATCAATGGCTCAGCCCGGGCTGTCCAGACCCGGTACAGCTCACGGCTTGGACGAGGAGCAAACGACAATGGCCAGCCGGGATGTCCAATCAGAGCCTGACCGATTCCCGCGAAATAAGCAGTGAAATCAGCAATCTAACGGAAAAAACATAGGTTGGTTCTTAATCGTCGCCAAAAAACAGGCTCCAACCCGAGCTTTGCCCGCCTCTTCAGCCGCTCCCATTTTGGATGTGACCGCCGGCCCACTATGCTTTGGATAAGCGCACTGCCTGTCAAGGATGATTTGCTATGCTACGATCCGGACAGATGACGCGCGAAAAGCATGAATCATGCGGAGGGATACAGCATGAGCCGTTTTACCAGGGCGTTGATAGTCTCTCCCCTGGCGGATGGCAGGACCTGGGTGCTGGTGGAGCCGTTCAGTTACGATGTGGGCGAGCTGGGCAGCGGTGACACCATCGAGGTCAGCAGGGGGTTCAAGACCGATTTCGCCTCCATTCCGCGGCTGTTCTGGATCGTTTTGCCCAAATGGGGCAAATATGGCAACGCCGCAGTGATCCACGACTGGCTCTACATGACCCAGGAGCGCAGCCGGGCGGAAGCGGATGCCATCCTGCTGGAGGGAATGGGGGTGCTGGAGGTGCCGCGCTGGCAGTGTTTCCTGATTTTCCGTGCGGTGCGCTGGTTTGGCTGGTTTGCCTGGATGCGTAACCGCTGGGAGCGTGAGGCGGGATACAGCAGGGTTATGGCGCAGGAGGCGTTCAGATCGGTGGAGCGCTCCGATCGCCCCGGTTTCATCCATCAGGGCCTGCTCCGCTGGCGGAAGCGGCTGGGGAGATAGGGAAGCATGTTGGAGGCGGTTTCGTCCCCCTGGCTGGTCCCGTTCGACGGCTCGTTCGATCCCGGTCGCCTGCCCACCCTGGCCCGGCGGGAGGATGAATCCAAGAAGGAGCTCAAACGCAGGCTGAAAGGATATGTCAGGGAGCTGGCCAGGTTACAGCGCAAGCTCTACGCGGACGACCGCTTCTCACTGCTGCTGATCTTTCAGGCGATGGATGCAGCCGGCAAGGATGGCACCATCCGCGCGGTGCTGAGCGGAGTCAATCCGGCCGGATGCGAGGTATACTCCTTCAAGCAGCCCAGCGCCGAGGAGCTGGACCACGATTTTCTCTGGCGCAGCGCAAAGCGTCTGCCGCAGCGGGGCAGGATTGGTGTGTTCAACCGCAGCTACTACGAGGAGGTGCTGGTGGTGCGGGTCCACCCGGAGTACCTGGAGGGGCAGAGTCTCCCCTGGGCGGCGCGCTCCGGCGGGGAGATCTGGCAGCAGCGCTTTGACTCCATCCGGGACCACGAGCTGCACCTGGCGCGCAACGGCACCATCATTCTCAAATTCTGGCTGAATGTCTCCCGGGAGGAGCAGCGCAGAAGGTTTCTGGCCCGCATCGAGGACCCGGAGAAAAACTGGAAGTTTTCCACCGCCGATGTCAAGGAGCGCGGCCACTGGGATGAGTACATGGCAGCCTACCGGGAGGCCCTGGCGGAGACCTCCCGGCCCTGGGCACCCTGGTACGCCATTCCCGCTGATGACAAGCCCTGGATGCGGGTGGCCGTGGCGGAGATCGTCGTGGCTACCCTGCGTTCCCTGCCGCTATCCTATCCCGCGGTCGGGGAGCAGACCAGGGCCGAGTTCGCGCGGATGCGGAGCATGCTGGAGGGGGAGGGGGGTTAGCCCCTTGGGTTCTTCCCCGAATCGTGGGGGTAAAATGGTAAATCACCGCGTAGCGGCTCCGTCCTTGACAGGCAGAATGCACGCCGGAAGATGGTCGGCAGAAGGGGATTGGGGAGACTTTGGGATAGCCGCACCACTTGCAATTTGCGCATGTGGTGGATATCCGCCAGTCCCCAGGCCAGACACCCCCAATCCCCTTCTGGCTACCGAGTATGTGGCGTGCATTCTGCCTGTCAAGGATGATTTACCATTTTACCCCCACGATTCGGGGAGGAGCCTCTCCCTGGATGTGTCCCGAACCATGCGTCGGCTCAACGCCGACGCAGGAGTCCTGTCTTCCCGGTTACGCTCCTGCTTGGGGCGGAGCGAGGGCCAGCTCCTCCTCATAGCCGAACATGCGCATGTCCCGGATGCGCTGGGGATAGAGAACGCCATCCAGGTGATCCAGTTCGTGCTGCAGGATGCGGGCGTGGAAGCCGCTGGCCTCCCGTGAGATTGGGCGCCCCTGGAGATCCTGTCCCCGATAGCGGATGCGGCGGTAGCGCGGCACCAGCCCGCGCATTCCCGGGATGCTGAGGCACCCCTCCCACTCCTGCTCGAGATCCTCCTCCATGGGTTCGAAAGCGGGGTTGATCAACACCGTGAGGGGTACCGGTTCGCACTCCGGATAGCGCGCGCACTCCTCCATGCCGAACACGATTATGCGTTGCAGGATGCCGATCTGGGGGGCGGCAAGGCCCACCCCCTGGTGCTGTTCCATGATGGCGAGCATCTCATCCACCAGTCTTTGCAAGCCGGGGGTGCCGAATTCGCGGACCTCCGCGGATCTCTCCAGCAGCAGGGGGTGGCCGATGCGCAGGATCCGGTTCAACGCCTCTCCTGCGCTCCGGGAGGGGCGTAGGCCTCGTTCTCGCGCCCTTCCACCAGCGGCTTCAGATAGATCTCCACCCTGCGGTTCTGGGCCCTGCCCTCCGGGGTGGCATTGGTGGCGCGTGGTTCGGATTCGCCGCGTCCCTCGGTACGGATGCGGCCGGCCGCCACGCCGTTGGCGGAGAGATAGTCCTTGACCGACCGGGCGCGCCGCTCGGAGAGTTGCTGGTTGTAGCTGTCGCTGCCGCTGCTGTCGGTATGGCCTATCACGTGCACGATGGTGCTGTCATACTTGGCGAGTACCGATGCCAGCTTGTTGAGGCTGCCGTAGAAGCCGGGCTTGATGTCCGCCTCGTCCACGTCGAACGACACCTCGCTGCTCAGATTGACCTTCAGCACGTCATTTTTCAGCCGCTGCAGCTCGATCTCGTTCCTGCGCTGCTCCTCGGCCAGCTGTTCCTCCAGCTCGCGCTGCTGCTTGTCCATGTAGTTGCCCACCGCCGCGCCGGCCATGGCCCCCACCGCCGCGCCGATGAAGCGGCCCTTGTCACTGTCCATCTGGTGCCCCAGGACCGCACCGGTGACCGCCCCTATGGCAGCGCCGGTCTTGGCGCGCCGGTTGGGGTCGTCGCTGGCGCAGCCGGAGAGCGCAATCAGCAGGCCGAACGCTGCGATGGCAAGGAGTGGTCTCATGTCGGTTCTCCTCCAGTTCGGGTGTATTAACCATGCAACCGCAGAATACTCCCCCATTCCGCCGGTTGCTGATACGAAACGGTTCACATTTCCCCTTTCAGACAACCGGCCGGGGAGATAGTTTTCAGCGGTTACTGCTTGAGTTTCTGGTACCTGATGCGGCGCGGCTGGCCCGCCTGCTCTCCCAGGCGCCGCTGCCGGTCCCTTTCGTAGTCGGCATAGTTGCCCTCGAACCACTCCACATGGCTGTCCCCCTCAAAGGCCAGGATGTGGGTGGCGATGCGGTCCAGGAACCAGCGGTCGTGGGAGATCACCACGGCGCAGCCGGGGAACTCCAGCAACGCCTCCTCCAGGGCGCGCAGGGTCTCCACGTCGAGATCGTTGGTGGGTTCGTCCAGCAGCAGCACGTTGCCGCCGCTGCGCAGCAGCCTGGCCAGGTGGACGCGGTTGCGTTCGCCTCCGGAGAGCAGTTTGACCTTCTTCTGCTGATCGCTGCCCTTGAAGTTGAAGCGGCTCACGTAGGCCCGCGAGTTGATCTCGTAATTGCCCACCTGGATGATCTCCTGGCCGTCAGAGATCTCCTCCCAGACGCTCTTCTCTCCGTCCAGCGCGTCGCGGCTCTGGTCCACGTAGGCCAGGCTGACCGTCTCGCCGAAGCGGATGGTACCGCCGTCGGGCTGCTCGTCGCCGGTCAGCATGCGGAACAGGGTGGTCTTGCCCGCG
>WFXP01000120.1 GCA_015490535.1 Gammaproteobacteria bacterium
CGGTAGCCGCGCATCTCCAGAACCCCCTCGGTAGCCAGCGAGACGATCAGGTAGAGAGCCTCCGGATACTCCGCCTCGCGCAGGTCGGTGGCGGAGTGGGCGGCCGGCCCGTGGGGGTGGGAGTGGTAGATGGCGAACAGCTGCTCCCCCCCTTGGCGAATGCGGCGCATGGCATCCACCAGGCCCTCGGGATCCATCCGGAACAGCTTGCCGGGCTGTTTCGCTACGTTGGCGACCGGGTAGATCCTCTCGGGCCTGCCGCTGCGGCCGGACACCAGGCCGCACACCTCCGCCTGCGGCGAGCGTTGCGCCTCCCCCAGCAGCCGGTTTACCAGGGTGCGGGGCAGGGATACGGGCTGTTCGGTTCTCTGGCTCATGATGCGGACTCCTTGCAGACGGGACATTCGGGATCGCGCTGCAGCCGGACGGTGCGGAACTCGCTGTTCAGCAGATCCACCAGCAGCAGGCGGCCCGCCAGGGTGGTCTCCATGCCGAGCAGCGCCTTGATGGCCTCGGCGGCCTGCAGGCTGCCGATGACCCCCACCAGCGGGGCCAGCACGCCGCTTTCGCTGCAGCTCTCCTGCAGCTCTCCACCGTCCCGGTAGAGGCAGCGGTAGCAGGGGGCGCCGCTGCCGTCGTTGGGAAACAGGGTCACCTGTCCCTCCATGCGGATGGCGGCGCCGGACACCAGCGGAGTGGCGGCGCGCACGCAGGCCTCGTTAAGGCTATGGCGGGTAGCGAAGTTGTCGGATGCGTCGATCACCAGGTCTGCCGCCCGGATCTGCTCCCCCAGCTCCGGCCCCTCCAGGCGGTGGCCGATGGGCGTGACCCTTGTTTCCGGGTTGAGCCGCCGCAGCGTGTCCCCGGCGGACTCCACCTTGGGGCGCCCCAGATCCCCGCTGTCGTGGATGATCTGGCGCTGCAGGTTGGAGAGCTCCACCCGGTCGAAGTCGCAGATCACCAGATGCCCCACGCCCGACGCCGCCAGATACATGGCCGCCGGGGCGCCCAGTCCTCCCATGCCGATGAGCAGGACGCGGGACTCCAGCAGCCTCATCTGCCCCTCGGCATCGATCCTGGGGAGCATGAGGTGGCGGCTGTAGCGCAACAGCTGTTGGTCGTCCATGGCCCGGGATTATACCGCCAGTCGGGCGGCGCTGACACGGTGGCGCCCGGCCAGATCGTCATGGCGGGAGAGCTCGTGGTAGCCGGAGCGGCGCAGCAGCCGGGCCACCGCCTCTCCCTGGTCGAAACCGTGCTCCAGCAGCAGCCAGCCGCCGGGATTGAGATGGGCGGCGGCGCCGCTGATCAGGGTGCGGATGGCATCCAGGCCATCAGGCCCGGCCGCCAGCGCGCTGTGCGGCTCGAAGCGCAGATCCCCCTGTCGCAGATGGGGGTCGTCCTGGGCCACGTAAGGGGGGTTGGAGAGGATCAGATCGAAGCGCTCTCCCCGTAACGCCTCGTACCAGTCGCCGTACCGGAAGTAGATCCCCTCGATGCCCAGGATCGCGGCGTTGCGCCGGGCGGTGGCCAGCGCCTCTTCACTGCGGTCGGTGGCCACCATCCGGCAGCGGGGGCGTTCCCTGGCCACGGCGAGTGCGACGGCCCCGCTGCCGGTGCCCAGATCGGCGATATCCCGCGTCTCCGCCTCCGGAATCCGTTCCAGCGCCTGCTCCACCAGCAGCTCGGTTTCCGGTCGCGGGATCAGGGTGGCGGGGTTGACCTCCAGGGGCAGCGACCAGAACTCGCAGCGGCCGGTGAGGTAGGCGATCGGGACCCCGCGCAGACGCCTCTCCAGCAGCCGCCGGAACCGTTCCTGCGCCGCCTTGCCGAGGGGCTTTTCCGGCCAGGCGTGGAGCCAGGCGCGGGGGCGATCCAGGACGTGGGCCAGCAGCAGCTCGGCGTCCAGCCGGGCGGTATCATGCAGGGGGGCGAGCCGCGCCTGCGCCCGGCGCAGGCTCTCCGCGATGGTGGCTCCGTTCACTGCTCCCCGGCCAGGGCCGCCAGCTGATCGGCCTGGTATTCGGCGATGAGGGGCTCGATGACCTGGTCCAGCTCGCCCTCCATCACCTCCTCCAGCTTGTAGAGGGTGAGGTTGATGCGGTGGTCGGTGACCCGCCCCTGGGGGAAGTTGTAGGTGCGGATGCGCTCCGAGCGATCGCCGCTGCCCACCTGCAGGCGGCGTGATTCGGCCCGCTCGGCGGCCTGTTTCTCCTGTTCCGCGGCGAGCAGCCGCGCCTGCAGCAGGGCCATCGCCCGGGCGCGGTTCTTGTGCTGGGAGCGCTCGTCCTGGCACTCCACCACGATGCCGCTGGGCAGATGGGTGATGCGGATGGCGGAGTCGGTCTTGTTGACGTGCTGTCCCCCGGCGCCGGAGGCGCGGAAGGTGTCCACCTTCAGATCCGCCGGGTTGATGTCGATGGCCTCCACCTCGTCCGCCTCGGGCATGATGGCCACGGTGCAGGCGGAGGTGTGGATGCGGCCCTGGGATTCGGTCTCCGGCACCCGCTGCACCCGGTGTGCGCCGGACTCGAACTTGAGACGCGAGTAGGCCCCCCGCCCCACGATGCGGGCGATGATCTCCTTGTAGCCGCCATGTTCACCGGGGCTGGCGCTGATGATCTCCACCTGCCACCCCTTCAGCTCGGCGTAGCGGGAGTACATGCGGAACAGGTCACCGGCGAACAGGGCGGCCTCGTCGCCCCCGGTACCGGCGCGGATCTCCAGGTAGATGTTTTTTTCGTCGTTGGGATCGGTGGGCAGCAGCAGGCGCTGCAGCTCCATCTCCAGCTGCTCCTGGCGCGCCCTGGCGTGCCGCATCTCCTCCTCGGCCATGGCGCGCATCTCCGGATCCTCGTCCCCGAGCATGGAGCCCGCGCTTTCGATCTCCTCCTGCAACTGGCGGTACTCGCGCCAGGCATTTATCAACGGTTCCAGCTGGGCGTACTCCCGGGAGAGGCTGCGAAAGCGCTCCTGATCGGAGATTACGCCGGGATCCGCCAGCAGGGCGTTGATCTCCTCCAGCCGTTCGGCGAGGCCGTCTATCTTGCTGCGAATGGATGGTTTCAAGTTTGCTCTGGCTTGCTGATGTTGAACAGTTCGCGCGCCGCCTCCAGCAGCTCCTCGCGCCCGGCGTAGGCCGCCTGGCTCATCTGGGCGGTGGGGGTGTGGATCAGCTTGTTGGTGAGGCCCCAGGCCAGCTCCTGCACCACCTGCTCCGGATCGTGGCCGGCCGCCAGCTGGCGGCGCGCCTTCTCCAGCGCCGCGTCGCGGGTGGCGGCGGCATCCTCGCGGTAGCTGCGGATGGTATCCACCGCATCCAGCGAGCGCAGCCAGCCCATGAAGCGGGAGACATGGGTGTCGATGATCTCGTCCGCCTGCTTGGCGGCCTCCTGGCGGGTGCGCAGCCCCTCCTGGATTATCTCCTCCAGGTCGTCCACGGTGTACAGATAGATGTCGTCCAGCTCCGCCACCTCGGGGGCGATGTCACGCGGCACCGCGATGTCGATCATCAGGATGGGGCGCCGCTTGCGCTTCTTGATGGCCAGGCGGGTCTGCTCCTTGCCGATTACCGGCTCCCGGCTGGCGGTGGAGGAGACCACCAGATCGGCCTCCGCCAGGTGTCCCTCCACCTCGGAGAGCCCGATGGCAAAGCCGTTCACCTCGCTGGCCAGCAGATGGGCCCGCTCCACGGTGCGGTTGGCGATTATGATGCGGCCGATGCCGTTTTCACGCAGGTGGCGCGCCACCAGTTCGGTGGTTTCGCCGGCGCCCAGCAGGAGGGCAGTGTGTTTCTCGAGGTCGCTGAAGAACTGGCGCGCCAAGCTCACCGCCGCGAACGCCACCGAGACCGGGCTGGCGCCGATGGCGGTATCGGTGCGCACCCGTTTGGCTACCGAAAATGTGTGCTGGAACAGCCGGTTGAGATGGCTGCCTATGGTGCCTGCGCGGTGCGCTGTGAGGTAGGCCTGTTTCATCTGGCCGAGGATCTGCGGCTCCCCCAGCACCAGGGAGTCCAGCCCGCTGGCCACGCGCATGATCTGCCGCACCGCGGACTGGTCCGGATAGAGGTAGATGTAGGGCTTCACCTGTTCGATATCCAGGCCGTGGTAGGAGCAGAACCACTGCAGCAGCACCTTGCGGTAGTGTTCCGGCGTATCCGCCCCGTCCTCCTCGGTTCCGCAATACAGCTCGGTACGGTTGCAGGTGGAGAGGATGGCGGCCTCGCGCAGGCCGTCACGCTCCACCAGATCGTGCAGCGCGCCGGAGAGCTGGTCGGGAGCGAAGGCCACTTTCTCCCGGATCTCCACGGGAGCCGTCTTGTGATTGACGCCGAATGCCAGTAACGACATAAACCATCTGCCGATTGATGCAGATTGAATTTTGCGACATGCCCCGCCTGAATACAAGGTGGAGACTTGAGAATTAACGATTTGGCTCTTGAATCGTATGGGTAACCGCGCAGCGGCTTCGTCCTTGACAGGCGGAATGCACGCCGGAAGATGGTCGGCAGAAGGGGATTGGGGACACTTCGGGATGGCCGGGGCGCTTGCGATTGGCGCAGGTGGTGGATATCCGCTAGGCCAGACCCCCCCAATTCCCTCTTGGCTACCGAGCATGTGGCGTGCACTCTGCCCGTCAAGGATGATTTGCCACTTTACCCGCCCGATTCGGGGAAGAGTCACGATTTTGATGAAAAGGGGGGCGGAAGTTGGGTATAGTTACCTGGTTTTTCCGAAACCCGTAAAGATTTGAAAGCCAGAATGAGAGCAACTTCAGAACCGGGGCCGGGTTGCGGCTCCGGCTTCCGTCGGCAGGTTCTTGCCGGGCTGGCGGGCGTCCTCCTGTTGGGGGGATGCGCCGCGCCCATGCTGCAGCGGAGCGATGGTACCGGTGCGGCGCAGGATGGCGGGACACCACCCGAGGCGAAACTGCTTTACGAGCTGCTGGTGGGCGAGATCGCCGGCCAGCGAGGTGCGATGAAGCTGTCGGCGGAGAGCTATCTGCGCGCGGCGCGCCGTTCCGAGGATCCGCGTATCGCGGAGCGGGCGGTCCGCATTGCGGTCTATGCCGGCGACAGGGAGAGGGCGCTGCAGGCCGCGCTGCGCTGGGTGGAGCTGGCTCCCGACGAGGGTGAGGCGCGGCAGGTGGCCGCCATCATGTATCTGCGCAACGGAAGGGTGGTGGATGCGGTCCCGTTGCTGGAGCAGGTGCGCCAGAGCCATGCCGATCAGCCGCAGAAGGGGTTCATGTTCGTAGCCCAGCTGCTGGGACGGGAGCGCGACAGCCAGCCGGCGCTGGAGGCGATGGCCGGTCTGGTGGAGATGCACCCCGGGGATCCGGACGCGATGTTCGCCTATGCCCATCTGGCGCTGGGTGCCGAGCAGTACGCCACCGCCCATCAGCTGCTGGACGGGGTTCTGGCGCTGCGCCCCGGCTGGAGTGATGCCTACGCCCTGCGCGCCACCATCCACCAGCGCCGGGGTGAGGTGGAGAGGGCGGTGGCTGCCTACCGTGAGGCGATCCGGCTGGATCCCGAAAACCTGCAGACCGCGCTCTCCTATGCGCGGCTGCTGGTGCGCGAGAGCCGATTCGCGGAGGCGCGCAAGGAGTTCAAGCGGCTCGAGAGGATGAGTCCGGAGGATCCCGACGTGCTGTTCGCCCTCGGTCTGCTGGCGATCCAGGCGGAGCAGCTGCCGGAGGCGCGCCGCCATTTCACCACCCTGGTGGGGCAGGGCCAGCGGGTGGCGGATGCCAGCTTCTTCCTGGGCCGCATTGCGGAGATGGAGCGGGACGACGACGCGGCGATGCGCTGGTATCGCAAGGTGAAGGGGGGCGGCTACCGCTACGATGCGCGGCTGCGCATTGCCATCCTTACCGCGCGCCAGGGGGATATCGAGGGGGCGCGCAGGCTGCTGGGGGAGTTGCTGCAGGACAACCCCGCCCGGGAGGTGCGCACCATACTGGTGGAGGCCGATATCCTGCGCGTTGCGGAGCGATACGCGGAGGCGTTCGATCTGCTGGGCAGGGCGCTGCGACGCTATCCCGACAATCCGGAGCTGCTCTATGCGCAGGCGATGGCGGCGGAACGCCTTGACCGGCTCGAGGTGCTGGAGCGCAACCTGCGCAGGATGCTGCGGGCGGATCCGGACAACGCCCAGGCGCTGAATGCGCTTGGATATACCCTGGCGGATCGTACCGACCGCTACGACGAGGCCTACCGCTACATAGAGCGCGCCCTGGAGCTGGAGCCGGAGGATGCCGCCATCCAGGACAGCATGGGGTGGGTGCTGTACCGGCTGGGACGTCATGAGGAGGCCATCCGGTACCTGCGCATGGCGCTGGACAACGATTGGGACGCGGAGATTGCCGCCCATCTGGTGGAGGTTTTGTGGGTCTCCGGGAGGCGGGATGAGGCCCGCGAGCTGTGGGAGGAGGCCAGCCGCAAGGCACCCGGTGATGCCAGGCTGCGTGATGTGGAACAGCGCTATCTGCAATGAACCCGCTCCGGCAATCGATCCCGCTTCTGGCCTTGCTGGGGATGGTGGTGGCTTCCGGCTGCAGCACCATGCAGCGCCAGCCGCCGCACGATCCCGGGGCGGTGTGGCGCGCCCAGCAGCGGGTTCTGCAGCAGCTGACCGGCTGGGAGCTGCGCGCACGTATCGCCGTTCGCAGCTCCAGTGACGGCATCAACGCCAACCTTCACTGGCGCCAGCAGGCGGACCGCTACCGGATCCGGCTGAGCGGACCGTTCGGGGCGGGAGCGGTGACCCTGAACGGCGATCGGGACGGCGTCACCATGCATGAAGGGGGGCGTCTCCTGTTGCGCCACGGGGATGCGGAGCGGCTGCTCTACCAGCAGAGTGGTATCCGGCTGCCGGTGGAGTCGCTGGGTTACTGGGTGCGCGCCATGCCCCGCCCCGGCTCGGGCGCCAGGGTGCTGCTGGACCGTATGGGGAGGCTCAAGGAGTTGCGTCAGGATGGGTGGCGCATCCGCTACCGGCGATATTTGCGCAACCGGGGAGTGGAGCTGCCCTCCAGGCTGCTGGTGGAAAACGGACAGCTCCGGGTGCGGCTGGTGATCGACCGCTGGGTGGTGACCAGGATGCGCCGCGCCGGCACCAACCCATCGTCCGGATGAGCCCCTGGCCCGCCCCTGCCAAGCTGAACCTGTTTCTCCACGTGGTGGGCCGCCGCGCGGACGGCTACCATCTGTTGCAGACCCTGTTCCAGTTCCTCGACTATGGAGACCAGCTGGAGTTTCATGTCCGCGATGATGGCCGGATTCGGCGCCGCGCCGCGCTGCCCGGTGTGCCGGAGGAGGGGGATCTGGTGATCCGCGCGGCGCGCCTGCTGCAACGGGAGTGCGGAGTGACGCGGGGGGCCGACATCCTGTTGCGGAAACGTCTGCCCGTGGGAGGCGGTCTGGGCGGAGGCAGCTCCAACGCCGCCACCACGCTGGTGGCGCTCAACCACCTCTGGGGGTGTGGTCTCGGGCCCGGGGAGCTTGCCCGGCTGGGCCTGAGCCTGGGGGCCGACGTGCCGGTGTTCGTCCATGGCCGGGCGGCCTGGGCGGAGGGAGTGGGGGAGCGGCTGACACCGGTGGACATTCCGCAGCAGTGGTTCCTGGTGCTGGATCCCGGAGTCGGGGTTTCCACCGCGGAGATTTTCTCCGCGGCGGATTTGATACGGGACGCCCGCCCTATTACAATACGCGCCTTTCTCGAGGGTGAAGGAGGGAATACCCTTGAACAGACGGTGGTGGGACGCTACCCCGTGGTGGCCGAGGCGCTGGAGTGGTTGAAGGGTCGCGCCCCTGCCCGGATGACCGGTACCGGTGGCTGCCTGTTCGCCCGGTTCGGGAGGCGGGCCGAGGCGCAGCGGGTGCTGGAGGAGATCCCTCCCCCCTGGCGTGGGTTCGTGGCGCAAGGAAGGAACCGTTCGCCGCTGCTGGAGCGGCTGCAGGAAGCGGAAAGCGGTTGAATCATCTCTTGCTGGGGCGTCGCCAAGCGGTAAGGCACAGGGTTTTGATCCCTGCATTCCCAGGTTCGAATCCTGGCGCCCCAACCAATTTTGAATTCGGGAGCGGTGGCGGCCGGCGGAGGTGGAGGCGCCGGTTTGCCACGACAGGAGAGACCGCGGCTGTCTCGGGTTGAAGGTTATGGTTACCCGGCTACATTCCAAGAAGTTCTCGCCCAGCGCGGGCAAGGGGGATGCCGATCCCGACAACCGGATGATGGTGTTTGCCGGCAATGCCAACATACCGCTGGCGCGCGCCATAGTGGGTCACCTCAACATGCCGCTGGGCAAGGCCATCGTGGGCCGCTTCAGTGACGGCGAGGTGATGGTGGAGATCATGGAGAATGTGCGCGGCAAGGATGTGTTCGTGGTCCAGCCCACCTGCGCTCCCACCAACGACAATCTGATGGAGCTGCTGATTATCGTCGACGCGCTGCGCCGCGCCTCGGCGGGGCGGGTCACCACGGTGATTCCGTACTTCGGCTATGCCCGCCAGGATCGGCGTTCCCGCTCCGTGCGCGTGGCCATTACCGCCAAGGTGGTGGCCAACATGATCGAGGCGGTGGGTACCGACCGGGTTCTGACGGTGGATCTGCACGCGGATCAGATCCAGGGCTTCTTCGATATTCCGGTGGACAACGTTTACGGTTCGCCCATTCTGTTCGGCGACATCTGGCGCCAGAAGCACAAGGACCTGATAGTGGTCTCACCCGACGTGGGAGGGGTGGTGCGCGCCCGGGCGGTAGCCAAGCAGCTGGACGACGCGGAGCTGGCGATCATCGACAAGCGCCGCCCGCGCGCCAACGAGGCCAAGGTGATGAATATCATCGGCGAGGTGGAGGGGCGCAACTGCGTGCTGGTGGACGATCTGGTGGATACCGCCGGGACGCTGTGCCAGGCGGCCGGCGCCCTCAAGGAGCACGGCGCGGCCAGCGTGACCGCTTACTGCACCCATCCGGTGCTGTCCGGTCCCGCGGTGAAAAACATCATGGACTCCCAGCTGGACGAGCTGGTGGTGACCGACACCATTCCGTTGCGGCCCGATGCCCGTGAATGCGGCCGCATCAGGGTGCTGAGCATCGCCGGCATGCTGGCCGAGACCATGCGCCGCATCAGCAGCGAGGAGTCGGTAAGCTCCCTCTACATGGAGTAGGAGAGTCTTTGTTGGCTGGATTGGGTTTGCACGCCAAGACACTGTTTTTACTGCCGAACCTGGTCGCGGGGGAGGCGGGCTTCAGTCTGTCCCGACAGGGCCGGACACAACCTTGAACGGAGAGAGAGATGAGCAACGAGTTTGTGGTAACAGCAGAACCCCGCAGCGACCAGGGCAAGGGTGCGAGCCGCCGCCTGCGTCGCCAGGGCAGGGTGCCGGCCATCCTGTATGGCGCCGGCAAGGATCCGGTTCCCCTGAGCGTGGATCACAATGAGCTTCTCAAGCAGCTGGAGAACGAGGCGTTCTACTCCCACATCCTCACCATAGAGGTGGGAGGCAGGAAGGAGCAGGCCATTCTCAAGGATCTGCAGCGCCACCCCGCCAAGCCGTTCATCATGCACCTGGATTTCATGCGTGTGAGAGCGGGGGAGAGGATTCGGGTCAACGTGCCGCTGCACTTCGTGGGCGGCGACGTGGCGCCTGGAGTGAAAATCGGTGGCGGGATCGTTACCCATGCGGTCACCGAGGTGGAGATCGTCTGCCTGCCCAAGGATCTGCCGGAATATATCGAGGTGGATCTCTCGAAGCTGGAGCTGGGCCAGTCCCTCCATCTGTCCGACATCCAGCTGCCCGAGGGGGTGGAGCTGGTGCAGCTGCTGCAGGGAGAGGAGCATGATGTGGCGGTAGCGGCCATCCAGGCCACGCGTGGCTCCGGCGACGGCGCAGCCGCCGAGGAAGCGGACAGCGGGGAGACGGGGGGAGAGGAGCAGTAACTCCCGCCTCCCACCGGTTGAGCGGTGTCGAGCCCCTCCATACGGCTGGTTGCAGGGCTGGGAAACCCTGGCCCGGAATATGAGCATACGCGGCACAACGCCGGTTTCTGGTTCCTCGATGAGCTGGCCCGGTGCCGGGATGGCGTCTTCCGCCGCGAGGCCAGGTTTCACGGCGAAGTGTGCCGCATCTCCGAGCGGGGGCAAGCGGTCTGGCTGCTCAAGCCGGACACCTGGATGAACCGCAGCGGACAGGCGGTCGCGCGGCTGGCCAACTTCTACAAGATCCCCCTGGAACAGATCCTGGTGGCCCATGACGATCTCGATCTGCCACCCGGTACCGTCCGCCTCAAGCGGGGCGGAGGGCACGGCGGCCACAACGGCCTGCGGGAC
>WFXP01000121.1 GCA_015490535.1 Gammaproteobacteria bacterium
GGGTGTGGGGGGTGGAGCCGTCGTGGCCCGGCAACTGGGGGCAGGTGACCAGTTTCACGGAGGTGGATGATATCCAGTATCAGTACCAGCTCTGCCTCAAGTGCCACTCCTACTATGCGTTTGGAAGTTCACCGCCGGTGGAGCCGTACGGTCGACCATACTATACCACCCTTACCGACCAGTCCCAGGAGTTCAACCCCAACAACGCCTCCTACCACCCGGTAGTGGCGCCCGGAAAGAACGACTTTTACATGGTTGTCCCCGGCAGCTCCTACTGCAGTACCGGTTGTGACTACTCCAGTTCGCTCATAGGGGGATTCACCCCGTCCAGCACCCTGGGCTGTTCTGACTGCCATTCGGACAACGACTACACCGGCACGCTGGGATCCGTGCCCAAGGGCCCCCACGGCAGCGACTACTGGGCGATGCTGAGGGCGCCATGGGACAGCAGCACGGGGTATTACGCAACTACGGCGGATCATCTCTGCTTCAAATGCCATGACGTAGATGTCTATGGCGGCAACTCCTGGGCGCCGGAGAGAACCGGGTTCAGCACGCCGGGGCAGAGCGGCATGATGGGTTATCCCGCCAAAAACCTGCACATGCAGCATGTCGGCGGCGGATTTGCCACCTGCCAGACATGCCACGTGGCGGTTCCCCATGGCTGGAAGAGGAGGGCCCTGCTGGTGTACGGGCAGGGACCCAATCCCGACCCCGCCCCCTATCTGCAGCGTGCGCCCGGGGGTTCAGGCATCGATTCCCGCACGGATGTGGACAGCATTCAGAGCGGCAACTGGCAAAAATCGGATTGTCACCAGTACTTCCCGGGTGGGATGGGGATGGGTTGCTGACCCGAATGTTTCTTCCGGGCGGGAGATGAGCATGCCGTGACACCCGGGCCGCTCCCTCCGTACCTGCCCCATAGTTTGCACTCCTGTTACAAATATCCCGCCGGATAGCTGGATTTTCCGTAGGAGATGTTCTATTGCTTTACAAAGAGGGGGATCGAGCGCAGAAATAATAGCAAACAATAAAGTTAATTATTCAAATAATTATAGATGGAGCTGTTTTTCGACATGGAAGTTTTTTCAGGAGAGCCGCTATGAGAAACCACAGATCCCTGCCGGTGCTGTCGGTGGTGCTTTTTCCCCTTTTTCTGTCCATTCCCGTGGTCGCTGCCATTGAGGCTTCCCCTCCGCTGCAGCTGGTTGCCGACGATGCCTTGACAGATTCCATGTTTGGCTGGCAGGTGGATATCGACGGAGATACCGCTGTGGTCTCCGCCTTTGCTGACGAAAGGGGTACCGGGGCGGCATATATCTTTGAGCGCGGCGCTTCGGGCTGGCAGCAGGTGGCCAAGCTGACCGCTTCGGATGGTGAGGAGCGGGATGCGCTGGGGTTCTCTGTCGCCATCAGCGGCGATACCGTGGTGTTGGGCGCCGCGCTGGATGACAACGACGGCGGAACCGATGCCGGAGCAGTGTATATATATGTAAAACCGGCTGGTGGCTGGAGGTCGATGACCCAAGACTTCAAGCTCACCTCCCCTGAGCCGCGGCCGCATCGCGGCTTTGGCGGGGCGGTTGCGTTGGTCGGCGAAGTGCTGGTGGTGGGTGCACCAGGCAAGGATGATGCGCCCTCGTCCGGTGATGTGTTTGTTTTCCAGGGAGAGGGCTCCAGCTGGAGCCACAGGGCTACGCTCAACGTCCCTGGTCTGAGCGGATATGATGCGTATGGCTCGGCGCTGGATTTCGATGGTACCACGGTCGTGGTTGGCGCTTTCGGGCGGAACAGCTCCAGTGGTGCAGCGTACGTCTATCGTAAGCACCCGGAGGGCTGGCAGAAAGATATGAGCCTGGAAGCGGAACTGCTGGTTGATGACGGTGTAGCCAACGACAACTTTGGCGGCAGCGTGGCTGTCTATGGCGACACCATCGTAGCCGGAGCAAACCGTCACGACTGGGGCGGAGATGCCAAGGATGCCGGTTCTGCCTATCTGTTCACGCGCTCTGGTGGCAGCTGGGTCCTGCAGCAAAAACTGGCGCCATCCAACAGGCGACCGGTTGGCAACTTTGGTTACGCCGTGGCCATCGCCGGGGACAGGGTGGCAATCGGCGCTTCCCATCCCGAGGACAACGCCACCGACTCTGTCTATATCTTTGACCGCAACGGTAACAGGTGGCAGGAGCAAGGCATTTTGAACGCTCCGGCACAGCAATCGGACAGCGGGTTTGGCCTGTCGGTGGCCCTGGACGAGAATGCGACCACCCTGCTGGCAGGGGCTCCCCAGGCGGATGCAGGCGATGGGCGGGGGCAGAGGAGTGCCGGTGCCGCCTACCTGATCGAACTGAAGCAGCCGTCCCCGCCTGGTGGTGGAGGGGATGGAGAGGGGGGTGGCACCACAGGTGGCGGCGGAGGTGGTGGAGCGCTCAATCCCTGGTTGCTGGTGCTCCTTCTGCTTCTGCTGATTACTCTCAAACAGCCCGGTACGCGCTGCACTGAACGCTGAACCATCCTCATCCGGTGGCGGATGGCCGATTCCCGCGTTGTTGGGTGTTATTGCATGGACCCGTTACGGCGGAGCGAAAAAGGCGTCTCCAATAGTTACGTTTTTGTTAACAAAATGTTTCCGCATGGACACGCTGGATCTCCTGCACTATTTTTGAGTGTGTATCGAAAAACAGCATAACAACAATAAGATACAGCCAATAAATAATATAAGAAATTTGCCGCAGAAGGAGTGAGTTTGCCGACAGGATGTCTTGTTACAGGAGAGCCCTCTTATGAAGAATCAGCGCCACACACATCTCTTTTCTTTGTCGCTACTGTTCCTGTTTCTGTTCGCGGGTATCGCTAGCGCCGCCGTTCCCGTCACCTCTCAGCAGAAACTGGTCGCCGACGACGCCTTCAAGGACTCCGCGTTCGGCTGGCGAGTAGCCGTTGACGGGGACACGGCAGTGGTCTCCGCCTTTGCAGACTATGACGGCACCGGGGCCGCCTATGTCTATGAGCGCAGCGGATCGGGTTGGCAACAGGTGGCAAAGCTGACCGCCTCGGACGGGGTTGAGCAGGATGCCCTGGGGATCTCGGCGGCCATAAGCGGAGACACCATAGTGCTGGGGGCGGCGCTGGACGACAATGACGGCGGAACCGATGCCGGGGCGGTATATGTTTACGTGAAGCCGGGCTCCGGCTGGAGCTCCATGACCGAAAGCTTCAAGCTCACCTCTCCGGCGCCGCAGCCGGATCGCGGCTTTGGCGGTGCGGTTGCACTGGCGGGTGATCTCCTGGTGGTGGGCGCTCCGGGCAAGGATGACGCGCTCTCCTCCGGCGACCTGTTCATCTTCCAGGGGGGCGGATCCAGCTGGAGCCACAAGGCCACGCTAAACGTATCCGGGCTGACCGGATTCGATGCCTTCGGGTCGGTGATCGATTTCGATGGCACCACCATCGTTGCGGGCGCCTTCGGGCAGGATGGCTCCAGGGGAGCGGCGTACGTGTACCGCAGGCCCTCCGGCGGCTGGAGGAACATGAGCCCCGATGCCGTGCTGCTGGCCGGTGACAGGGCCCCTGACGACTACTTTGGCGGAACCGTGGCGGTGGATGGGGACACCATCGTAGTAGGCGCCAATGGTGACGATGACAATGGGGACAAATCCGGCTCCGCCTACATCTTTGTCCGCTCCGGGGGTGGCTGGGAGCAGCAGGCCAAGCTGACCCCCTCTGACGGCGAGGCTGGTGACAATTTCGGCTACTATGTGGATCTGAATGCAAACACCGCGATCATCGGTGCCTCCAGCTTCTCCGAAAATGCTACCGCCGACTCCTTCTACATGTTCACCCGGAGCAACGGTTCCTGGGTCGAGCGGGGAGAGGTGTCCGATCCCGACAATCGGGATGGCAGCAAATTCGGCAGCTCCCTGGCGATAGACGGGAGCGGCGCCACCGTCCTGGTGGGTGCGCCGGGGGCCGATGCCGGCAGCGAGCGCCAGCAGAAGAGCGCCGGCGCTGCCTACCTGTTCGAGCTGGAGCCCCCCGTGGATCTGGCGCTGGTGAAACAGGATGATACCGATCCGGTGCTGCTCGGCAACAGTGTCACCTACACCCTGCTGGTTACCAACAGCGGCGACAGCGACGCAACGGCGGTAACCGTGACCGACACCCTGCCCGCCGGCATGAGCTACATCTCCGATGACGCGGGCTGCAGCCATGCTGCGCAGGTGGTGGAGTGTAACCTGGGCAGTATCGGCGCCAACGGCGGCACCGCCAGCGTCAGAATAACCGTACGGGCCGACAGCGCGGGCAGCAAGACCAACACCGCAACGGTCAGCTCCGCGCAGAGTGATGCCGACAGCAGCAACAACTCCGACAGCGAGACCACCATGGTGCGGGAGAACAGGCCCCCGCAGGCCTTGGATGATACCGTGACCACCGACGAGGATACCCCGGTGACCACCGGCAACGTGCTGGCCAACGACAGCGACCCGGACGGTGACACCCTGAGCGTCAGCGGGGTGGACAGCCGCTCGGCCCAGGGGGGCAGCGTGGTGGACAACGGCGACGGCACCTTCACCTACACCCCGCCGGCCGGGTTCAGCGGCAGCGACAGCTTTGGGTATACGGTTGCCGATGGCAATGGCGGCGAGGATCAGGCCACCGTGCGGGTCACGGTCAATGC
>WFXP01000122.1 GCA_015490535.1 Gammaproteobacteria bacterium
CCCCCGACTTCTTTCTCTACGACGCCGACCGCAAGCTGGTCTATCGCGGCCAGTTCGACGACGCCCGCCCGCGCAACGACGAACCGGTCACCGGCAAGGATCTGCGCGCCGCAGTGGAGGCGGTGCTGGCCGGCAAGCCGGTGCCCGAAGAGCAGAAACCCAGCCTGGGCTGCAATATCAAGTGGAAGCCCGGTAACGAGCCCGACTATTTCGGATAGAGCGGGGCTCTGAAACCGGGGTTTGGGCTGGTCCTCTTTACAAGGTAATAGATCAGGAGGGTCTTCCTCAAATCGTGTGGGTGAAATGGTAAATCATCCTTGACAGGCAGAATGCACGCCGGAAAATGGTCGGCAGAAGGGGATTGGGGAAACTTTGGGATAGCCGAACCAGCTGCAATTGGCCCAGGTGGTGGATATCCGCCACTCCCCGGCCAGCCGGCCCCAATCCCCTTCTGGTTAACGATTATGTGGCGTGCATTCTGCCTGTCAAGGACGGAGCCGCTACGCGGTGATTTACCATTTCACCCACACGATTTGAGGAAAACCCAATCCGGATTCAGCGTCCCTCTGGATCCTAACCTGTTACCTTGAAAGAGTACTAATCTCTCACCAGCTCGATCACCCCGCTGACGCCGATCCGCACCGTCTGTTCGCCGGCCTCCAGCGGCGGGGCGCTGGCCATTTTCGCCTCCATCCCGTCCATGGCGTATCTCATGGGTATGGGACGGCCGCGGGAGCCGGCCGGAGAGATGTTGACGGACACTATGCGGTAGTCCCTGGCATCGAATTGCCGGGCCACCAACAGGGCCTTCCGTTTGAAACTGGCTATGGCGGCCTCGGTAAGCCGCTGCTCCGCTTGGCGCCTGCTCTCCTCCGACAGCTGGTAGCCGATGTGCTGGATGGCCAGCCTCTCCTGCAGTTCGCCCAACAGCTCGCTGAGCAGGGCGGAGTCCTTGCTCTCCAGGCGGAGAGACTGGCGTATCCGCCAGATCCCGGTCAGCTTGCCGTTCTGGTAAACCGGGCTGGTCTGGTAACCCAACGTCTGGATCTTAATCCCGGCGGCCCTCTCCCGCGCCCGCTCTATGCCCCAGGCGATGGCCTGGTTCACCCTTTCCGCCACCTGTGCGGCATTGCGCCCCTGTTGCTGCAGATAGAGGATCGCCACCAGCGTGTCATTGGCTATCTCCTCGCTGGCCTCCGCCCCCAGGGAGACCCTGTCGTAGCTGGTGGCGTCATCAGCCGCCAGACCCGAAGAAAAGCAGTACAACAGCAGCAGTGCAATGATCCCAGTAGCCTTGCCCATGCCGAAAATCCCTGTTTTTGTCCAAAAAATCACTGTACCACGATCGCCACGCGGAATCCCGAATCGGTCGTGAAGCCTGCCCGGGTGGAGCAGCAGGGGAGTGCCGGGTTCCGCTAATGCTTGCCACGGCAATCCGGTTCAGCCAGAATCGGGGTATTTGCGGTCTGCAATAATATAATGAAAGCCGGAACTACTCTGCTGATGCTGCTGTTTCTGGCTCTGCCGTCGCTGCCTGCCGCGGCGGCGGGACCCGGTGCGCCGGAGCCCGTCACCATTTCGATACCGGACAACATGACCACCGTCAGTGCCATCGATGCCGATGGCAACCCTACCGGTATGGTAGTGGAGTTCTGGCGCCTCTGGGGGGAGAAGACCGGCCGCCAGGTGCGGTTCCGGCTCGCCAGCATGCCCCGTTCCATTGCCGATGTGCGGGAGGGCAGGGCGGACATTCACGGGATCCTGTTCTACTCCAGGGAGCGTGCCAGGGAGCTGGACTTCAGCACTCCTTTCTTCACCGTTCCGGCAACCCTGTTCTATCGTACCGACGGGCCGGGAGAGTCCACCCTGGAGTCTTTCCGGCAGGCGCGTATCGCCACCTATCCACCTCTGGGGGAGCTGCTGCGCGGCCGGCTGCCGGACGCCACCATAACCACCCTGGACACCGCGAAACAGATGGGGGTGGCTCTGGCCCGCGGCGAGATTGACGCCTTTCTGGCCGATGAGCCATCCGCGGAGCTTGCGCTGGTGGAGGCTGGAATCCGGGGCAGGGCGGCCAGGATCTCTCCGCCCATGCTGAACGCCGGGATCCATGCCGGCGTGGCGCGCGGCAACAGGGAGCTGCTGGCGCTGGTGGAGACCGGCATCGCGGCGATTTCGGAGCGGGAGCGCAGGGAGCTGGTGAACCGCTGGCTTCCGGACTATGTATCCCCCGTGGGTGAGGAGAGCGGACCGGATCGGGGGCCGGCGCTTACTCCGCAGCAGAGGGAGTGGCTGGGCCAACACCCCGTGATGAAGCTGGGGGCGATCTCCTCCTGGGCACCTGTTGAGTTCGTCGGTCCCGATGGGGGCTACCGGGGGATCAGCTCCGACTATGTGGAGCTGCTCGCCTCCCGCTTGGGGATCTCCATGCAGCCGCAGCCCGCCATGACCCGCCGCCAGCTGATTACCGCTCTGGCGGAGGGAAGGATTGACATTCTGTCCAGCGCCGTAAAGACGCCGGAGCTGGAGAAAAGGTTCAACTTCACCATCCCCTATCTCAGCTTTCCAGCGGTGGTATTCGTGCGAGGGGCGCAGCAGCTGATTACCGCGCCGGAAGATCTGGCTGGCAAACAGATCGCCATCGAGAGGGACGATCCGGTGGAGGAGTATTTGCAGCTCACCTATCCGAAGCTGGAGCTGGTGCGGGTGGAGACCCCGGCCCAGGCGATGAAGAGCCTCGCCACCGGCAAGGTGGATGCCTATATCGGTAATCTGGCGGTGGGGGCCTACGAGATCGACAAGCGGGGCCTGACCAACATCAAGATCGCCTCCCCCACCCTGTTCACCTACAATCTCGCGTTCGCGGTGCGCAAGGAGTGGCCGGAGCTGGTGGAGATCCTCGATGAGGCCATCGGCTCGCTCACCCAGGAGCAGCGTCAGGCGATCAGGAACCGCTGGTTCGCGGTGCGTTTCGAGCATGCGGTGGATCGTAGCAGGGTGTGGCGGGCCGCCCTGCTGGCCGGGGGAATAACCGGGTTCCTGCTGCTCATGGCGATACTCTGGAACCGCTCCCTGAAGAAGCAGATCCGGGAGCGCGAGAGAGCGGAGCGGGAGCTGCGCATCAGCGAGGAGCGCTACCAGCTGGCCACCGAGGCGGCGTCGGAGGGGCTGTGGGACTGGGACATCACCACCAACCAGGTCTACTACAGTCCGGCCTACATGAAGATGCTGGGTTACGCGCCGGGCGAGCTGCAGGCCACGGAGCACACCTGGCGCGAGCTGCTGCATCCCGACGATCGCCAGGAGGCCATACGGCTGGTGCAGCAGGCGTTGCGCGAGGGCAAGGACACCTACCAGCACGAGTTCCGGTTGCGCACCAGGAGTGGCGCATACCGCTACATGCTGTCACGCGGCAAGGTGGCGGAAAGGGATACCGAGGGTAGGCCGATCCGCGTGGTCGGCTCCCAGGAGGATGTCACCGAACGCAGGCGGATGCAGCTGGAGTTGCAGGAGGCCAAGCGGCAGGCGGAAGCGGCCAACGAGGCCAAGAGCGGTTTTCTGGCCAACATGAGCCACGAGATTCGCACGCCGATGAACGCCATCATCGGCATGTGCCACCTGGTGCTGCAGTCGGATCTCACCGCGCGCCAGCGCGACTTCCTGAACAAGATCAACAGCTCCGCCCACGCACTGCTGGGGATTATCAACGACCTGCTGGATTTCTCCAAGATCGAGGCGGGCAAGCTCACCATCGAGCGCACCCAGTTCCGTCTGGACGACATACTGCAGAACATATCGGATCTGGTGAGCATAAAGGCGGGGGAGAAGGGCATCGAGGTGCTGTTCTCGGTGGAGCGTGACGTGCCGCGCACCCTGATCGGGGATCCGCTGCGCGTCGGGCAGGTGCTGCTCAACCTGACCCAGAACGCCATCAAGTTCACCGAGCAGGGAGAGGTGGTGATCGGAATCCGGTTGCTGGAGGAGGATGCCAGGGCCTGCCGGCTGGAGTTCACGGTCAGGGATACCGGGATCGGCATCAGGCCGGACAAGATCCCCGGCCTGTTCGACGCCTTCTCCCAGGCGGACAGCAGCACCACGCGCAGATATGGTGGCACCGGCCTGGGGCTCGCCATCTGCAGGATGCTGGTGGAGCTCATGAAGGGGGAGATCGGGGCGCAGAGCGCGCCGGGCCGGGGCAGCACCTTCCGCTTTAGCGTGCCGTTCGGCAAACCGGTGGAGGTGGCCCCGCGCAGTCGTTACCCGGAGGTCAGCTTCGACACCATGCGCGCCCTGGTGGTGGACGACAACGCCACCGTGCGCCAGGTGTTCCGGGACATGCTGGAGTCGTTCGGCTTCGACGTGAACACCGCGGAGTCCGGCATCGCCGCCCTGCAGGAGCTGGAGGCCAACGGCGGCGCGGAGCCCTACGACCTGGTGCTGCTGGACTGGAAGATGCCGGAGATGGACGGCCTGGAGACCGCCCGTCTGATCAGGAAGAACCCACGCCTGGAGAAGATCCCCACCATCGTGATGATCACCGCCTACGGCAGGGAGGAGATCATGCACCGCGCCCGGCAGGAGCATCTGGATGCGTTTCTCATCAAGCCGGTCAGCCCCTCGGTGCTGTTCGAGACCGTTGCCCAGACCATCGGGGGAGAGCAGATCGGGAGGCGGGATGGCCGTACCGCACCGGGACCGGCGCCCGTGCAGAGGCTCTCCGGCAGGGTGCTCCTGGTGGAGGACAACGAGATCAACCAGCAGGTGGCGGTGGCCATGCTGGAGAACTTCGGGCTGCAAGTGGAGATCGCCGGTAATGGCAGGGAGGCGGTGGAGGCGGTGCAGCGGCAGAAGTACGATCTGGTGCTGATGGACATCCAGCTGCCGGAGATGGATGGCTTCGAGGCCACCCGGCGCATCCGCGCCGCCCGCTACAGCGATCTGCCCATTGTGGCCATGACCGCCCACGCCATGACCGGCGACCGCGAGAAATCGTTGCGGGCGGGGATGAACGACCATCTGCCCAAGCCCATCGAACCGGACCAGCTGTTCGCCATGCTGGGCCGCTGGCTGAAACCCGCAAGCGAAGAGACCCCCGCCACAAACGGCAATGGGGTCCGGTTCCCGGAGCTGCCGGGGCTCGACCTGGAGAGGGCCCAGCTGCGCACCGGCAACAACCGCAAACTGCTGCGCAAGCTGCTGCTCCAGTTCCATGCCGACCATCGGCAGGCGGTTCCGGTCATGCGCAGACTGCTGGCGCGGGGTGACCTGCGGGCGCTCAAGCGCTACGCCCATACCCTGTGTGGAATAACCGGGAATCTGGCCGCCGACCGGCTCCAGGGGGCGGCGCGCGCCATCGAGCAGGCGGTTACCGACGGAGAGGAGGAGGCGCAGCTGGAGGAGCTGATCGCCCAGCTGGGGGAGCTCCTCACCCCGCTGCTGGAGCAACTGGAGGAGCTGCGCATACCGCAAGGCAATGGTGGCCTGCCGCCAGGTGAGCGGTTCTCCAGTGAGGAGCTTAGACAGCAGCTGCGCGAACTGGAGGGTTTGCTCGCGGCGGGGGACTCCGCCAGTATCCCCGCCACCGAGGCCATAGTCCGCCGCTTGCGGGAGCTGGGAATGGCGGAATTTGCCGAGCGGCTCTCCACCCAGGTGACCGATTTCGAGTTCGACGACGCCGTGGAGACCGTGCAAGAGATTCTGGGGGAGGTCAATGTACCCTGAACGGCGAACCGCCATTCATCAGATTGTATGGAATATCTGCCGGAATCGCGGCAAGGTGAATCTTCCCTGAGGGGTGGAACGCCCCGGCCGCCCAACCCCTCCCGGTGGCCATGCATGCGGCGGGCACCCGGACAGTCAGGGATGATTCGCCCATCTGCCGCTCGATCCGGGCAGGAAACGGCAAAGAGCAAGGAGTAACAAGGTATGAGCGACGCTGATCGGAGCAGCACCATCCTCATCGTGGACGATGAACGTTTCAACCTCAACACCCTGATCGGGATCCTGCAAGGGGAGTACCGCCTCCTCATCGCCAAGAGCGGCGAACAGGCCCTGGCGCGGCTTGCCACGCCGCCGCTGCCGCAGCTGATCCTGCTGGACATACTGATGCCCGGCATTGACGGTTACGAGACCTGCCGGCGCATCAAGGAGAATCCGGATACCGCCAGCATCCCGGTCATCTTTATCACCACCAAGACCACGGTAGAGGATGAGCAGCACGGGCTGGAGCTGGGCGCGGCGGACTACATTACCAAACCCTTCAGCCCGGCCATCATCAAGGCGCGGATCAGGACCCAGCTGAAGCTGAAGAGGGCCCTCGACGCCCTGAAGGATCAGAACCAGCTGCTGGAGCGCAAGGTGGCGGAGCGCACCCTGGAGATCGCCCTGACCCGGGACGTCGCCATCCACGGCATGGCGGCCCTGGCGGGAACCCGGGATCACGAGACCGGCAACCACATCCGGCGCACCCAGCACTACATCCGGCTGCTGGCGCGCCACCTCAGCCAACGGCCACGCTTCCGGGAGTTTCTCACCGAGCAGAACATCGACACCATGTTCAGGTCCGCGCCCCTGCACGACATCGGCAAGGTGGGGATCCCGGACAACATCCTGCTGAAACCGGGCCGGCTGGACAGGGAGGAGTTCGAGGTGATGAAGACCCACGCCACCCTGGGACGTGATGCCCTGCCGGTGGACGGGGAGCGCCCGGGATCCATTCCGTTCCTGAGCATGGCGCGGGACATCGCCCACACTCACCACGAGAAGTGGGACGGCAGTGGCTACCCGCAGGGGTTGAAAGAGACCGATATCCCCTTGCCGGGGCGCCTGATGGCGATTGCCGACGTGTACGACGCGTTAATCAACGAGCGGGTGTACAAGCCCCCCTTCTCCCACGAAACCGCCGTGGAGATTATCCAGGCGGGGAGGGAGAAGCAGTTCGACCCGGAGGTGGTGGACGGCTTTCTCCAGCTGCAGGAGGAGTTCCACGAAATATCCAGGCAGTTCAGCGACCCCCCTTCCACCGGCGCTGCTGCTCCTGTCTAGTGCTCCTTCAAGGTAAAAATAAGCCAGGAAGGCCTTCCTCAAATCGTGTGGGTGAAATGGTAAATCACCGCGGAGCGGCTTGGTCCTTGACAGGCGGAATGCACGCCACATACTCGGTAGCCAAGAGGGGATTGGGGCCGTCTGGCCTGGAACCTGGCGGATATCCACCACCTGCGCAAATTGCGACTGCTCCGGCTATCCCAAAGTGCCCCAATCCCCTCCTGCCGACCAGCTTCCGGCGTGCATTCCGCCTGTCAAGGATGATTTACCATTTCGCCCACACGATTTGAGGAAGACCTTGCTGACTTATTTTATCTTGAAGGAGTACCAGCCGGTTTTTCCCCCAGCTCCTTGGCGCAGATGGCCGGGCCGCGGGACATAAACCTTCCCGCGGTCGCCACCTCCTTCTGCTTCAGCTTGCTGCGCAGCTCGAGGCTCTTCTCCTTCTCTTTCTTCAGGGTGGAGACCAGGAACTGAAAGCCCGTCGGAGAGAGCTCACGGGCGGCCTTGTTGGAGGTACACTCGCACACCGCCCGTGACAGATCGCCCGATTCCAGACAAGCCGTAACGAACCCCTCATGATCGTACCCGAGCGCCACTCCTGCCTGAATATTCGCCGACAGGGCGACCAAAAACACCAATAGAAAAATTTTGTTGATTTTCATAGGCAAACACAAAGACCATCCCTGGCCCCCTTGGAAAAATAACCTGTTATATCTGCTCAGTGGCATATATCCATACCACTATTTCCACGGTTTGGTCAAGCGCAAACTCGCGGCGGCGACGGATGCCGCCGGCCCGCGGTGTTTGCCAAATCACCGGCGGTTCAACCATTTGGGTGACCGCAAACCGCGCAGGAATAAGGGGCCCGGCACGAACACCGTTAAAGTGCCTTAATTAAGGCGCCGATTGGTGGTAGTATTCCGACGGGTCTTGCGGCCCGCCCGGCGCGGGGGGAATAACCATAATTCAGCCGGCAACGGGACACCCTGCCGGAATGCGCGGGGATTCAGGTGCCGTTTTCTTGGGGAAGGACATGAAGATACTGGTAACAGGTACCGCCGGATTCATCGGTTCTGCGCTGGCGCTGCGTCTGCTGGAGCGCGGTGATCAGGTTGTGGGGATCGATAACGTCAACGACTACTACGATGTCAACCTGAAGCTGGCGCGGCTGGAACGACTCAAGAAGTATCCGGGCTATACCGATATCCGCGCCAGCCTGGAGGACAGGGAGGCCATCCTCGGGGCGTTCGCCTCCCACAAGCCGCAACGGGTGGTTAATCTGGCTGCCCAGGCGGGGGTGCGCTACTCCCTGGAGAACCCCTACGCCTACATCGACGCCAATGTGGTTGGGTTCATCAATATCCTGGAGGGGTGCCGCAACCACGAGGTGGAGCACCTGGTATATGCGTCCAGCAGCTCGGTGTATGGCGCCAATACCAGTATGCCGTTCTCGGTCCACCAGAACGTCGATCATCCACTCAGCCTGTACGCCGCCAGCAAGAAGGCCAACGAACTGATGGCCCATACCTACAGCCATCTCTACGGCCTGCCCACCACCGGGCTGCGCTTTTTCACCGTGTACGGCCCCTGGGGCAGGCCGGACATGGCGCTGTTCCTGTTCACCCACAGCATCTTTGCCGGGGAGCCCATCGAGGTGTTCAACCACGGCCACCATCGCCGCGACTTCACCTACATCGACGACATCGTGGAGGGTATCGTACGCACCCTGGATCGGGTGGCGGAGCCCAACCCGGAGTGGCGGGGCGACCAGCCTGATCCCGGCACCAGCTCCGCGCCGTGGCGTATCTACAACATAGGCAACAGCAGTCCGGTGGAGCTGCTGCGCTATATCGAGGTGCTGGAGCAGTGCATCGGCAAGAGCGTGGAGAAGAGAATGCTGCCCATGCAGCCGGGAGACGTTCCCGCTACCTGGGCGGATGTACAGGCGTTGACCGACGACGTGGGCTACAAGCCTTCCACTCCAATAGAGGAGGGGGTCGCGCGTTTCGTGGAGTGGTACCGGGAGTATTACAAGGTTTAGCAGGCGGCGCCCCGCCAGCGCGTTGCGGTGAGCGACACGGGCAGCGGCCGCTGATTCCCCGCCGGGCGGACGGTCCCGCTCCGCTACCTGCGCCTGCTGCGCCGCAGGCGTGAGAGCAGGCGGCGGGCCATCTCCCCGAACATCTCGGTCTGGGTGGGATGGGGATGGATGGCGTGGGCCACCTGCTCCAGGGTCATTTTCCCGGACACCATCATCACCGCCTCGCCAATCAGCGTATCGGCGTGATCGGCCAGGAAGTGCACTCCGACGATACGCTGGCTGGCCTTGTCCGCCACCATCTTGATCATGCCCCGGGTCTCGTTGGTGATCATCGCCTTGGCATCGATGCTAATGGGCATCTTCACCTCCACGGCGTCGATCCCCTTGTCCCTGGCCTGCGCCACGGAGAGCCCCACGAAGGCCGCCTCGGGACGGGTGAAGATCACGCCGCAGTCCAGATCCTGATGGTATCTCATCTCCTCTCCCAGCAGGGTGGCAGCCGCGACGCGCCCCTGCTGGGCGGCGGTATGGGCGAGCATCAGGCCGCCGATCACATCTCCCACGGCAAAGATGTGCGGCACGCTGGTGCGGCAACGGGCGTCCGCCTTGATCACCCCGTTCTCCACCTTCACCCCGGCCGCCTCCAGGCGGAGCGGCTCCAGCAAGGGCCGCTTTCCGGTGGCCATCAATACCCTGGCGCACTTCCGCTGGCGGCGTTTCCCGTCGGCATCCTCGTAGCTCACCGTCATGTTCCCCGGTTCGCCGTCGATATTCAGCACCTTGACGCCGGCGTGGATGGTCAGGTTGGGATCGTCGTTCAGCGCCGCGGTGAGCTCCCGGGCGATCTCCGGCTCCACCTCCGCGAGGATGCGCTCCTGCCCCTCCAGCAGGGTGACGCTGGTGCCGAAATCCTGGAAGATCTGGGCCATCTCCACGCCGATGGCGCCGCCACCGATCACCACCATCCGATCCGGTACTCCGTCGAGACTCCAGACCGTGTCCGAGGTCAGCACGCCGCCGCTTGCCAGCCCCTCTTGCGCACCGGGGATGGGCGGCACGAAGGGGGGGGCGCCGGTGGCGATGACGGCGGCCCCGAAGGTGATGGTCTCCCCCTCCGAGCCGTTGCCCGGCCGGGCGCGCTCGTGGGGATTGGCGCTGTTTCCGGAGCTGTCCACGAACACCGCATGCTCGCTCTCGAAACGGGCAAAGCCCTGGATGACCTTGATCTTCACGCCGGTGTCGGTTTTGAGCGCCATCTCGCCACGGCTCTCCAGTATTGCGCGGCGGGTCTGCTCCAGCCTGTCCCAGTCCAGGGTGGCGCCGGTGGTCCCCTCGACACCCAGATGCCGGTCGTGGGCGCGGTCCCGGATACGGTCCGCCGCCGCACGCCACGCCTTCGAAGGGATACAGCCGCGCCACAGGCATTCGCCGCCGGGGAACGGGGCATCGTTGATCATCGCCACCCTGATACCATGGGAGGCCAGATCGCGGGCGCAATCCTCGCCGCCCGGTCCACCACCGATCACTACTACGTCGTAGTCCCACTCCCCTTCCGGGATGGCGGGCCCCGTTGGCCCCATCCACTCCTCGGGCTGCTCGATATTCTGCTTGAGGGTGTTCAGAAACTGCGCCACCTCGGCCCCGTTCACCACCCGGTGGTCGGCGGTGATGGTGAGCGGCATGCCCTCCGGTCCGGCGGTGGCGATGGCCAGGATGGCGGCGGTTCCCGGCGTGGGAATGGCGTCGAAATAGCTGACCCCCAGCATCCCCATGTTGGAGACCATGAAGGTGGGGTTGGCATACTCCTCCGGCGCGAGACGGCGCTTGCGGGCTCGCGCCACCAGATCGCCCCACGCCTCGTTGAGCTGTTCCAGGGTGCGGGATTCGCAGTTGCGCAACACCGGTACCACCAGCCCGCCACCCTCTGCGGAGACCGCCATGCCGATGTCCACGTTGCTGCGCTCCACCAGCCTGTCCACCGGCTGGTAGCACCAGTTGATGCTCGGGTGCCTTGCGATGGCCGTGGCGCACGCCTTGGCTATGGCCACGGTGACCGAGATCCCCTTCTTCCTGGCCGCCCGGAGCAGGGCTTCCGGCCGGGCATGTACCGTGACATGGAAGGTGGGCATGGTCAGGGAGGCGCTCATGGAGGCGGAGACCGCCTTCTCCATGGCGTTCATGGGGCGTCCCTCGCCCGGCACCTGGATCTCCGGCAGGGGTCGGCCCGCCGGGGCCGTGGCTGCCGCCCCGGAACGGCTCTGCTGGACGTCGGAGCCGGTTATCGCGCCTTGCGGGCCGCTCCCCTTCAGCCCCTCCAGATCCACTCCCAGCTCCCCGGCCAGCTTGCGGGCGTATGGGGTCGCCCTGCCGCCGGCGGGCCTTGGCGCCGGAGCAGCGGCGCCCCTGGTGGCGGGGGCGGCGGGACGGTCGGTGGCCGGAGATCCGGTTTCCGGAGCGGAGGGCTTTCCGGCGGGCGCCGCCGGGGCGGCCGCCCCCTCTTCATGCACCACCTGTTCCGGCTTCTCCACCAGGTAGGCCATCGGCTCGCCCACGGCCACCACCGAATCCAGCGGCGCACGCGGCCCGGAGAGATACCCTTCCCGGAACACCTCCACATCCATGATGGCCTTGTCGGTCTCCACCGTGGCGACCACGTCACCGCGCTCCACCTTGTCGCCCAGACCTTTCTCCCAGCTCACCACCACTCCCTCGGTCATAGTGTCGGAGAGCTGGGGCATCCTGATTACGTGCAGGGTGCCCTCCGGTTGTCCGGCCGGGGTTGCCGCGTCGCCCTGCTCCGCTTCCGCCCCCTGGTCGGACGTGGCCGGCGGCTCTCCCGGCTCCGCCAAAACCGGTTCGGCCGGCGCCTCTTCCCCGGCATCTTTCACCTCCTCCGGAGAGGCCGCCAGCCAGGCGATGGGTTCGCCCACGGGAACGGTACCGTCCACCGGCGCCAGCGGGCCGGAGAGATATCCCTCCCGGAACACCTCCACATCCATGATGGCCTTGTCGGTCTCCACCGTAGCGATGATGTCACCGCGCTCCACCCGGTCACCGATCTGCTTCTCCCAGCTGACTATGACCCCCTCGGTCATGGTGTCGGAGAGCTGGGGCATCTTTATCGGGTACGGTTCAGCCATGGGATTCGTTACGCTCCGGATGGGTTGTGGTTCAGGGTCTATCTGGAGAACTGGGCCAGCACTGCCTCCACCACATCGCGGGCGGTGGGCAAAGCGGCCTTTTCCAGGCTGCGGTTGTAGGGGATGGGCACATTGACCGCGGATACCCGCAGCGGGGCGGCGTCCAGCTCGAAGAAACACTCCTCGTTGAGGATCGCCATCACCTCGGAGCCTACGCCGACGGCCGGCTCCGCCTCCTCCACTATGACGGCGCGGTGGGTCCTGGCGACGGAAGCGGCTATTCCCGCCCGGTCCAGGGGGTTCAGCGCGAAGAGATCCACCACCTCGGCCTCGATGCCATGCTCCCTGGAGAGCACCCCCGCCGCCTGCAGCGCCCAGTGCACCGAGATGTTGTAGCCAAACAGGGTCACGTCGCGCCCCTCGCGCACCACCTCGGAACCCTCCAGCGGGTGGAAGTACTCCCCATCGGGCACCTCCCCCTTCAGGTTGTACATCAGCTCGTGTTCATTGATGAACACCGGATCCGCGCAGCGCACCGCCGACTTGAGCAGTCCGTAGGCCTGTTTCGGCGTGGAGGGGGTAACCACCCGCAGGCCGGCGACTCCCATGAACACCTTCTCCATGCGCGCCGAATGCTGGGCCCCCAGCTGGTGGGCGGTTCCGCCGGGGGAGCGCACCACGATGGGCGCCTCCAGCTGGCCGCCGGACATGTAGCGCACCTTGGCGGCGGTGTTGAAGATCTGGTCCATCGCCAGCCAGGCGAAGTTCACCGACATGATCTCGATGATGGGCCGCACACCGAGGAACGAGGCCCCGATCCCGAGCCCGGTAAAGCCATTTTCCGAGATGGGGGTGTCGATCACGCGGTCCGGGCCATACTTTTCGTACAACCCCTTGGTGGCCTTGTAGGTGCCACCGGCCACCCCGATATCCTCGCCCATGCAGATCACCAGCGGGTCGTGGGCCATCTCCTCGTCGTGGGCGCGGCGCACCGCCTCCCAGTACATCAATTCCGCCATCACCGCGCCCCCCCGTGAACCCAAGGATCGTTATCCGCCAGCACGTATCTCTCCAGCTCCTCCACCTTCGGCTCCGGCGACCGTTCGGCGAACGGGATGACCTCCTGTTCAATCTCCTCCAGGATCCCGGTATCCATCTCCCGGTACTCCTCCGCGCTCAGCTGGCCCGCCTCGATGAGCCGATCGCGCAGCATGATGATGGGATCGCGCTTGCTCCACTGGCGCTCCTCCTCCTTGGCCCGGTAGGCATTGGAGTCGGACATGGAGTGCCCGCGGTAGCGATAGGTCAGCAGCTCCAGGAAGTAGGGGCCCTTGCCGGAGCGCACATGCGCCACGGCCTCCCTGGCGGCGGCATACACCTTCTCGATATCCTGGCCATCCACCTGGGCGGCCGGGATGTCATAGCCGCATACCCGCTTGTACTGTTCCACCACCGCGGTGGAGCGATCGATGCGGGTCCCGATGCCGTACAGATTGTTCTCGCACACGTAGAGCACGGGGAGCTGCCACAGGCTGGCCATGTTGAGCGCCTCGTGAAAGGTGCCCTGGTTGTTGGCCGCGTCCCCCAGGAAACAGATGGCGATCTCCTCCTCCCCCTTCAGCTTCAGGGCCTTGGCGATGCCGGCGGCAAGCGGAAACGGCCCCCCCACCAGCGCATAGCCGCCCATGAAGCGGTGCTTCACGTCGAATATGTGCATGGAGCCGCCGCGCCCCTTGCTGGAACCGGTCTCCTTGCCGAACAGCTCGGCCATCACCTCCCTGGGATCCGCGCCGCACTTGATGGCATGCACATGGTCCCGGTAGCCGGTGATGACATAGTCCCGCCCCGGCCGGGCCGCCTCCAGAACGCCGATGGCGCATGCCTCCTGGCCCGGATAGAGGTGGAGAAATCCACCTATCTTGCGCTCCACGTAGGCCTCGTAACAGCGCTCCTCGAAGCGGCGCGCATAGAGCATCTCGCGCAGCAGCCGTTTTTTGTCAGCGGCGTCCATCCGAACTCCCGTGGTTGCACCCCCCGAGCAAGGGGGCGTATAGCAGTCATAAAAACGCGTATAATCGGCTTTTTGCGGTATCAGGTCAAGGCAACCGGGGGCGTGCGGGACCGGCTGCTTGTCATGCCGGACGGCAAAGGAGGGAGCGATATGGGCGGTTCAGACTACCGGATCGAGCGCGACAGCATGGGGGAGCTGAGGGTCCCGGCCGGGGCGCTGTATGGCGCCCAGACCCAGCGCGCGGTGGAGAACTTTCCCATCAGCGGCCTGCGTCTGCCGCGCGCCATGATCCGGGCCCTGGGAGAGATCAAGCTGGCGGCGGCGCAGATCAACCAGGAGCTGGGGGCGCTGGACCGGCAGCGCGCCCGGGCCATCCGGCAGGCGGCGCTGAAGGTAATCGACGGCAGCTGCGACTCCCATTTTCCGGTGGACATTTTCCAGACCGGCTCCGGTACCAGCAGCAACATGAACTGCAACGAGGTGATAGCCCGGCTCGCCGGTGACGCCTCCGGGATAGATATTCACCCCAACGACCATGTCAACATGGGGCAGAGCTCCAACGACGTGTTCCCCAGCGCCATCCACATCGCCGCCTGCCTGACCCTGGAGGAGCGGCTGCTGCCCGCCCTGGAGCGCCTGCACTCCACCATAGAGAGCCGCGCCACCCAGCTGGAGGGGGTGGTCAAGACCGGCCGCACCCATCTGATGGACGCCATGCCGCTCACCTTCGGCCAGGAGCTGTCCGGCTGGGCCAGCCAGATCCGGCACGCCAGGGAGAGGATCGAGGGCAGCCGTTTCCGGCTGCTCGCCATTCCCATCGGCGGCACCGCGGTCGGCACCGGCGTCAACGCCCACCCTGAATTCGGCTCCCGGGTGGCGGAGCACATCGGTAAGCGGCTCGGGATTCCCTTGCGGCGCATGGATAACTGTTTCGAGGGATTGAGCAGCCAGGAGGCGGCGCTGGAGATGAGCGGCCAGCTCAAGACCCTGGCGGCGGCCATGATGAAGATAGCCAACGATCTGCGCTGGATGAACAGCGGCCCGCTGGCCGGCCTGGCAGAGATCACCCTGCCCGCCCTGCAGCCCGGCAGCTCCATCATGCCCGGCAAGCTCAACCCGGTGATCCCCGAGGCCGTGGCCATGGTGTGCGCCCAGGTGGTGGGCAACGACAGCGCCATTACCCTCGGCGCCCAGTCGGGAAACTTCCAGCTCAACGTAATGCTGCCGCTGATCGCCCATAACCTGCTGCAGAGCATCGAGCTTCTGGCGGCGGCAGCCACCACCCTGGAGGCCAAGGCGATCCGGGAATTTGTGGTCAACAGGGAGCGGGTTCAGGCGCTTCTGGAGCGCAATCCGGTTCTGGTGACCGCCCTCAACCCCGTGATCGGCTATGAAAAGGGGGCCCGGATTGCCAAGAGGGCATGGAGCGAGGGCCGGCCGGTGCTGGAGGTGGCGCTGGAGATGACGGATCTCTCCGAGGAGGAGCTCCGTAAACTGCTCGATCCGGTGGCCCTTACGGGCGCGGCAAGTTGTGTGAACAAAGAGTAAATCGGCACCGTGGCAGATTGCGCCAGTACTCATTTAGCAAGATAATAATCAGGAAGGTCTTCCTCAAATCGTGTGGGTAAAATGGTAAATCATCCTTGACAGGCGGAATGCACGCCGGAAGCTGGTCGGCAGCAGGGGATTGGGGAGAGTTTGGGACAGCCGGACCAGTTGCAATTGGCGCAGCTGGTGGATATCCGCCACTCCCCGGCCAGACACCCCCAATCCCCACCTGGCTACCGAGTATGTGGCGCGCATTCCGCCTGTCAGGGATGAAGCCGCCACGCGGTGATTTACCATTTTACCCACACGATTTGAGGAAGACCCGATCAGGATTCAGCGTCCATCCAACTGAATCCTAATTTATTACCTTGGAAAGAGCACCAGTATCTTTTCCGTATGGTATGATCGGCCCGCTGTTTAAAGGGAGAAACCGGGTAAATATCTGCTAAGGAGGGATCAAACATGTTCAACAATCACTACAAGGTGTTTTTCCCGGCGCTTGTCGCGCTGGTTGCCACCGGCATGGCGTCCGCCGAGGAGGGCGTTGATGCGGCCACCGCCATCCCCAATGCCAAACCGGGTGAGTGCTATGCCAAGGTGGTGATTCCGGCACAGTACAAGACGGAGGCCGAGGAGGTACTTGTCAAGGAGCCTTCGGAGCGCATCGAGATCATCCCCGCCAAGTATGAGTGGGTGAAGGAGAAGGTGCTGGTGAAGGAGGCCTCGCAAAAGCTGGTCTCAGTTCCTGCCACCTACGAAACCGTAACCGAAAAGGTTGAGGTTCGTCCTGAGAGCCTGGTCTGGCTTACCAGCCTGCGCAACAATGCCCCGCAGGCCAGCCCGGCGCTGTTGGAGGCGGCCAAGAATGGCGGGGTGGATCTGGATGCGGCCACGCCCGGCATGTGTTTTCATGAGCACCGCATTCCGGCGAAATATGAAACCAGGACCGAACAGGTTCTGGTGAGTGAGGCCTCGGAGAGGGTGGAGGTCATCCCCGCCAAATATGAATGGGTGGAAGAGAAGGTGCTGGTGAAAGAGGCCTCGCAAAAGGAGGTGGCTGTACCGCCGGTCTATGAAACCATAACCGAAAAGGTGTTGGTTGAGCCAGCCAGAACGGTGTGGAAGAAGGGGCGCGGGCTGATTGAAAAGATCGACAACACCACCGGAGAGATCATGTGTCTGGTGGAGATTCCGGCCAAATACAAGACCATCACCAAGCGCGTACTCAAAACGCCGGCTTCCACCAAGGTTATTGAAATTCCGGCCCAGTACAAGACGGTAAAGGTGCGCAAGCTGGTATCCGCCCCTCAGGAGAAGCGCATCGAGATCCCGGCCAAATACAAGACCATTACGAAGCGGGTCCAGGTGTCTGAGGACGAATTTGTATGGCATGAAATACACAACAAGGAGCTGGATGCCAGCAGTCGAACCGGCAACCAGATCTGCCTGCAGAAGAGACCCGCCGTATACAAGACCGTAACCCGCCGTGTGGTGAAGACCCCGGCTGCCACCAAGACGGTGGAGATCCCTGCCCAGTACAAGGTTGTAAAGGTACGCAAGCTGGTATCCGCTCCCCAGGAGAAGCGCATCGAGATCCCGGCCAAGTACACCACTATAACCAAACGAATCAAGATCTCCGATCAAAGGGTGGAGTGGCGCTCGGTATTGTGTCAGACTAATATGAAGCCGGAGATCATCACCCGGCTACAGCGTGCCCTCAAGGCTGCCGGATTTGATCCCGGACCTATCGATGGAGTGGTAGGCGCGGCCACCTTGCGGGCGGTCGGTAACTATCAGCGCGAAAAGGGGCTGCCAACCGGTGGACTTACCATGGATACGCTGAAGTCACTGGGGATAACAATATAGCAGCCAGCAAGAGGTGGACGGGGCCAACCGGCTGTGGGGTTCCCGGCTGGGCCGCGGAGGCGGCCCGGGAAACCGGCGGTCACGGAACGGAAAACGCCAGTCCGCCAAAGAGGCGCATGATCGTTTTTCGACGTAACGACGCGCGAATTTCGAGGACCAGCTGAACGGTCAAGTTAGGGAAGAGGGTTTTCCTGTTCATCCCTCCCCCCCGAGGGAGAAGCCTCCCGCAGTCATGCTGTGGGAGGCTTTTTTATATTTTGGCAGAGCCATTGCTCACTGACCGGGACAATTGGATGGTAAAGCGAGCCTCAGCAGGCGGTCGGGCGCTGAATTGAGGCTTTGCCATCGATCGTCTTGATTGTTGCCGGGTTACCCACCACCAATATGTGCCGCGTCCAGGATCTCAAAGGCAGGCTGGAGCAAGGCGCAGCCTGCGGGCGAGGGTCGCTCCACCGGCAGAAATACACGGACCGGACGGAGGATGGAGTGGCAGCATGGGATCTGGCCTGTCTCCCCGGGTTGTGCCGGTAATCTGCCCGGTCGATTCAATCGATGCTGTGATGGACCAGGGGGTATCCCCGCTCCTGATAAAAGCGGTAGCGCTGGCGCCCTCTATCTCGCCGTTGCGGATCCTGGTCCACGATCTCCGCCAGCCGCCGGAAACGGCTGAAGCAGGTGGGGATGTCATCTGCCAGATTGATCAGCAGATCGCTCTCTGCAGCCGGTTCGCTGCCGCAACCGATCAGCACCGGCACCTCCTCCCCGGCCTGGGCAAGGCTGTGGGGGATGAAACTGCCGGGCCGGAAGGTCCAGAGCAGCTGATCCAGCTGCTCCGCCTGCTCGGGGGTGGCACTGTTGAGATGGACCCGGTAGCCGGCGCGGAAAGCCTTTTCCGCAAGGCGGCAGGCAAAACGCTCGCGGCCGGAGGCGTCGCTGGTTGCCAGGATATAGAAATCCACCTGGGTCACCGGGACGTCCTGTCCAGCAGATACTGGGTGAGCAGTGCCACCGGACGACCGGTGGCGCTCTTCTTCTCGCCGCTCCGCCAGGCGGTGCCTGCGATATCCAGATGGGCCCAGCGCTGTTTCTCGGTGAAGCGCGCCAGGAAGCAGGCTGCGGTGATGGTGCCCGCCGGGCGTCCACCTACGTTGGCCATGTCGGCGAAGTTGCTCTTGAGCTGCTCCTGGTACTCCTCCCATAGCGGCAGCTCCCAGGCACGATCGCCGCTCTCGTTACCGGCCCGGATCAGATCATGCACCAGCGGCGGGTGGTTGCCCAGCACCGCTGACGCCTGATGGCCCAGGGCGATGACGCAGGCACCGGTAAGGGTGGCGATGTCGATTATCACCTCCGGCCGGTAACGCTCGGCGTAGGTGAGGGCGTCACACAGGATCAGACGTCCCTCGGCGTCGGTGTTGAGAATCTCGATAGTCTGGCCGGAGAGGCTGGTGACGATGTCTCCCGGCTTGCTGGCATTGCCACCGGGCAGATTCTCGGTGGCCGGGATCAGGCCCACCACGTTCAGCGGCAGCCGCAGCTCGCTCAGGGCGCGGAACACCCCCAGCACGCTGGCCGCACCGCACATGTCATATTTCATCTCGTCCATGGCCGCGGAGGGCTTGATAGAGATTCCACCGGAGTCAAAAGTCACCCCCTTGCCCACCAGCACCACCGGCCGATCGCCCCTCTTGGCCCCCTTGTACTCCAGGATGATAAGCTTCGCCGGCTGGCGGGAGCCGCGCGCCACGGAGAGCAGGGCACCCATGCCCATCTTCCCCATCTCCTTCTCTTCCAATACCTTATGGGTAATTGACGGCTGGCTCTTGGCCAGCGACGCGGCCTGCCGGGCCAGCCAGGCGGGAGTGCAGATGTTGGCCGGAGTGTTTCCCAGATCACGAGCCAGCCGCTGCCCGGCTGCTATGGCCTCCCCTTCGGCCAGCGCCCGCTTTCCCTCCGCCAGCGCCTGGCGGTCGGTCACCATCAGGGTCATGCGCCGTAGCGGGCGGGAGGCGTTTTCCGGCTTGCTCTTGAACTGCTCGAAACGGTACAGGGCCTGAGCCGTGGTCTCCACCACCTGGCGCACCTTCCAGTGCAGATGACGCCCGGTTACCGGCAGCTCCGCTAGGTAGCTGGCCGCCTCCATGGCTCCGGTCTCGTTCAGGGTCAGCGCCGCCTTGCGTACTATCTTGCGATAGCGACTGTCGGCCAGCTCCCGCTCGGGGCCGCATCCCACCAGCAGCACCCGTTGAGCGGCGATTCCAGCCACCGCCGGCAGCAGCAGTACCTGGCCCGGCCTGCCGTCCATATCGCCACGCCGCACCACCTCGCCCAACAGGCCGCCGCTGGCCTCATCGAGCCTTTGCGCCGCGTCCGACAGGCGCCGTTTCTCGAACACCCCCGCAATCACACAGGCGCTGCGCTGCTGCTCCGGGGTGCCGCTTTTTACGCTGAACTTCATACTGGCTCCTGATTGTCTGGGTGAATCCATATATCATTACCATGTTTTTGCAGACTCCGCATCAAGATGATTATCGACCGCTATCTGTTCCGGGAGATAACCGGGGTGTGGCTCGCCATAACCCTGGTGCTGCTGCTGATCTTCACCGGAAACCAGCTGGTGGTGCTGTTCAACGAGGTGGTGGCGGGTGATCTGATCGGGCGCCAGGTGCTGGAGATGCTCGGGTTTACCCTGTTGAACAGTCTGGGGTTGCTGCTCCCTTTCGCCCTTTTCATCGCCGTCCTGGTCGCCCTGGGAAGGATGCACCGGGACAGCGAGATGATCGCCCTGGCCGCCTGCGGCGTGGGAATCGGGAGGCTGCTCAGGACTGTAGGTATCGTGGCCATCGGCCTGGCGCTGGTGACCGGAGTCTTGTCGCTGCTGCTCTCCCCCTGGGCCGAGTACCGCATGCAGCGGCTGGTGGATGAGGCGAGGTCGGTCAGCGAGATCGGCGGGATCCCGGTGGGGACCTTCCGCAGCTTCAGCGCGGATAGTGGTGAGGGGGTCTTCTATGTGGAGCAGGTGGACGTGAAGCGGGGGCGGCTCAAGGAGGTGTTCGTGCAGTTGCCGGGAGAGCGTCCGCTGGAGCAGAACGTCATTGCCGCCAGGGAGGGTTATCAGCAAATTGACGAACAGACCGGGCAGCGCTACCTGATTCTGCTCGACGGCACCCGTTACGAAGGGATACCCGGAGAGGCGGAGTTCCGCATCGTCCGCTTCGAGCAGCACGCGGTGCGTATCGACACGCGGCGCAGCTATCGCGATCCACGGCTGCGCGCCATTCCCACCGCCCGGCTGCTGGACGCAGGCGGGCTGGAGGAGAGCGCCGAGCTGCAGTGGCGGTTGAGCATACCCTTTTCGGTGATCCCGCTGGCGCTGCTGGCGGTGCCGCTGAGCCGTACCTCGCCGCGGCAGGGGCGCTATGCGCGACTGTTCAGCGCCATCCTGATCTATGTCATCTACGCCAACATGCTGGGGGTGGCGCGCAGCTGGCTGGAGCGGGGCGAGACCCCCCAGCTCCTCGGACTGTGGTGGGTACATCTGCTGATGCTGCTCTACGTGACCTTCGAGGTGGTGCGCCAGAGCGGAATCAGGTGGCGCCTCGCTGCGCGGGGAGGGGAGGCGTGAACATTCTGGATCGCTATATCGGGCGCACGGTGATCACCGGCACGCTGACCACGCTGGCGGTGCTGCTCGCCCTCTATATCTTCATGACCTATGTGGGGGAGCTGCGGAAGGTGGGGCGGGCGCAATATACCGCTTTGACGGCGCTGCAGTTCACCCTGCTGACCCTGCCACGCTGGGCCGGGGATCTGTTTCCCATGGCGGCCCTGATAGGCAGCCTGATGGGCCTCGGCAACCTGGCCAGCAGCAGCGAGCTGACGGTGATGCGCGCTGCCGGGGTTTCGGTGATGCGCATCACCTGGGCGGTGGCGAAGGTGGCGCTGCTGATGATGGTTGCGGTGGTTCTCATCGGGGAGCTGGTGGCGTCCCACAGCGAACAGTACGCCTTCAAGCTGCGCGCCGCCGCGCTGCAGAAGCATGTGTCGGTCAATACCGGCTCCGGTCTCTGGATCCGGGAGGGAAACAGCTACATCAACGCCCGCACGGTATATTCCAACCGCCGTTTGGGAGGGGTTCACATATACGAGTTCAGCGCCGCCAAGCAGCCGCTCAAACTGACCTACGCCCCGCAGGCCGGCTACCGGGAGGATGGGAGCTGGCTCCTGGAGGATGTGAGCCAGACCCGCTTCTCCGAATCCCGCGTTACCGCCGCACGGCGGGATGAGCTGGTATGGCGCGGAATTCTCGATCCCGGACTGATCGATGTGGTGGCGGTGGAACCACAGGGTCTTTCTTCCCGCGAGCTGCTGCGCTACATCGGCTATCTGGAGAACAACGGGCTCAATTCCGACCGCTACCGGGTGGCCTTCTGGAGCAAGCTGGCGGCACCGTTCGCCACCGGGGCCATGATGCTGCTGGCGATCCCTTTCGTCTTCGGAGCCATGCGCTCCGTGAGCGCGGGCAGCCGGCTCCTGGCCGGCACCCTGATCGGGATCGGCTTTTATCTGTTCAACCACAGCCTGGGGCAGCTGGGGGTGGTCTACTCCATCCCCCCGTTTCTGAGCGCCACCCTGCCCACCATTTGCGCTGTGGCCGTCACTTGCTATATGCTGCAGAAGGTAAAAAACTGAGTTCTTCCCCAAAGCGTGTGGCTAGAATGGTAAATCACCGCGTAGCGGCTCGCTCCTTGACAGGCGGAATACACGCCACATACCCGGTAACCAGGAGGGGATGGGGGTCGTCTGGCTGGGGACAAGCGGATATCCACCACCTGCGCGAATTGCAAGTGATCCGGCCAATTCCAAGGTGTCCCCAATCCCCTTCTGCCGACCATCTTCCGGCGTGCACTCCGCCTGTCAAGGATGATTTACCATTCGATTTGAGGAAGACCCTAAAACTGAAGCCCGCCATCCGGAAATAGCGCGACGAACATACTGCCTCTGAGGCAAGGGTCGCCTTCCCGCGATTTCAGACGGAAACACCGGATGACCTGGCAACAGAAAAGCCCGTTTCGACGCCACGGCTGAAGGAGGGGTGATATCCATGAAACAGACCACCGACACCATCTCTGCCGAAACCGCCGGTACCATTCCCGGACTGTTCCGGGAGCGGTTGCGGCGTACCCCCGATGCTTCCGCGTACCGTTACCTTGACGACCGCAGCGGACAGTGGAGTGACAGTACATGGCGACATATGGCGGCACAGGTGGCGCGCTGGCAGCGGGCGCTGCAGGGGGAACGGCTGCAGCCGGGCGACAGGGTGGCGGTGATGCTGGCCAACTGCCGCGAATGGGTGCTGTTCGATCAGGCGGCGCTGGGACTTGGGCTGGTGGTGGTGCCGCTGTATGTGAACGACTCTCCGGAAAACCTCTCTTACGTGCTGGAGGACAGCGGCGCGCGGCTGCTGCTGATTCAGGGGATCTGGCAATGGCGCCAGTTTGTGCAGGTGGCCAACCGCCTGCGCCACCTGCAGCGGGTGCTCACCGTCGACGAGATAGAGGCGGAAGAGGAGGAGCCCCGGCTGCGCTGGATTGAGGAGTGGCTTCCCCCGTCACGGCCGGAGCAGGAACTGATCTCCGCCGAAAGCGGGCCTGATGAGCTGGCAACCATCGTCTATACCTCCGGGACCTCGGGGCGGCCCAAGGGGGTGATGTTGAGCCACCGCAATATACTCAGTGATGCGGAGGCCGGATTGAAGGTGGTCCCTGTCTATACCGACGACCTGTTCCTCTCTTTCCTGCCCCTGTCGCACACCCTGGAGCGCACCGTCGGCTACTATCTGCCCATCATGACCGGCTCCTGCGTGGCCTTCGCCCGCTCCATCCAGCAGCTCAACGCCGACTTCAAGAGCGTTTGTCCCACCGTTTTCGTCTCTGTGCCGCGTATCTTCGAGCGTGTTCACGCGCGTATCGAGGAGCAGCTGCGCGGCAAGTCACCGCTGGCCCGGCGCCTGTTCCGGCTGACGCTGAAGGTCGGGTGGCGGCGCTTTGAGAAAAGCCAGGGACGCGCCGGATGGCACCCCTCCCTCCTGCTCTGGCCGCTGCTGGATCGCTTGGTGGCGCGCAAGATTAAGGGTAATCTGGGAGGGCGGGTCCGCTTCACCGTGTGTGGAGGCGCCCCGCTGGCACCGGATGTTGCGCGGCTCTTCATCAGCCTGGATATCCCCATCCTGCAGGGATACGGCCTGACCGAAGCGAGCCCGGTAATCAGCGTCAACCGCCTGGAAGACAACATCCCGTCCTCCATAGGCAGGGCGCTTCCGGGTGTGGAGGTGCGCCTGGGGGAGAAGGATGAGCTGCTGGCGCGCGGCCCCAACGTGATGCTTGGCTACTGGAACAACCCCAAGGCCACCAGGGAGGTCATCGACGAAGAGGGTTGGCTGCACACCGGGGACAAGGCCAGTATCGACGGAGAGGGGCGCATCTCCCTGACCGGCCGCCTGAAGGATATTCTGGTGCTTGCCAACGGGGAGAAAATCCCCCCTGCCGAGATGGAGATGGCGATCATATCGGATCCCCTTTTCGAACAGGTGATGGTAATTGGCGAGCAGCGCCCGTTTCTGAGCCTGCTGGCGGTGCTCAACCCGGAACAGCTGGAGCTCCTGATACAGGAGCGCAAGATACAGAAGGTTCAGGATGAGCTGTTGCGCGATCGCGAGGTGGAGTCGGTGGTACTGCAGCGCATCTCGCGCCGCACCGCCATCTTCCCGGGCTATGCCCAGATCCGGCGTGTCCACATGACACTTACCCCCTGGACGGTGGAGGATGGTCTGATTACACCCACGCTGAAACTGCGCCGCAACCAGATTCTGCGGCACCATGCCGATGAGGTGGAGCGGATCTACGCCGGCCACTGAGAAGGTTGCGCGTCACGGTTGCAGCGGGTACATTAACTATTGCTAAGATAGTCGATAGTAAGGCATCCTTCAGAGCGGCCGGGGGCTGGACGACCATCCGCGGCCATGCGCCGGCTTGCCGCGGGAGCACCGCGGCGGCGCCACCGGGTCTTGCTGCTGGCAAGCCCGACCGCCTGCGGATGGTCGTTTGCCATCGATTGTCCCGGTAGCAGTTTCTGCTTTACCGTTCGCTACCCTTTCCGCGGCCGTATCCGGAAAGTAAAGACTCTTGGGGGGGTTGAAAAGCGAGCATGGTGTCCGATAACCGTAGTGAGTGGTTGCGGGCAAGGTGCGCGCCTGATCCGGCAGCAGCTCCCCTGGCTTGTGGCAACAACCCCCATACCCGGCTCCCGGAGAGCCGGGCGAAGGGCATCTTGGATATTGGGAGAGACGATTAGATGACGATGCAAGTTGAACCGCCTTTGATGGAACGCCTGCTGAACATGGCGCCGATAGGCATACTGCTGCTCGATGCGGCGGGCAGGATATCTTCGGTAAATTCAACTCTGCTCCAGTTTCTCAATGTGAGCGCCCAGGATCTGCAGGGCAAGAGCAAGAGCGACCTCTCTGAGCCCCAGCTGCAGCTGCTGTTCGAGCAACAGACCATCTTCATCCCCGCAGGCGGCGGCCAACCCGAGCGCTGGATCAAGTGTGATGCCCATCAGCTGGACAGCAACTGGAGGATCCACTACTACACCGATATCACCCGCCAGCACCGCCTGGAGGGGGAGCAGCGGAGGATGGAAGAGGCGCTGCGCGAGCACTCCTCCACCGATCCGGAGACCGGATTGTTCAACCGCCGCGGCCTGCTCAGCCGCCTTGAGCCCCAGGTGTCGCGCTGCCGGCGCTACAACACCCGCATGTCGGTGGTAATGATCCGGCTGTTGCGTGATCAGGGCAAACGGCCCCTGGAGAGAGGTGACCTGCCTGCCGTCGCACGCCTCATCAAGGATCAGGCGCGCTGGGCCGACACCCTGGCCCGAATGAGTGAAGATGAGCTGCTCATGGTGTTGCCGGAGACCTCCAGCCAGGGCGCCTGTGAACTGGCAGAGCGGCTGGTGCAACAGATCCAGAAACTGTCCGTCACGGGGCTGGAGGAGAGCACTCTGGGAGGCGCGTTCGGGGTAACCGCGTGGCGCACCGGGGATGATACCAACACCATGCTGACCAGGGTCGCCGATGCGATGGAGAAGGCGCGCGCCGCCGGCGGCAACTACGTGGCCATGGCCTGAGGGACCACGAGAAGAGCCGGCAGGTACCCCCGGTTCGCGATCGACCCTACAGCTTCCCGATCCGGCACACGGAGTGAACGCAATAGATGGAGGGGGACGTCAGGGGGGGGGATGAGGTCACTCCTCGGCTCTGCCGCGGGCGCCGAGCTCCGCATAGAGCTCCTCCCACTTGGCCACGACGGGCGCCAGACCGTAATGCTCCTGCACCAGCTTTCGTCCCGCCTCTCCCATGGCGCGGCGCTGCTCCTCCGGCAACTCCATCATCTGCCGGATGGCGGAGGCGAGCCGGTTCGCATCGCGTGGCTCCACCACGAAACCGCTTGTCCCGTCACGCACCACCTCGCGGTTCCCGCCCACATCAGTTGTCACGATGGGCAGGGCGCTGGCCGCTGCTTCCAGCAGAACCATCGGCATCCCTTCCCAGGCGGATGACATCAGGTAGCCGTCCACCCCTTTCATGAGTCGTTGAACGTCGTCCCTGAGCCCGAGGAAACGCACCCGATCTCCGATCCCGAGCGCCTGCGCCAGCGGGGCCATATTCTCCTCCAGGCCGTCCCCACCCACCAGAAGCAGCATTCCACTCCCCATCTCCGTAGCCTTGGCAAAGGCATGCAGCATGTTGGGATAGTCTTTCGCCTGGTCGAATCTGCCTACGGCGAGCCAGATGAATTCGGCCGGAGGAAGCCGCAGCTCCTGCCGGATCTCCCGGCGCAGCTTCGGATCAGGGCGGAACAGCTCAAGATCCAGCCCATTGGGGATAAAACGGATCCTGTGGGCCGGAACCGCGCCTATCCGTACGTAATGCTCCGTCGCGGCGCGGCTAATCTGGGTGGTGATATCGGTCAACGGATCGGTGATCCTGTAGGCCAGCTCCCGCAGCCGCCCACCCTCGTTGATATTGTGGGCGGTGGATACCACCGTTGGTATCGATACCAGCAGCCGCACCAGCCTCCCCATCAGGTTGGCGTGAACCATATGGCAGTGCAGTATTTCCGGCCGCCACTCACGCAGCAGCCTGGCCAACCTGAACAGCTTGTAGGGATTGGGCAATTTTCTGCGCATCTCCAGGGACGCAAACCGGACCCCTTCCGCCTCCAGCCGCTCTACCAGCGCCTCGGGCGGCAGCATGGAAACGACCCCCACCCTCCATCCCCTGCGGCGCAGCTCCCTGGCCAAATAGAAGATCTGCATCTCGGCCCCCGCGAGCGTCATGGAGGTGGAGAGGAAACAGATGGAGGGGGGCTGGCTGTTCAACTGGTTTAATGGCTGACACTTTTCAGGTGATTGGGCAGTTTATCCCGGGGTCCCGGCGAAACGCAAATCAACGGTGGAGCTTTCGGCTTCTTCCGGTGGCTGGCGGGGAGGCTCCAGTAATCCGGGGCGAGATTCAGATTAGAGCATGACCGAGTCCGGTATGCTGATCTCCATAGCTATGGGGAGGTGATCGGAGAAAGAGTGGCGCAGCACCTTGGCTTGCCGCACCTTCAGCTGGGGCGTCACCAGGATGTGATCGATATTGCGGTTCGGCTGCCAGCTGGGAAAGGTGTGAAACCTCTCCAGCGGCTCCCGCAGATGGGTCCTGCGGAAAAGGTAGCGCAGCTCCATACTGTCCGGCTGGCAGTTCATATCGCCCATCAGGATTACGTGTGGATACTGGTTGATCAGATCCGCCAGGTAGCTGATCTGCTCCAGGCGCACCCTCCTGCTGAGGGCCAGATGGATGTTGAACACCACCAGCGACTCCTCCCCGTGCCCGAAACGGGCTGCAGTAAACCCCCGCCCCGGGATCAGGCCCGGCAAACGCTGCTCGGCCACCTGCGTCGGCCTTACCCGGCTGAGCAGGCCGGTGGCATGGCGCGCTATCCGCCCCACACGGCGATTGACCCGATGGTGCCAGAATGGAAACCCGGCCCGTTCCGCCAGATATTCGGTCAGATTGATGAAGTTGCTGCGCAAGCTGCCGGCATCCAGCTCCTGCAGGCCCACTATGTCGTAATCCCGCAGCAAACAGGCGATCTGATCCAGATTGCAGAAGCGCTCCGCATGCGGTAGAAAGTGTCTCCAGCCGCGGGTAAGGTAGTGGCTGGGACGTTGCGTGGTTATTCCCACCTGGATGTTGTAGCTGAGCAGCCGCAGACGGGTGCCGGCCACAGGCTGCCGCAGCACGCTCTCCAGGCTTGTGGCCGGTTCCGGGGCGCTCAGACCGGGCATATCATCTCCCCAAGCTGCTTGGTCAGTTTCAGGTTTTCGCTGTAATCCACCGGGCAGTCTATCACGGTGACACCGTCACTGCGTAGCGCCTCACCCAGGGCGGGCAACAGCTGCTCGGTGGCCTCGATGCGCACCCCGCGCGCACCGAAAGATTCGGCATAGGTGACGAAGTCGGGGTTGTTGAAATCCACGTTGGACTTGCGCCCGAACCGGTTCATCTGCTTCCACTCTATCAGGCCGTAGCCACCATCATTCCAGATCAGCACCACCAGCGGGACACCGAGCCGCACGGCGGTCTCTATCTCCTGGGAGTTCATCAGGAAACCGGCGTCGCCGGTAACCGCCACCACCCGGCGGTCCGGCATCGCCAGGCTGGCGGCGATGCCGCCGGGGACCGCAATCCCCATACTGGCGAAGCCATTGGAGATAATGCAGGTGTTGGGGCGTTCACAACGAAACATCCGCGCCATCCAGATCTTGTGGGCCCCCACATCGCATACCGCTATATCCGGCAGATCCATGGCGGTGCGCAGATCCCAGATCAGCTTTTGCGGCTTGACGGGAAAGCTCAGGTCATCCCGGTGACGGTTCATATCCTCCACCAGGGTCTCCCGCAGGGCGCGCATCGCATGCCCGGTATGGGGGGTGGCCAGCTCCGCAATGCGCAACAGGCTGTGTTTCAGATCCCCCACCACTCCCACCTTGACCGGATAGTAAGCGTCCACTTCGGCGGGAGACATGTCTATGTGGACTATCTCCCGATCCTTGGTGGGGTGCCAGAGATAAGGGTGATACTCCACCAGATCGTAACCGATACAAATGATCACGTCGGCCTGGTCGAAGCCGCAGTTGACATAATCCTTGGACTGAAGCCCGGCACTGCCCAGCGCCAACGGGTTCTTCGCAAACGGCACCACCCCCTTGGCCATGAACGTGTTGGTCACCGGGATGTTGAGCCGCGCCGAAAAATCCGCCAGCTGCTGCCAGGCCCGCCCCCGGATCACCCCGTTGCCCGCCAGGATTATGGGGTTCTTCGCCCCCGAAATGATCTCGGCCGCATGCTCCACGCGCTCCTGGGGAGGCTCCGGCATGGTGGCGTGCCTTACCGGCAGGGGGACATCTTCTATGGGCATCTCCGCGATATTCTCCGGGAACTCGATGAAACAGGCCCCGGTCTTCTCGGTCTGGGCCACCTTGAACGCCTTGCGCACCACCTCGCTGATAATATTGGGGGTCAGCAAACGGGAGGAGTACTTGGTAACCGGATGGAAGATACGCTCCAGGTCCAGTACCTGATGGGACTCCTTGTGCAGCCTGTTGGTGGCCGCCTGGCCGGCAATTGCCACCAGAGGGGCATGGTCCATGTTGGCGTCGGCGACCCCGGTGATCAGGTTGGTCGCTCCCGGCCCCAGAGTGGCCAGGCAGACCCCCGGCCGGCCGGTAAGACGCCCATGCACGTCCGCCATAAAGGCCGCCCCCTGTTCGTGGCGCACGGTGATGAAGCGAATCGAGGAGTCCAGCAGCGCATCCATGAACTCCAGGTTCTCCTCCCCCGGAATGCCGAATATGCACTCCACCCCCTCATTCTCCAGACACCTTATGAACAGCTCGGCAGCCTTCATTCCCCTCCCTCATGCAGTGGTATCTTGTAACTATTCAGCTCACCCCTGAAATCCGCCATTTCTGCGTTGAAAAATGGTCATTTACCCTCCGTAAACTCCCATTTTTCGCCTCGAACTGACGAATTTCAGAGGCGATCTAAACATTTACAGGCATGTTTCAATACCATGCTGAATAGTTACGATATCTTCTCGTTATCGGCCGCCACCGCCACAACTCCACCCCCGGGCGTACCGGTGATGGCGGATCGCACCCGGCCGGCCGCTGCCTCCGGATCAGGCTACTTTTTCACCCCGGCGGCCGCCATCTCTTTGCCCACCAGATAGTCCACCACCTTGAGCATCTCGGAGTAGGATCGCGCACTGGAGGCGCCCACCCGGTATTTCCCGTTGACTATCATGGCCGGCACCCCGTCGATGCCGTAGTCTCTGGTCATCTCGACAGCCCGTTTTACCTGGCTCTTGACCGCAAACGAGTCGAATGTCTTGAAAAACTCCTCCTTGCTCACCCCGTGCTCTGCGAACAGCAGCTGCAGACTGGCAGGGGTGGGAAACTTGCGCCCCTCCTGGTGCATGGCGTCAAACAGCGCGTCATGGAGCTCGCCGCTGATACCCAGCGCCTTGGCTGTATAGAAGGCCTGGGCATGAAGCCCCCATAGCTTGTTGAACACCGCAGGCACATGCAGAAACTCGACGCCGGCTGGCTTGCGCATCAGCCACCGCTTGATGTAGGGGTCGAAATCATAACAGTGGGGACAGCCATACCAGAACAGCTCCACCACCTCCACCTTGTCTCCCGATACGGTGGGGACGGGCGGGTCCACCCATTCGTAGTCCACCCCCTCCCGATATTCAGCTGCGGCCGCTCCCGCGACCCCCGCCATAACGAGCAGCGCAATGAGCCGCAGCCACCTCACACCGGAATTCTTCATTAAAGCCACCTCTTGGTACTGGTTGCAGGAAACAGGGTTATATAGTGCCGAAGGAGCCACAAAAGTTCCATAATGATTTGTCAAACCCGCTGAATCCTATATCCTATGAAGCTTGGCAGCCCGATATGTTGGCTTCCGGGCAGCCCGCAGGGCCGTGTCACCGCCGGGGAGGAGGGGACACACCCAGCGGAGTGTCCCCAGCCTACCGGTTTCAACAGTCGGGCCGTCGAGGCCAATACACATACGCGACCGCAGGGCGGCCAGATGCGGACCGCAGCGGAAATCCAACGGGAGTGACAAATGGACAGCGCCACCATCCAGCTTACCGAGTTCCTCAACCAGCAGTATCTTTGTGAATCGCTTACCATCAGGGAGATCGAGACCCTGCTGGAGTACACCGAACTCATCACGTTCAGGAAAAAGGAGGTTATCGCGGATATCGGAGAGGTGGGAGAGGCGCTCTATTTCGTGGTTCGGGGACAGGCCGCCCTGGTCTACGACGACGGGAACCAGCAGATAGAGGTAGGGCGCATGAACGAGGGGGAGCTGATGGGAGAGATGTCGTTCTTTGACCGCCAGCCCCGCCTGGTGCGCATGGTCGCCACCTCGGACGACACCAGGCTGCTCAAGCTGACCCGGACCATGTACAAGAGGCTCCGCGTGGAGCACCCCTTCATTGCCGTAAACCTGCTGGAGCACGCCATCATCAGCCTGGATCACCTGATTCGCCGGGTCAGCACCGACGTGGCCACGTTCAACCGCTACTTCTACTCGGCCGGGAAAAAGTAGCAGCCCCGCACCGGGCGCACCAAGAAAAAGGCCGCTTGAACAGCGGCCTTGTAACGTGCAATGCGGTCTCCACCTTAAATCGGTGAAACCCCCAACGCCTTCACTGTCTCGATGTTCAGGTACTTGTCCACCGGCAGATTGTTCTTGCGCTGGAAAGCGTTAACCGCGGCCATGGTTTGCGAACCGATTACGCCGTCGATGGGTCCGGGATCGAACCCCTTGGCCTTCAGGGCGCGCTGGATTTCGGCGACCTTGCCGCGTGTCATGTTGGTTTTGCACAGGATGCTGCGCCACTCCATGTGCCCGTCTGAAACCTTCTCCTTACGGGTTACAGTGGTATAGACGGCCGGGATTTCAATGGTCTTGGTCTGGGCCGGAGTTACCAGCTCCTTGACTGTAACGGTCTTGTATTTTGCCGGCACCTTGACCTTCACGGTGTGCTCCGGCTTGTCAACCACACGCTTCCGGACCGTTTTGTAGACCGCAGGAATCGGCACCTTCTTGGTGGTAGCCGGGCTCTTCAAGACTCTGCGGGTAACGGTTTTGTAAGTCGCCGGGATCTCTACCAGGCACATAATCTCCCCCGTGGCCTCATCGATACGCTGGATGGGACCGGTGCCCTTTTTCCAGGTGGTGTAGGCCGGCTTGACCAGGACCTTCTCGGTAATCGTCTCATACTTTGCAGGTACGGTGACGATCTTTTCGCCCGCAGGCCTGACCAGCACGCGCTCCTCAACCCACTTGTAGGTGGCAGGAACCACCTTCAGCTTCTCATGAGCCTCCTTGACCAGCACGCGCTTGGTAACCGTCCGGTACTTGGCGGGAATCACCTCGATGCGGCTGCTTGCCTCCTTTTTTACCACCTTCTCGGTTATGGTTTTGTATTTGGGCGGCACCCACACACGCGCATAGCACTCGCCCGGCTTGGCATTGGGGGGGAGCATATGCCCGTCGTCGGTTGCCACCGCTGCGGGAGCCGGGGCGGCACTCTTCTGCTTGGCCAGCTCCTCGGCCCTGGCCTGCAGGGCGCGCTCCTTCTCCGCCAGCATGGCCTCCTTGCTCTTCAGAGCCTCCAGGCGAGCGTCACATTCAGGGCACTCCGGGGCCTCGCCAGCGGAGGCGGTCTTTTCCGGCGAATGGGTGTGGGAACATGCCCCAAGCAGCAGCGCCATGGACGCCGCCACGGCCGCTTTTTCCCAAGTCTTCAATGTTTTCATTTTCACTTCCTCTGCTTCGTTTTTATCCAACAAAAAACACTCCCTGCTCCCTAGTACTCCGTCAAGATTATAACTCAGGATGCAGAACTTCCCGAACCGGCCAAGGCAAGGTGCACTCCGCAGGGAATGGCATGCCCTTTCCAAGGAGAGCAACGCAGCATTGGCCGGTTCGGGAAGCTCCCTTCGGGCCAGGCAGGAGGCGGTCATCTGCGGTGTTGCGCTCTCTTGAATTAGCCATGGCTAGTCCTGCGGTCGCGCGCCTAGCAGATGACCGCTTCCTGACCGGTCGCATCCTAAGTTATAACCTTGACGGAGTACTAGAATGTGAGCACGGCCGTGGTTCAGACAATTCACTCATTTATCGCGCTGTTATTATACCCTCCTCCAGTCGTCCTGTGGAATATCCGTTTACTCAGTTTTTACAGGGATGCGTATCTTCTGTCCCGGATAGATCAGATCCGGATCCTTGATCACCTCACGGTTGGCTTCGAAGATAACGGGATAGTCCGCAGCGCTGCCCAAAAAGCGCTCGGCGATTCGGGAAAGGGTGTCCCCCTCAACAATGGTGTAATACTCTACCTTGAGGGTCTGCTCTGGCGCTGCCACCCCATCCGCCCGCACGGTGTGAACCCCCTGGATATTTCCGGCCATGAGGACAACCTTTTCACGCGCCTCAGCGGACTCCGCACGACCGGAGAGAGTGACCGTTCCTTCCTCATAGAGCACCCTCAATCCGGCTACACCCGGATTGTCGTTCTCTATCTCCTGCTGGATCTTTTCGGCAGGATCATCCTCTTTGCCAAACAGCTTCTTGCCAACGTTGGCTACGAAATCAAAGAGTCCCATCTGGCGCCTCCTCCCCTGCGGCAGAACCGTTTGCTGCCGCCAAAATCCAGCCATAACCAGAGAGTTATACCGCATACATTATATGCAAGATGATTTATGCTTGCAAACCTCATGGGAACAGCATGTTGTATCGATGCCCAACCGGGCGCACCGGCCCGGATATTTCGCCGGTTACCGGCCGCGGCAACGGCCCAGGCTTTCGAATCAATTGTCCTGTTGGCCCGGCACGATCAATCTCTCTGTTGAAAAACTTTCAAGGACAAAGTGGTTCTGCCGCCACGCGCTCAGGCTGTTGCGCCGGCGCCATACACCGATGGATCACTGCCGTATCCCCTCGATGGAGAGCCAGATGTGCACCTTCTCCGCCGCCGGTCCCAGGATGTGCCCCTCTTTCATCCCGTAGTCGGAGAGATTCAGCACCGTGCTGCCTTCGAAACCACGCCGGTAGCCTCCCCAGGGATCCTTGCCGGCACCCACCTGGCGTACGTCGATGACGATCTCCCGGGTCACACCGCGCAGGGTGAATTTCCCCTTGAGTCGCGCCCTGCCGTCGCCCAGATCTTCCCAGCCGGTGCTGACGAAGGTGGCCTTGGGGTATCTCTTCACGTCGAAGAAGCGTTCGTCCCGCAGATGCTTGTCGCGCTCGGCGTGATTGCTGTCGATGCTGGCCACGTCGATCTCCACCGATACGCGGTTGTTGGCCGGGTTGGTCTCGTCGTAGGTGAATTCTCCCGAAAAGCGGTTGAAGCGCCCCTCCAGCCAGCTGAAGCCAAGGTGCTGGATGCGGAAGGTGATGAAGGCATGCATCCCTTTGGTGTCGATGAGATAGCGTTCGGCCGCCTGCGCCGTATGCTGGGGGTAGAATAGTCTTTCACACCGCAGAAGGAGGTAGACCAATGTCCAGGAAAATTTTCACCTTTCTCGCCCTGATGCTGGCCATCACGAGCATCACCGCGCAGGCGGCCGAACGCTATCTCATCGACACCAAGGGGATGCATGCC
>WFXP01000123.1 GCA_015490535.1 Gammaproteobacteria bacterium
GTGGTGGACCACCGGGAGTTTCCCGATCGCGAAAGCTTCGATCGCGCGCTGCAGCGGGTCATCGACAGTTACGAGCCGGAGCTGGTGGTGCTGGCCGGCTTCATGCGCATCCTTACTCCCCGGTTCGTCGAACACTACATGGGGCGGATGTTCAACATCCACCCTTCGCTGTTGCCCGAGTATCGCGGTCTGCACACCCACCGGCGGGTCCTGGAGGCGAACGGGAACAGGCACGGCGCCAGCGTGCATTTCGTCACCAGTGAACTGGATGGGGGGCCGGTGGTCATACAGGCGGAAGTGCCGGTGCTGCCCGGTGACGATCCCGAGACCCTGGCGGCGCGGGTGCTGGCCCAGGAGCACCAGATCTACCCCCGGGCGATCCGCTGGTTTGCGGAGGGGCGGCTGAGGCTGGAGAACGGTCTCCCCCATCTGGATGGAGAGCCTCTGGAGACACCGGTTCTCCATGGCGAAAAACGCTGACGGGGATCTTTTGAACCAAACACCGCCGCTCTCAATCGAACACTCCTGAGACAACTTCCGGGCCATCCGCAAACGGGTTTCAATGTGAGCAAAACCATTTCGATACTGCTGCTGGCGCTGCTGCCCCACTGTTCCCTGTACGCCGCCCCGGAGCTGCTTCCCGCCGAGTTCAGCGCCACATACAGCTTGAGACAGGCCGGCGTCACCCTGGCCGAGCTGGAGCGCAAGGGGCACCGCGCCGGGGATGGGAGCTACATCATCGAGTCGGTGGCCGAACCGCGCGGCCTGGCGGCCTGGTTTCTGGACGGCGATACCCGGGAGCGCAGCCACTGGATGCTGAAGGATGGCAGGGTGATCCCGCTGCGTTACACCTACCGGGAAAATGGCGGCAGCCGCAAGAAGCGCATGGATCTGGAGTACCGCTGGGAAGAGGGGGTGGTCACCGACCGCGACTCCGGCAGGCGCTGGGAGCTGCCGGCGGACACCCAGGACCAGACCAGCATCCAGTTTGCAATCATGCACCGCTTGCAGCGGGGGGAGCGGGAGTTTCGCTATCCAATGCTGGACGGAAAGAGAATCCGGCAGCGCCACTACAGGGTGGCGGGCCGCAAAACGCTCGATACCCGGGTGGGCCGGCTCGAGGTGATAGGTGTGCGGGAGGTAAAGCCGGAGGGCAAGCGTTACTCCCTATTCTGGTGCGCCCCCCGCTACGGTTATCTGCCGGTACGCATCGAGCAGCACAAGAGGGGTACCCCCACCCTCATCACGGTGATAGAGAAAATCAGCGGATTCCCCGGCGCGCCGGGTACCGTCGCCAGCCGCCCGCCGTTTTGACCCAGCCGCAAATCCGCTCCCGTAGATAGAATCCCGGCGCGGCCGGCATCTTCACCGGCGCAGCTCAGCGTGTCCCGAAGATCACCATGGTCTTGCCGCGCGCGGTAATCAGTCCCTGCGCCTCCAGATCCTTCAGCACCCGTCCCACCATCTCCCGCGAGCAGCCCACGATACGCCCCAGCTCCTGCCTGGTGATGCGGATCTGCATGCCGTCGGGATGGGTTATGGCATCCGGCTGGCGGGCCAGGTCCAGCAGCGCGCCCGCCACCCGCCCGGTAACATCAAGAAACGCCAGATTGCCCGCCTTGCGGCTGGTGTCACGCAGCCGCACCGCCATCTGGGAGGCGAGGGCAAACAAAATCTCCGGAAACTGGTCCGAGATGCGACGGAACTTGGCATAGCCGATCTCGGCCAGCTCGCACTCGCTGCGCGCCCGCACCCAGGCGCTGCGGCGCTGTTCGGCGTCGAACAGCCCCAGCTCGCCAAAATAGTCTCCGGGATTGAGGTAGGCCAGCACCATCTCCCGCCCCTCCTCATCCTCAATCAGCACCGATACGGATCCCTTGACTATATAGTAGAGCACATCACAGCGATCCCCTTCGCGAATGATGGTCTGCCTGGCGCTATACCGGCGCCGGTGGCACTGCTTGAGAAACCTCTGGATAGTCTCCTGATCCGGCTGCTCCATCTTTTCAACCCGTTTGCGCAATCATTATGTTATAACAGTACCCCAAAGGCCGGGCAACCAAATTCCCGGTTTTCGCCAATAGACCCGGCTGCAGGGGAGTATCCATGAAAGCACGCATCAAGTGGGTGGAACAGGTCACATTTCTGGGAGAGTCGGAGAGCGGACATGCCGTGGTTATGGATGGCGCGCCCGAGAGTGGCGGGCGCAATCTGGGGGTGCGACCCATGGAGATGCTGTTGCTGGGGATGGGCGGCTGCACCTCCTTCGATGTGATCCATATCCTGAAGAAGGCCCGCCAGCCGGTAACCGACTGCGTGGTGGAGATCAACGCCGAGCGCTCCGCGGAGGTTCCCAAAGTGTTCACCCGGATCCACGTGCACTTCATCATCAGCGGCACGGGGCTGCAGGAGAAGCAGGTGGAGCGGGCGGTGGAGCTGTCCGCCACCAGGTACTGCTCCGCCTCCCTGATGCTCGGCAAGACGGCGCAGATCACCCACGACTACGAAATAGTGGAGGTGTAATGCCGTTCTGATATGATCTCCGCTCCCGGGAGAGTGAGCGACGGTGACAGAAAAACGCAACAGAAAGCTGAAGCTGCACGGATTCAACAACCTGACCAAGACGCTCAGCTTCAACATCTACGACATCTGCTACGCCAGCACACCGGCGCAGCGCGAGGAGTATATCGAGTACATCGACGAGGAGTACAACGCCGCGCGCCTCACCCGCATCCTGACCGAGGTGGCGCAGATCATCGGCGCCAGCATCCTGAACATCGCCCGCCAGGACTATCACCCCCAGGGGGCAAGCGTCACCATGCTGATCGCCGAGGAGCACTCCGGTCCTGGCAAGCTCTCCAACAGCGCCGCCCCCGGCCCGCTGCCTGACGCGGTGGTGGCCCATCTGGACAAGAGCCACCTGACGGTGCATACCTACCCGGAGAGCCATCCCGGCAACGGTATCAGCACCTTCCGGGTGGACATAGATGTCTCCACCTGCGGGCTGGTCTCGCCCCTCAAGGCGCTCAACTATCTCATCCACAGCTTCGAGTCCGACATCGTCATCATGGACTACCGCGTCCGCGGCTTCACCCGCAATGTACGCGGCAGGAAACACTTCATCGACCACAAGATCGACTCCATCCAGAACTACCTCGCCCGGGACACCAAGCAGCGCTACGAGATGATCGATGTCAATGTATACCAGGAGAACATCTTCCACACCAAGATGATGCTCAAGGAGTTCAACCTGGACGACTACCTGTTCGGCACCGCCGCCGAGAATCTGGGCCCCAGGGAGCGAAACCTGTTACACAAGCGGATCAAGCGGGAGATGCTGGAGATCTTCTACGGCCGGAACCTGCCTGCGGGGAGCTAGTGCTCCGTCAAGGTGATAAATCAGGAAGCTCTTCCTCAAATCGTGTGGGTAAAATGGTAAATCACCGCGTAGCCGCTCCGTCCTTGACAGGCGGAATGCACGCCGGAAGATGGTCGGCAGAAGGGGATTGGGGAGAGTTTGGGATAGCCGCACCAGTTGCAATTGGCGCAGCCGGTGGATATCCGCCACTCCCCGGCCAGACCGCTCCAATCCCCTCCTGGTTACCGAGTATGTGGCGTGCATTCCGCGTGTCAAGGATGATTTACCATTTTACCCACACGAAGGAAGAGCTTCCTGATTTATTACCTTGAAAGAGCACCAGACCCTGTCGGGGGATACTGCTCCGGGGGGCGGAGAAAGGGCACATCACCGCTCGGCCCGCCGTTCACTACCCATGAGCGCTCCGCCCGTCGAGGGTGAACCGCCCTCTATCCACCATCCGGATCGAGGATGAGTAAATAGGGTTTCCGGGCTATCTGCCCTTCGCCACCGCCTCGCGCACCGCCTTGTCCAGTGCGCTCTCCATCAGCGCCAAAGCCTCGGCCCTGATCTTGGACGCCGCGTAGTGGTAGTAGTTGAGGCGGCAGCGTACCGGCAGATGCAGTGCGTCCCGGTGGTGATCCTGGAACTCCACCCAGGCCAGTACCGGCAGATCGTTCTGCCGCTCATCGACGCAGATCCACTCATGCTCTTCGAGCAGCATGGCCATTCCGGACAGCCCCGGCAGCGGGATCCTCAATGGAAGATCGAGATGCAGCCGCGCTCGGCGCCACAGGTTGTAGAGCCGGGCATCCACCTCATCAGGCCGTTCGGCGAAAACCGGGATGCCCTCCAGCCAGTGGCTCACGGCTCAGCGGGTAAGGCTGGCGAACAGGGTGGGCAGCTTTTCCGGCAGCCGCTTCACGTTGTCGATGATGGTATAGTTGTTGGCACCAAAGATACGTGACACATAGCGATCCGCCTCCGGATCCAGAGTAAGGCAGTAGCTCAGCACGCCGTTCTGGCGGAGCTCCTCGGCCGCCTTCTTGGTATCCAGGCGCAGATACTGGGGATCCCGCTCATCGATATCGGCCGGCTCGCCATCGGTAACTATCAACAGCAGCTTGTGTTTCTCGCTGCGCTGCATGAGATGCCGGCCGGCATGGCGCATGGCGGCCCCCATGCGGGTGGAGAGGCCTCCCTTCATACCCGCGAGACGGCTCTTCACATCGTCGTCCAGGCGCTGCTCGAAGTCCTTGAAGCGGTAGTACTGCACATCGTGCCGCCCGTCGGAAGCGAAGCCGTGGATGGCAAAGGGATCCCCGATTCCGTCGATGGCCGTAGCCACCAGGGCGCACGCCTCGCGCGTGAGCTCCAGCACCGTCTTGTCGGTGCCACGCACCGTTTCATTGGTGGATTCCGAGAGGTCGAGCAGAATGAGTACCGCCAGATCCCGCCGGTTGATCACATGGCGCATGGTGATGCGCATGTCGGGCTGCAGACCGATGCGCAGCGTCACCATGGCGTCCACCGCAGCGTTGATGTCCAGCTCGTCGCCATCCTCCAGGCGCCGCTGACGCGAGGTCCCCTGGGGGCGCAGGCGATCGATGATCTGCTTGATGCGGTGGCTGACCCCCTTGTGTTCGGTGAGCACCCTGTCGATCAGATCCGGATCACCCCGCCCCTGGCGCCGCTCGAACACCGTGGCCCAGGCCGGACGGTGCAGCTGGACGTGGTAGTCCCACTCCGGGTAGTGGAAGGGATCGGAGACCGGCTCCTTGCCCTCCATCTGGTTGTAGGAGATCCCCTCATCCTCATAGGGGAACAGCTCGCTGGAGAGGATCCAGATCTCCTGGGCGTCGTCGCCCGCGGTCTCCACCTCCACCTCGTTGACCATCTCCATGACGCTTACATGCTTGCGCACCTGGCGCTGGCTTTCGGGCAGATAGGCGGTGCTCTGCTCCCAGCTGAACTCCTCGGCCGACCAGATGAACCGGTTGTCGTCCCGGTAGGGAATGTTCAACCCCTCGAGGACCCGCAGGCTGGGCACTGCGCGGCGGGCGTTGAGCAGGTTGAACAGATCGAGACCCAAATCCATGGAGAAGAGGGTGTTGTCCCGGTTGTTGGCGATGTTGGTGTGGAACCGCTCCACCAGTTGGTCCGCCTCCTCGTCGCCGGTTTTCTCGCCGGCATCCAGCAGGGCCAGGGCCACTCTCTCCAGCAGCGCCATGGAGTCGTGCTCGTAGCTGCGCTCCCCGGGCAGGGTCATCAGCGAGCGCCACAGGTTCTTCATGCCGGGAAACTCGGCTGCGGCGCAATATTCAACCCGCGCATCCTCGAACAGCGCGATGAAATACTGCTGGGCCGGAGACATCGCCTCGGCGCTCAGCGGCTCCCGGGTATAGACCATGTGGGAGGCCATGTGGGCGCACATGGCGCGGTAGAACTCGTGTCCGGAGACGGATCCCAGGTCGTCCACCGCATCCGGCAGATGCATGGCATACCCCTGTATGAACGGACGGAACCCCAGATAGTCGGCGGCGGAGGGGCGCAGGAAGAAATCCCTGCCCCAAAAGGCCCGCAGGTAGAAATTGAGCCGCCGCTGTTCGTCGATAAACAGTGTGCCCTTGCGCTCCTGTTGCAGGACTGCCCTGGAGTCCTCGCTCTTCAGGCCGAAATAGGCGGCCTGCTTGGGCAGATCGCGACGGTAGGCCTCGGCACCGAAGTCCACCCAGCGGCGCAGGCCGCTCAGGGTCAGCTTGGAGAGCAGCTCGTCCAGCACCCCCAGCATGGGGCGCAGGCCGCGCGGCGCCTTGGCCGACAGGCGATGCAGCAGCTGCAGGTAGGCGCGCAGCAGGTCCGGATCCCCAAGCCGCCGGGCCGCGGTGGGCAGGGTGGAGAGCATCAGCACCAGCACCTCCCCGGACACCATGGAGGAGAGCTTGAGCACCGCGGCGGCGACGTCCCGGATGACATCCTCCCCGCACTCGCGGGCCACTTTGGGAACCTCGTCCAGCCAGGAGGTCAGCAGCGCCGGCCCCTTCCCCAGACTCACCATCCCCCTGGCCCCGTCCAGATAGTCGCTCAGGCCGGACGGCGACATGAGCCGCGCCGCCTCGTGGAAGGTTGACTCCAGCGTATCGGCCAGCTCCGGCGCGACGCCGATCAGCTCGTCGCGGTAGTCGTCGAGGTTGACGCTCATGATCTGTTCCTCACGGTTGACGGTTCAGCGACGCAGGGCGCGGAATCCGGCCCTCAACCAAAGAAGGTGCTGACCGCAGCCTCCAGTGTATCGCGCATGTCGGGATCGTCAGTGAGCGGCTCCACCAGTGCCATCTGACAGGCATTCGCCGCAGGGATCCCCTGGGCGATCAACTGCCCGGCGTATATCAGCAGCCGGGTGGACATCCCCTCATCCAGGCCGTGCCCCTTGAGATTGCGCGAGCGCTGCGCCACCTGCACCAGCTTCTCCGCGGTGGCGATGTCCACCCCCGCCTCGTGGGCGATGATCTCCTTTTCCACCTCCGCCTCGGGATAGTCGAAGGACATGGCGCCGAAGCGCTGTTTGGTGGACTGCTTGAGATCCTTCATCATCGACTGGTAGCCGGGGTTGTAGGAGATGACGATCTGGAAATCGGGGTGCGCCTTGACCAGCTCCCCCTTCTTCTCCAGCGGCAGCTCGCGGCGGTGGTCGGTGAGCGGATGGATCACCACGGTGGTGTCCTGGCGCGCCTCCACCACCTCGTCCAGATAGCAGATGGCGCCGATGCGGGCGGCGATGGTGAGCGGGCCATCCTGCCACTTGGTGCCGTTGATATCGAGCAGGAAGCGGCCCACCAGATCGGAGGCGGTCATGTCCTCGTTACAGGCCACGGTGATGAGCGGCTTCTGCAGCTTCCAGGCCATGTACTCCACGAACCGGGACTTGCCGCACCCGGTGGGCCCCTTGAGCATCACCGGCATACGCACGTCGTAGGCGGCCTGATAGCGTTCGACCTCGTCGGCAACGGGGCGGTAGTAGGGCTCTTGCTCGATCAGGAAATCTTCTCTCTTGACATCATTCATGACGGTCACCTCATGCCGGTTGAACAGCGATTCTCATGCAGGGTAGCTCTGCTGAAGCCCGGACATCCAGCATCCGGGCCTCAACACAACCCCCAAAAAGGCAAGGGGGGATGCGGGCCGCACCCGGCGACCCGCACCGCAGGCGGGATGCGCCTATTTGTGAACCATCCCGTAGGCGTTCACGGCGGCGGCAACCTCCATCTCCTCCTGCTTCTTCCCTTCCAGCGGAGCCTGGTAGACCACCATGTTGGCACCCTGGCTCTGCTTGTAGTTGTCATAGCCAATCAGGCGCACGTGGTTGCCCGGGTTGGCCTTCTTGCACAGCTCGATCTCCTCCAGGATCCGGTCCACGTCGGTCTCGCCGAACATGGGCAGCTTCCACATGTACCAGTAGTGGCTGGAGGCGTACTCCGGCTCGGTGTGCTCGATGGCCGGGTTCCATCCCTGATCCACGATGTACTGGACCTGCTTGCGCAGCTGGTCACCATCCATCTGTGTCAGGTAGGAGAAGGTGCCCAGCTTGCGGCTGCGGGGATCCGACAGCCGGGATGAATAATCGCTTACTTCACTCATGATCGTTTTCCTCGATAACTTAGTCGTTCAGATCAGGACCGCAACACGCCTACTTGTGCGCCACGTCCAGCTTGTCCACGGTTTCGAACTCGAACTTGATCTCCTTCCAGGTCTCCATCGCCATCTTCAGCTCGGGGCTGTGCTTGGCGGCGCTGGTGAGGATATCCTTGCCCTCTTTTTCGACCTCGCGACCCTCGTTGCGCGCCTGCACGCAGGCCTCCAGTGCCACGCGGTTGGCCGCTGCGCCGGCCGCGTTGCCCCACGGATGGCCGATGGTGCCGCCACCGAACTGCAAGCAGGCATCGTCACCGAAGATGGAGACCAGTGCCGGCATGTGCCAGACATGGATGCCGCCGGAGGCCACCGGCAGAACGCCGGGCATGTGACCCCACTCCTGATCGAAGAACAGGCCGCGGGAGCGGTCCTCCTTCACATAGCGCTCGCGCATCAGATCGACCCAACCCAGGGTCGCCTCGCGATCCCCCTCCAGCT
>WFXP01000124.1 GCA_015490535.1 Gammaproteobacteria bacterium
ACGCCAAGGGGATGGCGTGGGATCTGCAGCCCGGCGAAGGGGCCTTCTACGGGCCGAAGATCGAGTTCTCCCTCAAGGACTGCCTGGGCCGGGTCTGGCAGTGCGGCACCATCCAGCTGGATTTCTCCATGCCGGGGCGGCTCGACGCCTCTTACATCGCGGAGGATGGCAGCCGCCGCGTGCCGGTGATGCTGCACCGGGCAATCCTCGGCTCCCTGGAGCGGTTCATCGGGATTCTCATCGAACACCATGCAGGGGCGTTCCCGGTCTGGCTGGCTCCGGTCCAGGCGGTGGTGATGAACATCACCGACCGGCAGGCGGACTACGCGAGGGGAGTGGAGGAGAGCCTGAAAAAGCGGGGTTTTCGGGTGGTTTCGGACTTGAGAAATGAGAAGATCGGCTTTAAAATCCGCGAACACACTATCCGCAAGGTCCCGTACCTGCTGGTGGCGGGTGATCGGGAGGTGGAATCCGGTTCTGTGGCCGTGCGCACGCGAACCGGCGAGGATCTCGGCAGCATGCCCCTCGAGGCATTCGCCGGGGGGCTCGCCGATACCATCGCAAGCCGCGGTCGTTCTGTTTTGGAAGGAGTAAAATAATCGCTGCTGGAAAAGAGAAGCAGGTCCGTATAAACGAAGATATTACGGCACCCGAGGTGCGACTCATCGAACAGAATGGGGAGCAGGTAGGCATCGTTCCGCTGGAGGAGGCGCTGCAGAGGGCTTACGACGAGGACATGGACCTGGTGGAGGTGTCCCCCACCGCCAAACCGCCCGTATGCCGCATCATGGACTACGGCAAGTACCTGTTCGAGGAGCGCAAGAAGCGGCAGATTGCCCGGAAGAAACAGAAGCAGATCCAGGTCAAGGAGGTGAAGTTTCGTCCCGGGACCGAGGAGGGGGACTATCAGATCAAGCTGCGTAATCTGGTCCGCTTCCTGGGGGAGGGCAACAAGGCCAAGGTGACGTTGCGTTTCCGGGGGCGCGAGATGGCCCATCAGGAGCTGGGCCGCGATCTGCTGAAACGGGTCGAGCAGGATCTGGCGGAGCTGGGTACGGTGGAACAGTTCCCCAAGATGGAGGGGCGGCAGATGGTGATGGTCATCGCCCCCAAGAGGAAGTAGCACCTGGTGCTCTTTACTAAAGGTAATAAGATCAGGGAGGTCTTCCTCGAACCGTATGGGTAAAATGGTAAATCATCCTTGACAGGCGGAATGCACGCCGGAAACTGGTCGGCAGAAGGGGATTGGGGAGAGTTTGGGATAGCCGCACCAGTTGCAATTGGCGCAGGTGGTGATATCCGCCGCTCTCCGGCCAGACCGCCCCAATCCCCTTCTGGCTACCGGGTATGTGGCGTGCATTCCGCCTGTCAAGGACGAAGCCGCTATGCGGTGATTTACCATTTTACCCATACGGTTCGAGGAAGACCCAATCATGATTCAGCATCCCACCAACTGAATCCTGATTTATTACCTTGACGGAGTACTAGTGGTGCTCGGCTGCCGGCGCAGGCTTGCAGCCTCGGGAGGGTGCAGCGTGGTTTGCAAACCGGCACGGTGCCGGTACCCGTTCACCCGTTTGGATAGGTAGCATCAAGTTCGGAGTATCCATAGATGCCCAAGATGAAAAGCAACAGCGGCGCGGCCAAGCGCTTCAGGATCGCCGCTTCGGGGCGGGTCAAGCGTGCCCAATCGCACCGCCGCCATATCCTCACCAAGAAGAGCACCAAGCGCAAGCGCCAGCTGCGCTCCCCCGCCGCGGTGCATGCGGCGGACAGCGCCCTGGTAAAACGCATGCTGCCCTACAGCTGAGTGAGGTAAACCGATATGCCAAGAGTAAAACGCGGAGTGACGGCGCGCGCCCGTCACAAGAAGGTCATCAAGCAGGCCAGGGGATACTCCGGCCGCCGCAAGAACGTCTACCGGGTCGCCAAGCAGGCGGTAACCAGGGCGGGGCAATATGCCTACCGTGACCGGCGCCAGCGCAAGCGCCAGTTCCGCGCCCTCTGGATCGTGCGCATCAACGCCGCGGCGCGCGAGTGCGGTCTCTCATACAGCCGCCTGATGAACGGGCTGAAGAAGGCGCAGATCGAGGTGGATCGCAAGGTGCTGGCCGACCTGGCGGTTACCGACATGGTGGCCTTTTCCGCCCTGGCGGAAAAGGCCAAGAGCAGCCTGGCTGCCTGAGGCACACCCTTGCCGCCCTCTCCAGCCTGCGGCGCCGGTTGGGGGTGGCGGCTCTTCCCCGTGACGGCTGGTACCGCCGGCCTTTACCCATCCTGCCCGACGGAACCCCGGTCTCAGGAGAGAGAGCAGAGTGCATGATCTGAACAGTCTCGTGGAGCAGGCCGGGCAGGAGATCACTGCCGCTGCGGATCTGGAGGCGCTGGAGCGCCTGCGGGTCGCCTATCTGGGCAAGAAGGGAACCCTCACCACCCGGATGAAGCAGCTCGGCAAGCTGCCGCCGGATGAGCGTCCCGCGGCGGGGGAGGCCATCAACCGGGCCCGGCGGCGGTTGCAGGAGGCGCTGGAGAAGCGCCGCCTGCAGCTGCAGGAGCAGGAGCTGCAGGCCCGGATTGCCGCTGAAACCGTTGATGTCACCCTGCCCGGGCGGGGGCAGGGGACGGGCGGCATCCATCCCGTCACCCGCACCCTGGAGCGGATCGAGACACTGTTCGCCAGCCTGGGGTTCGAGGTGGCGGAGGGGCCCGAGATCGAGGACGACTATCACAACTTTGCCGCCCTCAACATTCCCGACTCCCATCCGGCGCGTGCCATGCACGATACCTTCTACTTCGACAGCCATACCGTGCTGCGCACCCACACCTCACCGGTGCAGATCCGGGTGATGGAGCAGCGCGAGCCGCCGCTGCGCATCATCGCGCCGGGCAGGGTCTATCGCTGCGACTCGGATCTCACCCACACCCCCATGTTTCACCAGGTGGAAGGGTTCATGGTGGACGAACGGGTCAATTTCGCCGGGCTGAAGGGGGTGCTGGACGATTTTCTGCGCAACTTCTTCGAACAGGAGCTGGCGGTGCGCTTTCGCCCCTCCTATTTTCCCTTTACCGAACCATCCGCCGAAGCGGACATCCAGTGCGTGATATGCGGCGGCGATGGCTGCCGGGTCTGCAGCCACACCGGTTGGCTGGAGGTGCTGGGGTGCGGCATGATCCACCCCAACGTATTCCGCGCCACCGGGGTGGACAGCGAACGCTATACCGGCTTTGCGTTCGGCATGGGGGTGGAGCGTCTCGCCATGCTGCGTTACGGCGTGAACGACCTGCGCCTGTTCTTTGAAAACGACCTGCGCTTTCTGCGGCAGTTCAACTAGGTGGCGGGCGGATGAGGTTCAGCGAACGATGGTTGCGTGAGTGGGTCGATCCCGGCATCGACACCGCGCAACTGTGCGAGCAGCTTACCATGGCCGGGCTGGAGGTGGACGGCGCCGAGCCGGTGGCCGGCGGCTTCAGCGGCGTGGTGGTGGGAGAGATCGTGTCGGCGGAACGCCATCCGGATGCGGACAAACTGCAGGTCTGCCGGGTGGATGTGGCGCAGCCGGAACCGCTGCAGATTGTCTGCGGGGCCGCCAACGCGCGCGCCGGGATCAGGGTGGCGGTGGCGCTGGTGGGCGCCGGGTTGCCCGGCGGACTCACGATCAAAAAGGCCAGGCTGCGCGGCGTCTCCTCCTCCGGCATGCTCTGTTCCGCCAGGGAGCTGGGGCTCGCGGAGGAGGCGGAGGGGTTGCTGGAGCTTCCCCCCGACGCGCCTGTGGGGCGGGATCTGCGCGAGTATATGGAGCTGGAGGATGTTGCCATAGAGCTGGGCCTGACCCCCAACAGGGGAGACTGCATGAGCGTGGCCGGGGTGGCCCGCGAGGTGGCGGCGCTGAACCGCCTGCCGTTGCGGAAGCCGTCCATGCGGTCGGTTGCGGCCCGCTGCGGGGACAGCGTGGCGGTGGATGTGGAAGCAAGCGATCTCTGTCCGCGCTACCTGGGGCGGGTGATCCGCGATCTCGATCCCGGCGCGGAGACCCCCCTCTGGATGCGCGAGCGGCTGCGGCGCAGCGGATTGCGTTCGCTGGGGGCGCTGGTGGATGTCACCAACTACGTGATGCTGGAGCTGGGGCAGCCGATGCACGCCTTCGATCTGGAGAGGCTGAGCGGCGGGATCCAGGTGCGCCGCGCCCGCTCCGGAGAGGAGCTGGAGCTGCTGGACGGGCAACAGATCCGGTTGCGCCAGGAGTCGCTGGTGATTGCGGACGGGAGTGGACCCGTGGCGCTGGCCGGCATCATGGGGGGCGCGGCCACCGCGGTTGGCCCCGGCAGCCGCCACATACTCCTGGAGAGCGCATTCTTCACCCCGGAAGCGCTGGCCGGGCAGGCGCGCGGCTACGGTCTGCATACCGACTCCTCCCAGCGCTTCGAGCGGGGGGTGGATCCCGGACTGCAGGCGGAGGCCATGGAGCGGGCCACGGCGCTGCTCCTGGAGATCGCCGGCGGCGACCCCGGGCCGGTGGTGGATGTCACCGATGCGGATCGGCTGCCCACCGCTCCCGCCATCCGGCTGCGCCGCACCCGGATCTCCCGGGTGCTGGGGAGCGCGATCCCCGACGGGGAGGTCCGGGAGATCCTGACCCGTCTGGGGATGGAGGTGCAGTCGCTGGACGAGGGGTGGAGGGTGACACCTCCTGGTTACCGTTTCGACATCGCCATCGAGGCGGATCTCATCGAGGAGCTGGCGCGCATCCACGGTTACGGGGAGCTGCCCGGCATCAGGCCGGTGGCCGCGCTGGCCATGCGCGCCCGGCGCGAGTCCCGGCGGCCTCTGCAGCAGCTGCGCTGCGCCCTCGTCCAGCGCGACTACCAGGAGGCGATCACCTACAGCTTCGTGGATCCGGGGATTCAGCGGATGCTCGATCCGGAGCGCGAGGCGGTGGCGCTGGCCAACCCCATATCGTCCGACATGGCGGTGATGCGCACCACCCTCTGGGCCGGGCTGCTGCCCGCGCTGGCCTACAACCTCAACCGGCAGCAGGGGAGGGTGCGGCTGTTCGAGACCGGCCTGCGCTTCATCCGCAGTGGCGGCGAGGTGCAGCAGGAGCAGATGCTGGCGGGGGTGGCCTGCGGAGCGTCGCTTCCGGAGCAGTGGGGCGGGGAGCGGCGCGATGTGGACCTTTTCGATCTCAAGGGGGACGTGGAGGCCCTCGCGGGGGGATTGCAGCTGCGTTTCCAGGCCCGGGAACACCCGGCGCTGCATCCGGGACAGAGCGCCGCCATCCAGCTGCGCGGGGAGGCCGTCGGCTGGCTGGGAGTGCTGCACCCTGCGCTGCAGCGAAGGCTGGATCTGTCACGCCGGGTGGTCCTGTTCGAGCTGCGGCTGGCACCCCTCCTGGAGCATCCGGTTCCCGGTTTTCGGGAGATCTCCCGATACCCGGCGATACGCCGCGACCTGGCCATCGTGGTCGACGAGGAGGTTCCGGCGGCGGAGGTTCTGGACTGTATTCGCAACATCGGTTCGGAACTGTTGCAGGAGATTCGATTATTTGATACATATCAAGGCAAAGGTGTTGATTCTGGTCGCAAAAGCCTTGCATTGGGGTTGACCTTGCAGCATTATTCACGCACTCTTGAGGACGAAGAGGTCGATAGTCTCATCCAGCGCGTGGTGGATGCGGTAGCGCGGAATCTTGGGGGTACACTGAGAGAATAATCATGGCATTGACGAAAGCTGCAATTGCGGAGCATCTGTATGAGGAGTTGGGCCTGAACAAGCGGGAGGCCAAAGAGGTCGTCGAGATGTTTTTCGAGGAGATTCGTTGCGCTCTGGAGCAGGGGCACCAGGTGAAGCTGTCCGGTTTCGGCAACTTCGACCTGCGCGAGAAGCGGGAGCGTCCCGGGCGCAACCCCAAGACCGGCGAGGAGATCCCCATCACGGCGCGGCGGGTGGTGGTGTTCCGTCCCGGTCACAAACTGAAGGCCAAGGTCGAGACCTATGCTGGAACCGAGTAACAACAACGAGCTGCCTCCCATTCCGGCCAAGCGCTACTTTACCATCGGCGAGGTGGCGGAGCTGTGCGCGGTCAAGCCGCACGTCCTGCGTTACTGGGAGCAGGAGTTTCCGCAGCTCAAGCCGGTCAAGCGGCGTGGCAACCGGCGCTACTACCAGCATCAGGATGTGCTGATGATTCGTCAGATCAGAACCCTGCTCTATGAGGATGGCTTCACTATCGGGGGGGCACGGCAGCGGCTCTCCGGCCAGCAGGACGACGACAGCAGCGCCTTCAAGAGGCATCTGGTACGCCAGCTCCGGAGCGAGCTGGAAGAGGTGCTGGCGATTCTCAAATCGTAATACCTGCCGACGGCTGTTCTCCACCGGCCAGGTGGGGTATCATACGCTCCCCGGATCGGCCGGCGGGGCGGTGCGGGGGGGTCAACATCCATCCGGTTCTGACATCGGGGCGTAGCGCAGCCTGGTAGCGCACCTGCATGGGGTGCAGGTGGTCGGAGGTTCAAATCCTCTCGCCCCGACCAATCACTTCCGCTTGGCAACTGGCACTCTTTCCAGGTAATGAATCGGGATTCAGTTGGAGGGATATCCTGATTGGGTCTCCCTCAAACCGTATGGGTAAAATGGTAAATCACCGCGTAGCGGCTCCGTCCTTGACAGGCGGAATGCACGCCGGATATCCACCAGCTGCGCCAATTG
>WFXP01000125.1 GCA_015490535.1 Gammaproteobacteria bacterium
ACCTCCCGCGCCACCCGCACTACCCGCCGATCCCCCCTGCCCCCCGGCAGCGCGAGACCGGTCACCGGTCGCCCCAGAATCCGCTCCAGGGTCCGCTTGCTGCCCGCCAGCTCCTCCCGTATCTCCTGATCGTCCAGCTCGCTGAGAAACCGGTGGCTCCGGGCGTGGGACTGGACAGACATTCCGGCACCCTCCAGCTCCATCAACTGGGTGGCGCTCATGTAACCGGGGGTGCCGATCCAGTCGCTGGTGATGAAGTACTCGGCACACATGGAGTGGCGCTGCAGCATTTCGAGCGATACGGTGCGGTTGGAGAGATCGCCGTCGTCAAAGGTTATGATCACATGTTTGCCATCCGCCGCGAGATCTTCCATCTGGCGGCAGGTGGCGGTGCGGTAACCGTTGTCGGCCAGCCACTGCAGCTGCGCGCCAAACTCCCTGCGGGTAATGCTGTATACCGGCTCGAAACTGCCCCCCTCCCCCGGCCGGTCATGGATGCCATGATACATCAGTATGGGGATCAGTCCCTTGCCAGCCATCCCGGAACTCCCTCCTTCACTGCCCTGCGCTGGGCATCTATCACGGTCAGGCGGTGCGCCCGGCTATAGGTATGGGTTGCCAGCAGACCGGGTTCCCACTCGGGTGTCGCCGTGCTCACCAGCTCCTCCCGGTACTCCCTCTCGTCCAGATGCAGGATGCGGTTGATGTTGAATCCGTACCCGTAGCGCACCGAGCAGTTTTGCGAGGGGCGGTAGATCCTTCCGTTCTCGGTGAAAATCCTGCCTGCCGGTCGCGCCCGCCTCGCGTCTGAGATCACCGGATTCAACGGATGGGGCGTCCAGTCGTTCCCGAGGGGGGTATCGGCATGAAACAGGAACAGCTCGTCGCAGGAGGAGGCTCCCCTGTTCTCCACCATGTTGACGAACATCCACCAGCGCCCGCCGTGGGGGTGGAGGGTGGCGTCCACCGCATGTACCCCATCAAGCAGGGTGCCGCACTGCTCCCAACGGTGCGGAAACTCCACGCAGCGATAGAGATCCACGGTGCGGTTCTCCGCGCTCTCGGGCACCATGTAGTAGTGTCCCTGATACTCGAACACGAATGGATAGGAGAGATGGTAGGGTCGCTCCAGGATGGGAACCGGCTCGCCATGGCGCCCCTGCTCATCCATCTCCATCACCGAGATATGGCCACGCTGCTCTGCAAACAGAAACTCCTCGATGAACAGGTAGTATCTACCCTCCCGGTAAACCACGTGCGGGTCGGCCCAGAAGCGATCCTTGGGGGGCAGCAGCCTGCGGTAACGCCACATGGAGTCGTGACCGCGCTCGCCCAGATGGTAGAGCAGAAACCACTGGTCGAAATAGAGCTTGTTGGCATATTTCTGGCGCACTCTCTCCCTGACCCTGGCACCGATCAACCGGGTGCGCTCGCCCCTGGTGGGCACCCGGTAGAGACGCCGGGAGTAGAGCTGCCGCTCGGGGGTGAGAGCCTGCGCCTGCCGCATGAGGGCATCATACCCCTCCCGGTGCAACTGCTCCAGCTTGCGCGGGATGAAGGAGAGGGTCTTCCAGTAGAGATTGTTGCGGTTGTCGGCAAGGGTTTCCTGGGTGCAGGACCAGGAGCGGTACAGTACGGTGCCGTTGTCCATCTCCTCCGACAGGATCTGCAGCATGGATCCGGTGGTGGGCCACCTCTCCATGGCCTCCCAGTAACCGGCCGGTCCGCCCCGATTCACCATGTTGTCACCATGGTGGTAGGACCATACCCCATACCTCGCGCCATGCAGGATGCCGCCGCGCAGAATCCTGAAGCCGATGCGGATCAGCACGTCCAGCCCGTAACCCCGGATCGCCTCCAGATCCCGCTCCGAAAAGTAGTCAGACACCTGCTTCCGGATCGGGACCACCTCCAGCAACGCCACCTTGGGCAGCAGCCGGGAGAGATCCCGCTGCGCAAAGGCGTCCGGCAGGAACGAACCACGGTTTACCAACCTCTCTTCCGCCATGTCCAGCAGCTTGGTGGCAACGAAAGGGACGAGGTTCCTCACCCTCCTGCCCATCCGCTCGAGAACCGACCCGGAGGGTGACGCGGCGGCCCCGTTCAGCACCAGCAGCTCGATGGAGGCGTAGTCGCTGCTCTCGATCCGCTCCACCATACGGTAGACCCAGGCGCAAACCCGGATATCATCCAGCAGCAGCCCCACCCTGAGCCCTCCCCGCTTCACGGCGCTCCGCCCCGCTGCAGCAGACTACGGTATATGGCGTGATAGCGACGCCCCATGGAGGACACGGTATGATTCTCCAGATAGCGCCGTTGCCCCGCTGCACCCAGCCGATCGGCTAGGCGGGTATCGCTGACCAGCACCCTCATGCCGTGGGCCAGGGCCGTCACATCGCCAGGTGGCACCAGCCACCCCTCTCCGCGGTGCTCGATGACGTCGCCGATGGCACCCACCGCAGTGGACACAATCGGCTTGCCGAGGGCTATGCCCTCCAGCAATACCAGCGGCAACCCTTCGGAATAGGAGCTTATGACCACCAGATCAGCCTCCTGGAGAAACCGGCCCACGTTGCGTTGATAGCCGGTGAAGATCACCTGGCCACCGACCCCCAGATCGGCGGCCAGCCTCCGCAACCTGCCCAGATCCTCACCCTCCCCCACGAACATCAGGTTTACCCCCTGTCCGCGGAAGCTTCTGGCAAATGCCTCCAGCAGGATCTCATTGCCCTTGTTGCGATCCAGTCGCCCCACGCGGAGCAGAAGCCGGTTGCCCTCCTCCACCCCATATCTCTCCCGCAGCGACGCCCCCTCTCCCGCTGCGCCGCCGGGATCCATCTCCACCCCGTTGTGCACCAGCGTGATCCGGCTCCGCTCCACGCCGGCACGGGATACCTCATCGTATAGCTGAGGCGAGACCACCACCACGTGGTGAAACAGCCGCAACGTCCACTTGTCTATCAGTTCATAGAGATGCAGCCTGAGACTGTCGCTGCACCAGGCGTGACAGGTTGCGACACGGAGCACCGGGCTGCCAAGGGTAAGCAGCGCCGCCAGGACATCGCTGCGATAGCCATGACTGTGAACCAGCTCCACGCCATGCTCCCGGATCCGCCTGCGCAGGCTCCCCACGACCCCCGGGAGGCCGGTCCGCCCCACCTGGATCAGTTCACTCTCCACACCTTTCTCCCGCAGCGCCCGCAGCAGCATCTCCGCCCCGGGGCTTTCGATGACCCCCACCCGCGCCCGGACCCCACGGGAAACCGAGTAGCAGGCCAGATCCAGTACCACCCGCTCGGCACCGTACATCCCGCCGGAGCTTATCAGGTGCAGAATGTTCACCTACCTCCTTCCAGCCAGAGGGTCTCCAGATC
>WFXP01000126.1 GCA_015490535.1 Gammaproteobacteria bacterium
CGGAGGACATCGAGGAGTTCGAGAAGGTGATGCGCCGCAAGGTGCTTTACATCATCAAGCCCGAATACCTCTGGAGCAGTATCGCAGAGATGGCGCGCACCCAGAGCGACGAGCTGCTGCATACCCTGCAGGAGGGTTTCAAGTTCATCGAGAACGAATCCTTCTCCAGCAGCTTCCAGGGGCTGTTCTCCGAGATCAATCTCGACTCCGAAAAACTGGGCGCGGTTGCAACAAGCCACAGATTCTGCGTCATTTGGCATGGAATTGCGGATGTTTTACGGAGTCCCGCTACCCGTTGCTTCCGGGGCCTCCCCGACCCGCAATAGTGCTCACATGAGAGGTTGGGAGGCTCCCAGCTTACGACACACCACATCTCGCCTAATCAATGGCTTATAAACTTACATGACCTTCAGCACCCCCAACCCCTCTTATCGAACATGATGCTGCTGGCCAGAAAGATATTGCGAAGAGCATAGCCGCCACATGGTGGCGACCAGCTCTGTTCTACACGAAATACTGAAAAACCGGAATAATCCGCCTCGTTGCGTGTTATTCTAGAACAACCAGCCTTTCGGATTCGGGTGTGCCACCTTTCGGTCAAGTGCCTTCATGCCCTTGACACACCGGACAATAAGCCAGAATACCCAGAACAGTATCACAAAGTATCCGATGATAAAGAAAACAAGTATCACCCCAATAAACAGATAAAGACCACCAATCCAGAACGTCCTGATCTGGAACTGGTAGTGGCTTTTCAGCCACTCTGGAGCATCCCCTCTATTGATATACGCCATTATAACGCCGATAATGCCGGGCGCCCCGCCGGTAAAAAGGCCGATCAAGTAGAGAATATAAACCCATTTTGCCGTTTTCTCTGCCTTGGGATTGTCCTGTACCACTGCTTCACTCATGATGTTTCTCCTCTGTTGGTTGATAAATTATCGCTGCGCCTCACCGGCAAGAAAAAGCGGAGCAACAAAGAGCAACGCTATCACCCACGATGGAGAACAATCCGGGCAATTTCGATCCGCTCAGCGCGCAACGCTTTTAACCAGGACAATCGATACGCCCGGCGCTCCGTGAGGGTGGCAACTTGGGGCGCGAAGCCCCACACCATGCAAGGCAAGGCATACTTCTACAGTAAATTGCATGTCCTCTCCAAGGAGCACGGCACGGTATTGTCAATATCGACTGGTCTGGGGCACTTCTCTCAGGTTAGCCGGAATGCGGTTGGCTGCTTAGATGCGCTCGCTGGATAAGCACCGCTAGTCCCGCTATCACACATCTCGCAGCCAACCACTTTTCTGACGGCTGCATCCGCTCCATGCCAGTACGGAGTATCGCGGTATCGTTGACCTTGATACCGATGGATCCCGACTTTGTCAGGGCCACTGCGCTTTCATGGAAGCTGCAAATTGACTCTATTTGGATATATCAATTTTCCACTCTCCCTCTTCCTTTGCAAGCTTAAATAGCTCTTCATCTGTTTCGCCATTTCCGTAACTCAGCATCAACTTCACGACCGCCGTATCTCCCGTAATCTCTTCGCTCTTCACCTCCATGGATTTGATTCCTCCTTGTTCCTGTATCTTTTTTGTCTGATCTGACAGACCACCCCTTCCACCACCAAATCCTTCAATGAACATTCTGGCATTACTGGTGAGATGCTCGTAAGCAGCTCCAGTTTCCCCTTTCTCCACATATCCCCAGAATTTCTTAACAACATCCGACGGCGATTCAGACGAACTGCAAGCTGTTACGGACAAACCCGCAAACGCCAGTAAAACAATCAATACTGCTCTCTTCATTGTAGTCTCCTGCTATGGTGGATTGGTTTGATGATAGATGAATTCACAAGTTGTCCAATGGTTATTGCCTCAATTTTTCTTCCTCCTTCGTAGCCTGAAATCTGAATGATAGCCGGCTCCTCTACAAGGCTCACACCAGCGGCCTTGTATGCCTTATAAACAAGCTCAGAGCAGTAGAGTCTGTCACTATCCGTCAGGTCAAAGCCGGTATCAAAAGGAACTTGATCAGATACATATTTCAAAGCGGTGCGCAGTACAATGTCCATACTGAAGTCATCCGGCCCTGCAACGCGGAAGAACTGGTACCTCTTTGCATTGTCGGCACCGATAAATTCTGACAACCTCTCCTTTTTCGCAACCCCAACTCCTGTGAGTTCGCTTGCCTCAGTATGTATGACAAATATGCTGTTGTTTTCGATATATGCAATGCCAACATGTGAGAAGGGCGAACTGGTATCTCCGATATCTTTGAAAAAATTACTGAATATTCCGCGACCCAGCCTGAACACCAAATCGCCGTTTCTTATCGAGGACGGATCAAGGGTCTCTTCTTCCGTTACAGTCTCCTGATCATTGCTGAAAACAACCAAGGATAAAAGTACGGCAATGGTGACAAATAAAATGCTTCTTGTTGTGTGTACCATGAAGTTCCATCTTGTCGCCTGACATTGTGCCGGGGATCTCGTCACGACAAATGCAACATACAGGGAAAACCCGTCCTTGCGTCCGCGATCCCATTTGGTAGCCCTTGCCAAGGGTCGCGACGCCGAGCCGGGACACGAGGTGGGATTCTATGCCAGCGGATGTCTGGGCAACATCTGCGGTGTTGCATCGGCTTGCCCCGGGGGTACCATGACGCCGCAGCGCCTTGCCGCTGACCGTCCCGACACCCGCTGAGTAAGGCTTTGCCGTCAGTTGTCTTGTTACGTTATCGGCAGCCTATCTGGATTCTTGAGAGTAATCAACAGGGTGGCCCGATGCCCTGCCGTAACCGGAGGTGATGGGATAGCGCCGGTCCCTGCCGAAGGCGCGTCCGGTCACCCTCACCCCCGGTGGCGCCTGACGGCGTTTGTACTCGTTGCGATCCACCATATGCACCACCCGTACCACCGTCTCCTTATCGTAACCGGCGGCAATGATATCCTCCACGCATCTGTCCTGCTCCACATAGAGCTCCAGGATGCCATCCAGCACCGGATAGGGCGGCAGGGTGTCGGAGTCCTGCTGCTCCGGCGCCAGCTCGGCGGACGGGGCCCGCTCGATGACCCGCTCCGGAATCACGCCGCCGATACTGTTGCGGTAGCGGGCCAGCCGGTACACCAGGGTCTTGGGAACATCCTTGAGCACGTCAAAACCGCCCGCCATGTCCCCGTACAGGGTGGCGTAACCCACCGCCATCTCGCTCTTGTTGCCGGTGGTCAGCACCATTCTGCGGCTCTTGTTGGAGATGGCCATCAGGATCACCCCGCGGCAGCGCGCCTGGATGTTCTCCTCGGTGGTGTCCGGCTCCCGGCCGGGGAACTCCTCCGCCAGGATCTCCAGAAAGACCCGGTACGCCTTCTCGATGGGTATCACCCGGTACTCCACCCCCAGGGAGTGCGCCTGCCGGCGGGCATCCTCCAGGCTGATCTCCCGGGTGTAGCGGGAGGGCATCATCACCGCCTCCACCCGCTCCGCCCCCAGGGCATCCACCGCCACCGCCAGGGTCAGCGCCGAGTCGATCCCTCCCGAGAGCCCGATGACCACCCCCGGGAAGCCGTTCTTCTCCACATAGTCGCGCACCCCCAGCACCAGCGCCCGATATACGCTCTCCTCCTCCCCCAGCAGCGGCGCGATGGTTCCCGGCCGCGGCACCACCCCCGCCGCGCCGCAGCTGAAGCGCGCCTCGTAGACGCCGGTGGTGAAGGCCGGGGCCCGCTGCACCACCTCACCGGAGGAGTCCATCACCAGCGACTCCCCGTCGAACACCAGCTCGTCCTGCCCTCCCACCATGTTCAGATAGACTAGAGGCAGGCCGTTCTCAACAGCGCGCTGGCGCAGCACCTCCTCGCGCTCACTCCCCTTGCCGATGCGGTAGGGGGAGGCGTTCAGCACCAGCACCAGACGGGCGCCCGCGTCGCGCGCCTGCTGCAGCGGCTGCGGCAGCCAGACATCCTCGCAGATCACCAGCGCCACCGGCACCCCCTTGATCTCCACCACGCAGCTGGCGCCCCCGGGCTTGAAATAGCGCTTTTCGTCGAACACGCTGTAGTTGGGCAGATGCTGCTTGTGGTAGGTGGCGATTACCCTGCCATCCCGCAGCAGGGAGGCGGCGTTGTACAACCCTCCGGTGGCGCGCCGCGGGTAGCCCACGATCACGTCTATGCCGCGCACCGCCCGCTTGATCCGCTCCAGGCCATGCAGCACCCGCAGCTCGAGTCCGGGGCGTAGCAGCAGATCCTCGGGGGGATAGCCGCACAGCATCAGCTCGGGAAACAGGATGGCGTCCGCCCCCATCTCCCGGGCGCTCCGCGCGGCCTCTATCACCATGTCTGTGTTGCCCGGCACATCCCCCACCAGGGGGTTGAGCTGGGCCATGGCGATCCTCAGTTCAGCCACTGAAGAACTCCTGCATCCGGGCGCCCATCTCCGCCGGGGAACGTACGATGGCCACGTCGGCCGCCTGCAGCGCGGCAAACTTGTCGCGGGCGCGCCCCTTGCCGCCGGTGACGATGGCGCCGGCGTGCCCCATGCGCTTGCCGGGCGGGGCGGTGATCCCCGCGATGTAGGCCACCACCGGCTTGCGGATGTTGGACTTGATGTACTCGGCGGCCTCCTCCTCCGCGGTGCCGCCGATCTCGCCCACCAGGATGATCCCCTTGGTCTGGCGGTCCTCCCGGAACAGCTCCAGGCACTCTATGAAGCTCATCCCCTGCACCGGATCGCCCCCGATCCCGATGCAGGTGCTCTGTCCGAGCCCGCACCGGGTGGTCTGCCACACCGCCTCATAGGTAAGGGTGCCGGAGCGCGATACGATGCCGATGCACCCCTTTTTGTGGATGTTGCCGGGCATGATGCCGATCTTGCACTCGCCGGGGGTGATGATACCGGGGCAGTTGGGGCCGATCAGGCGCGCGCCGCTGCCGGCCAGGGCGGCCTTGACGTTCACCATGTCCAGCACCGGGATCCCCTCGGTGATGCAGACGATGACGCGGATCCCCGCATCCGCCGCCTCCAGGATGGCATCCGTGGCGAACGGGGCCGGAACGTAGATCATGCTGGCGTCAGCGCCGGTCTCCCGCACCGCCTCGCGCACCGTGTTGAATACCGGCAGACCCAGGTGCTCCTGACCACCCTTGCCCGGGGTTACCCCGCCCACCAGCCTGGTGCCGTAGGCGAGCGCCTGCCGGGAGTGGAAGGTACCCTGTTTGCCGGTGAACCCCTGGCAGATGACCCGGGTGTTTTTGTCGATCAGAATGGACATCAGAGCCGCCCTCCGGCCGCCTGCACCACCCGGCGGGCGGCATCGGTCAGCCCCTCGGCGGCGATCAGGGAGAGGCCGCTCTGCTGCAGCATCATCCGCCCCTGCTCCGCGTTGGTGCCCTCCAGGCGCACCACCACGGGAAGCTCCACCCCCACCTCGCGAACCGCGGCTATGACCCCCTCGGCAATCAGGTCGCAGCGCACGATGCCGCCGAATATGTTGACCAGAATCGCCTTCACCTTGCTGTCCGAGAGCAGCAGCTTGAACGCCTCGGCCACCTTCTCGGCGGTGGTCCCTCCTCCCACATCCAGAAAGTTGGCCGGCTCCCCCCCCGCCAGCTTGATCAGATCCATGGTGGCCATGGCCAGGCCGGCGCCGTTCACCATGCAGCCGATGCTGCCATCCAGGGAGACGTAGTTGAGCCCGAAGCGGCGCGCCTCCAGCTCCCTGGGATCCTCCTGGCCGGGATCCTGCAACTGCGCCAGCTCCGGCTGCCGGAACAGTGCATTGTCATCCAGGTTCATCTTGGCATCCAGTGCCATGAGGTTGCTGTCGCCGTCCACCGCCAGCGGGTTGATCTCCAGCAGGCTTGCATCCTTGTCCCGGAACAGCCTGAACAGCCCGGTCATGATGCGCCCCAGCTGCTTCATCTGCTCACCCTCGAGCCGCAGGAAGAAGCCCACCCTGCGGCACTGGTAGGGCTGCAGACCCACCACCGGATCGATGGCTACCGTGGTTATCCTCTCCGGAGTCTCCCGCGCCACCTCCTCGATATCCTTTCCGCCGGCATCGGAGGCCACGAAGGTGACCCGATCCCGGGCCCGGTCCACCAGCACGGCGAGATAGAGTTCGCGCAGCACCGGCACGCTCTGCTCGATGAGCACCGTCTCCACCGGCAGTCCCCCCTTGCCTGTCTGGGGAGTAACCAGCCGGCTGCCCAGCATCTGCTCCGCCACATCAGCAAGCTGTCGCACCCCCCTTGCGGGCTGCACTCCTCCCCC
>WFXP01000127.1 GCA_015490535.1 Gammaproteobacteria bacterium
GGGCGAGACGAAAGTGGTGACCGCCCGCTACGAGGACACCTTCTCGGATTTTGCTCGCAAATATGACGTTGGCTACCGGGAGATGCTGGCGGCCAACCCGGGGGTTGACCCGTGGTTACCGGGGGAGGGGACGCGTGTGGTCATCCCCACCCGCTTCATACTGCCACCGCCGCCCAGGGAGGGGATAATCATCAATCTGGCCGAACTGCGCCTGTACTATTTCCCCCCGGGAGAGCAACGGGTTATCACCCATCCCATCGGTATCGGAAGGGAGGGGTGGGAGACCCCCCTTGGCCGGACCCGTATTATCCAGAAGGCGCGCGACCCCAGCTGGACACCGCCGGAGTCCATTCGCGAGGAGTACGCGCAGAAGGGTATAGAGCTGCCCCGGGTGGTAAAACCCGGGCCGGACAATCCGCTTGGCCGGTTTGCCCTGCGCCTTGGTCTGCCGGGTTATCTAATCCACGGAACCAACAGACCCTATGGTGTCGGCATGCGGGTCAGCCATGGCTGCATAAGGCTCTATCCGGAAGATATTGAAACGCTCTTCCAGCAGGTTCCGGTCGGCACGCCGGTGCGCATCATCGATCTGCCCCACAAGGCGGGCTGGCTGAACGGAACCCTGTTTCTGGAGGCGCACCCGCTCCTGGAGGAGAAAGCGAAGGATCCGGACACCGCTTTCAACCTCACCCCGGTGGTGGAGGCGATAACCATGGTTCGCGGAGATATCCGGATGGACCCGGACTGGGACAGGGTGGAGGAGATAGCCCGTCAGCGTCTCGGCATACCCCTTCCTATAGGGAGGGTGGAGGCAGAAAAAGAAAAAGGTCCGAAGGCAGTGCCCCCGGACCTCTGGTAGTAAAGCCGCACAGACCTTATTTGGCCATTACTTTCTCGGTCATCCTGCCACAACGTTCGCTGCAGGCGTCGGCAGCGCGCTTGGCATCCTGCGCCGCGTTCATCGCCGCGTTTGCGGTGCGCTCCGCGGCCGCGGCGCTGTTTTGCGCCTTGCGCGCGGCGGCCATGGCCGCCTCGGCGGCCGCCTGCGCCTTGGCTACATCATCTGCCGTCGCCCCTTCCGGAACCTTGTTATGAGCACAACCTGCCATCAGTCCCAGCACTACGGCAACGGTAGCCAGTTTGATAGTATTTCCTTTGCAATTCATCACTTATTACCTCGAACTATTGAAAAAAATCAGTCTCAAACCCAATTTTGCACAACAGCGTTCCCTTCCTTGCCACCAGCTGCCTGGGGCGGTGAAACCACCCGGCCTCTGATATCCTCCTGTATACGTTAGTATATCCAAAAGCGCAACCTATCACTCCTCATTTTCCGCAGAGGTCGTGGGTTCACGCAACAAAACCCCTAGCTGTTGCCCCATCTGTACCCTCTTCCCCTCCCGGCATCTCCCCCCCCACGCCACCCGGTCTGGCCCAAACAGCAGGATTACCGTGGAACCCATGTTGAAACGCCCCATCTCGGCACCCCTCTCGAACCGGGGCGCCTCCGGATCACCACGATAGTCCTTGCTGCTCGCTGCCCGGTTCGAAGGAGAGGTTACCACACCTGCCCACCGGGTTTCGATACTGGCCACGAAGATGGCCCCCACCAGAATCAGCGCCATGGGGCCCGCAGCGCTTTCGAACAGACACACCACACGCTCGTTCCTGGCGAACAGGCCGGGTATCACGCGGGTGGCCGAGGGGCTGACGCTGAACAGGCGCCCCGGAATATGCGTCATCTCCAGCAACCGGCCCGCCAGCGGCATATGGATGCGGTGATAGTCGCGGGGGGAGAGATATATGGTGGCGTAACTCCCGCCGTCAAACATGGCCGCCCGGCGGGAGCTTCCCAGTAGCTGTGTCAGGGTGTAGTAGCGCCCTTTGGCCTGCAAAAGCCGGCCGTCGTGGCACGTTCCCGCCTGGCTAATGCATCCGTCCACCGGCGATATGATCGCCTCCCTGGCCGCGGCCAGCGGGCGGGCCTGCGGACGCAGCGCGCGGGTGAAGAAGCTGTTGAAATCCGGATATCCATGGGGGTCGGGATTTTCCGCCGGCTCCATGTCGATCCGGTACAGATGCCTGAACCCGTCGATGAGCAGGTTCTTTACCAGCGGTAGACGGCAGCGCGCCACCAGCCCCACCAGTCGTGACAAGGGGTGGTGTGGCAGCAGATACTGGAGGAGGGTTTTCAGATAGTCGGCAATCACGTCAAATCGATCCATCCGGTATGGTCTGGCCTTTGCCTCCGAGCGCCGGCGAAGCACAGGTTGTTGCTTTGGAGCTGATTCCGATCCCCAAACTCCGTTCCTGGCAACCGAATATTTCGCCCTCAGCCGCCCCGTCCGCACTGCTGGACTACATTACCAACACTTGCTGTAGAATGACTACAGCGGTGTATGGATGGCTTGCCACCGGCGTGGACAGGGCGCCTGAGGGCGAAATATTTGGTTGCCGGGTAATATACCGCACTAATGCTCTTTCAGGGTAATAAATCAGGGTGCAGCCGGTCAGGAAGCGGTCGGCTGCCAGGCGCTCGACCGCAGGACCGGCCGTAACCGATTCAGGGGAGTGCAGCACCACAGGGGCGCTGAATCCTGATTTATCACCTTGACGGAGTACCAGGCCATGCAAAAGGGGTGGAGAACCTGCCGACAGTTGTCGATATTCTCATTAACTGAAACAAAACCGTGGCGAGCAGACATGCATCAACGACACCAGCCAGACTACCGGCAGCCGTCTCCAATGTGGGTTTTCGAGAACAACTACCGCAATCTGCTGCGGCTGTTTCCCGATCTCATCGATCTGGCAACCCCGCAGATCGACATATGCAACGACAAGATGTCGCTTTCGGTTTCCGTACAGGAGTGCAGCCGCTATACCACCACCATTGCCATCCGCCACTCGTTCCGCCAGCAGCTCCCCTATCTGGCGGATATGACCATGAAGGTGCGGATCTATCACGATGCCCAGGTGGCGGAGGTGCTCTCCTACCAGGGCCAGCACCGCTTCGAGGGGCGCTACCACTATCCCAACCCGCAGATGCGGCACCGGGACGAAAAGCGCCAGCTGAACCATCTGCTGCAGGAGTGGCTCAGCTACTGCCTTGCAAACCATGACACCTTCTTCAGCGAGCCGGAGCTGGTTCAGGAGCAGGGCGGCTAGTGCTCTTTCAAAGTAATTAAGTTAGGATCCAGTAGGGGCGCTGAATCCGGATTGGGTCTTCCTCAATATGGGTGAAATGGTAAATCACCGCGTAGCGGCTCCATCCTTGACAGGCAGAATGCACGCCACATAATCGTTAACCAGAAGGGGATTGGGGCCGGCTGGCCGGGGAGTGGCGGAATATCCACCACCTGCGCCAATTGCAACTGGTGCGGCTATCCCAAAGTCTCTCCAATCCCCTTCTGCCGACCATTTTCTGGCGCGCATTCTGCCTGTCAAGGATGATTTACCACTTCACCCATATGATTTGAGGAAGACCATCCTTATATATTACCTTGAAAGAGTACTGGTTCCCCGGCAGGCCGCTTTTGTTACCGGATCGCAGATGAGGCGATTGTAACTATTCAGCTCACCCCTGAAATCCGCCATTTCGGCGTTGAAAAAATGGTCATTTACGCTCGTAAACTACCATTTTTCGCCTTGAACTGACCAATTTCAGGGGCGATCTGAACAGTTACCGGCCTGTTTCAATATCATGCTGAATAGTTACAGGCGATTTACCCTCTGTCCCCTCGATTTTGGGAGAGATCCCAATATATAATGTCGGCCTGTTGCACTATCGGAACAGCCCTATGTCGAACATCCCCCCTGCAGATAAACCCCTTATCATCGCCGGCCGGGAGTACCGCTCCCGCCTGCTGGTGGGTACCGGCAAGTACCGCGATCTGGAGGAGACCCGGCGGGCCACCGAGGCCAGCGGTGCCGAGATCGTCACCGTCGCCATTCGCCGCTCCAACATCGGACAGGATCCGGACAAGCCCAACCTGCTCGACGCCCTGCCGCCGGACCAATACACCATCCTGCCCAACACCGCCGGCTGCTACAGCGCCGCGGACGCGGTGCGCACCTGCCGCCTGGCGCGCGAACTGCTGGATGGTCACGATCTGGTGAAGCTGGAGGTGCTGGGGGACGAAAAGACCCTGTTCCCCGATGTGCTGCAGACTCTGGAGGCTGCGGAGACCCTGATCGCGGAGGGTTTCAAGGTGATGGTATATACCAACGACGACCTGATCGTGGCGCGCCGCTTCGCGGAGATGGGGTGCGTGGCGGTAATGCCGCTGGCGGCCCCCATCGGCTCCGGGCTCGGGATCCGCAACCCCTATAACATCCTCTCCATCGTGGAGGAGCTGGAGGTGCCGGTGCTGGTGGACGCCGGGGTGGGAACCGCCTCGGACGCCGCGGTGGCCATGGAGCTGGGGTGTGACGGGGTATTGATGAATACCGCCATTGCCGGTGCCCGCAACCCGGTGCTGATGGCCGCGGCGATGCGCAAGGCGGTGGAGGCGGGGCGCGAGGCCTGGCTGGCGGGGCGCATCCCGCGCAAGCGCTTCGCCAGCGCCTCCTCTCCGCTGGACGGCACCTTCTTCTGAATCCCGTGCCGGTGGCTGGGCAGCACCCCGCGTCGCCACCCCGGCGGCCTGTCCGCAGCTATGTGAGACGGGAGGGGCGCATCACCCCCTCCCAGCGGCGCGCCCTGGAGACCCTCTGGCCCCTGTATGGCGTCGAAACCGGTGACCAGCCGCTCAATCTGGAGGCCATCTTTGGGCGCCGCGCGCCCCGTGTCCTGGAGATCGGCTTCGGGGACGGGGCCTCGCTGCTGGAGATGGCGCGGGCCCATCCCGAGACCGACTATCTGGGGATCGAGGTCCACCGCCCCGGCATCGGCCGCCTGCTGCGCGCCGCCCACGAGGCGGAGCTGGACAACCTGCGGCTGATCTGCGGCGATGCGCTGCAGGTGCTGCAGCACAACATCCCCGGCAGCTCCCTGAGCGGGGTGCAGCTGTTCTTCCCCGACCCCTGGCCCAAGAAGCGGCACCGGAAGCGGCGCATGGTGCAGCCTGGATTCATCCAGCTGGTGCGGCAGGGGCTGGCTCCGGGCGGATGGTTCCACCTGGCCACCGACTGGGAGGAGTATGCCTGGCAGATGATGGAGCTGCTCGAGGGCGCTCCCGGGCTGCGCAACCGGACCGGGCCGGGGCGTTTCCTGCCGGATCGGGGGGGACGTCCACCCACCAAGTTCGAGCTGCGCGGGCGGCGGCTCGGGCACGGGGTTTGGGATCTGCTGTTCGAGCGAGTGTCGTAGGATGCCGCAACCTCCCGATGCGGACCCGCCGCGCTGCGCCATCTACCGCTGCAGCAGAAGGGCGGAGACCTATCTCTATGTGGCCTTGGTGGATGGCGAACCGGACCTCTCGCGGCTGCCGGAGGGGCTGCTGGACTCCCTGGGCCGGCGCGAGCATGTCATGGATCTGGAGCTTCCGCCCGGAAGAAGGCTGGCGCGGGTGGATCGCGATGAGGTGGTGGCAGCGCTCGCCGAACAGGGTTTTTTTCTGCAGCTGCCGCCGCCGCTGCCGGATCCATAGCCGGCTTTTGCCGGATCAGGGAGGCCTTCCTGCCAGGGCAGATCCCCCCGCCATCCACTCTGTCCTGGGGTCACCCGGCAGGTTTTGCGCGACTTGCGGCGCCCGATTCTATAGAATATGCCCTTTCGATATTGGGTTTGAGGCTGTCTGCCAGGGGCCGGCACCCTCGTAACAGACAATCAACGGGGAGAGTTACCATGTCCGTAGCACATCCAGTCATTGCCGTGACCGGCTCCTCCGGGGCGGGCACCACCACCGTCAAGAACGCCTTTGAGCACATCTTTCGCCGCGAGGGGATCAAGCCATTGGTGATCGAGGGAGACAGTTTCCACAAATATGATCGCTCCGAGATGAAGCGGGCCATCAAGGAGTATGCCGCCAGGGGCAAGACCATCAGCCACTTCGGCCCCGAGGCCAACCTGTTCGAGAAGCTGGAGGAGACCTTCAGGAGCTATGGCGAGACCGGCGGCTGCAAGCGCCGCTTCTACCTGCACTCGGACGAGGAGGCGGAGCCCTACGGCCAGAAGCCCGGCGAGTTCACCCCCTGGGAGGAGATTCAGCCCGGCACCACCGATCTGCTGTTCTATGAGGGCCTCCATGGCGGCGTGGTGGCGGGCGACATAGATGTCAGCAAGCATGTGGATCTGTTGGTGGGGGTGGTGCCCATCGTCAACCTGGAGTGGATCCAGAAGATCTTCCGCGACCATGGACAGCGGGGTTACGCCCCGGAGGTGATCGTGGAGACCATCCTGCGCCGCATGCCGGACTATGTGAACTACATCACCCCGCAGTTTTCCCGGACCCACATCAACTTCCAGCGGGTGCCCACCGTGGACACCTCCAACCCGTTCATCGCGCGTGACATTCCGACGCCGGACGAAAGCTTCGTGGTGATCCGTTTCCGCTACCCCAAGGGGGTGGATTTTCCTTACCTGCTCAACATGATAGATGGCTCGTTCATGTCGCGTCCCAACACCCTGGTGGTACCGGGAGGCAAGATGGGGTTTGCCATGGAGGTGATTCTGACCCCGGTGATCCACGAACTGATAGAGAGGAAGAACAAAGGTGGTTAGCACGCCATACACCTCTCCCCCCTCTGTCCGATAACAGTGTGACAAGAAGGGGGAGAGCGGTTCCGGACAAACGGCAAATCGAGAGGAGGGGTACAGATCATGCAGACAGACTATCTGGTGATTGGCGCGGGCGTAACCGGAATCTGCGTAGCGCGGGAGCTGAAACAGCGGCATCCCGCCGCCTCGGTGGTGGTGATCGACAAGGAGAGCGGCTGCGCCCGCCACTCCAGCGGCCGGAACAGCGGGGTGCTGGAGGCGGGTTTCGCCTGGTCCTCCGACACCCTCGCGGGACGCTTCTGCAGGGCAGGCAACGAGGAGCTGAGCAGCTACTGCGAGCAGAAGGGGCTTCCCGTCAACAGGTGCGGCGAGCTGGTGGTGGCCAGGGATGGGGACGAGTTGTCCGCTCTGGATCGGCTGGCGCGCCGCGCCGAGGGTAATGGCATTGAATTCAGTCGGCTGGACGCCAGCGAGGCCGAAAAGGCGGAGCCGCGGGCCCGAACCCACCAGCAGGCGTTGCTGTTCCCCTCCTCTGCGGTGGTGGATCCCGGCGGCGTGGCGCGCCGGATGGAGCAGGACGCGCGCGATGCCGGCGTCCGGTTTCTCTATGAGGACAGCTACCTGGGGCGGGCCGGGGAGGATCTGATCACCACCCGTGGCACGGTGCAGGCGGGCTACGTGGTCAACTGCGCCGGTCTGAACGCGGACCGCATTGCCCGCGACTTCGGGGCCGCCGCCAACTACCGGCTGTTGCCGGTCAAGTACCTATATCTGGAATCCGCCGGGGTCCCCGGCAGCTACCGCACCCACATTGGCGCAGCCGCGGACTACTTGCAGGGGCCCTGGCCCGGCGTGCGGCTGCTGCTGGGTGCCGACGGCCGGGCCCGGCTGGGACCGGCGATCAAACCTGCCCTGTGGCGTGAACAGTACCGCGGCGCGGAGGGGTTCCAGCCGTTCGAGATGTCGAGCATACTGGCCCTGAGCCTGGGGCAGATGTTCCAGGGGGGGAGCGGAGTCTGCAAGCTCTGCGCGGCCCGCCTGAAGGGCAGCGCCCGGTCGCGGCTGGTGGCTGCCGGCGCCAGGCTGGCGGAAGGGATCAACCGCAACGACTACCGCGACTGGAGCCGCGCCGAGATCCAGCCGCAGCTGGTCAACACCGAGACTCACCGCCTGGAGGAGGACTTCATCATCGAGAGAGGCGACTCCTCCATCCACCTGCTGAACGGCATCTCCCCCCTGTTCACCTGCAGCATGCCGCTGGCGCGTCACATCTGTGACCAGATAGAGCAGTGAGCGGACAGCGGGAGTTCTGGGCCGGCAAGCGGGTCTTCCTCACCGGCCACACCGGATTCAAGGGGGGCTGGCTGGCCCTGTGGCTGCAGCGCCTGGGCGCCGAGGTGACCGGCTACGCCCTGGATCCCCCCACCAGCCCCTCCCTGTTCCAGGTGGCGTCGGTGGCCAGTGGCATGGTGGATCTGCGCGGAGACATCCGCTCGTTCGACTCCCTGCACGCCGCGCTCGAGGAGCACCGCCCGGAGATCGTGTTCCACCTCGCGGCCCAGCCCCTGGTGCGCCGCTCCTACCGGGATCCGGTGGAGACCTACGCCAGCAACGTGATGGGTACGGTCAACCTGCTGGAGGGGGTGAGGCGGTGCGGCGGGATCCGGGCGGTGGTCAACATCACCAGCGACAAGTGCTACCAGAACCGGGAGTGGGTGTGGGGCTACCGCGAGGTGGACCGCCTGGGGGGGCATGATCCCTACTCCAACAGCAAGGCGTGCGCGGAGCTGGTCACCTCGGCGTTCCGCGACTCCTTCTTCCCGGAACAACAGTTCGGGCGCCATGGCGTGGCCCTGGCCAGCGCGCGCGCCGGCAACGTGATCGGCGGCGGGGACTGGGCCGAGGATCGCCTGATCCCGGATATCATGCAGGCCATTGGCGCCGGGGAGACGGTGGTGATCCGCAATCCCGACGCCATCCGCCCCTGGCAGCATGTGCTGGAGCCCCTGGCCGGATACCTGGTTCTGGCGCAACGGCTCTACGAGGAGGGGGCGCGCTATGCCGAGGCCTGGAACTTCGGACCCGAGGAGTCCAGCGCCCGGCCGGTATCCTGGATCACCGAGACCCTCACCCGGGAGTGGGGCGATCAGGCCCGCTGGGAGCTGGACGGCGGCGACCACCCCCACGAGGCCCACTATCTGAAGCTGGACTGCGCCAAGTCAAGGGATCTGCTGGGGATCACGCCGGTGCTGGACCTGCACGAGACGCTGCGGTGGATCGTGGAGTGGTACCGGGCCTGGGCGGAGGGAGCGGAGATGCGCCGTCTCACCGAGCTGCAGATCGAGCGCTACGAGCGGCGCGCCTGGTCCGGACAGGGCGCCAGCACGGCCGCGTAGCGCGCCCCTTTCGTCGCCGGGACCTCCAGCCGCCGCAGCTCCCGCAGTGCGAAACCGGGGGGCAGGGACTCCAGCTCCCGCTCCACACCCCTCCCCTTCAACGCCACCAGGCACCCCTGCTCCGCGAGCAGGTGCCGGATGCGCCCGACGGTCTCTCCCAGGGCGGCGAAGGCGCGGGTGACCACGCAGTCGAACGGCGTGGCGGGCCGGTAGCGCTCCACCCGGCCGTGCACCACCTCCACGCCGGTCAGCCCCAGCTCCGCCACCGCCTGGATCAGGAAACGGCACCTCTTGGCGCTGCTGTCCAACAGCACCCAGCTGCTCTCCGGCCGCGCCAGCGCCAGGGGGATGCCGGGCAGGCCGGCGCCACTGCCCACGTCGATGAACCGCGAGCCCTGCAGCAGGGGGGCTGCCGCGAGGCTGTCCAGCAGGTGACGGCCCACCATCTGCTCCGGATCCCGCACCGCGGTCAGGTTGTAGACCCGGTTCCACCTCTGCAGCAGATGGAGGTAGGCGATCAGTTTCTCCTGCGCCTCTTCCGGCAGCGCCACCCCCAGCTGCGCCGCGCCCGCGTCGAGCCGCGCGCGAAGCTCCGGATCAGGCACTCCTGCGCTCCGCCCGGCGGCGCTTCAGATGCACCAGCAGCAGGGAGATGGCCGCCGGGGTGACGCCGGGGATGCGCGACGCCTGACCCAGCGTAGCCGGCCGCTGGCCGGCCAGCTTCTGCCGCACCTCGGCGGAGAGACCGGGCACCGCATGGTAATCCAGCCAGGAGGGGAGCCGCGTCTCCTCATAGCGCCGGCTGCGCTCGATCTCCTGTTGCTGGCGGGCTATGTATCCCGCGTACTTGGCCTGGATCTCCACCTGCTCCGCCACCTGCGGGTCATCCACCCGCGCGCCGGCGCCGGGCAGGGCCATCAGGGTATCGTAGCTCACGCCGGGGCGGCGCAGCAGCTCGAGCAGGGTCTGCTCCCTGCTGAGAGGCCCCCCCAGGGTTTGCCGGGCATCCTCCGGCGAGATCTCCCGCGGGCCGAGGCGCACCTGCGCCAGCCTCCCGCTCTCCCGCTCGATGGCCTCCCGCTTGCGGCAGAAGGTCCGCCACCGCTCCTCTCCCACCAGGCCGAGGCGGCGTCCGGTCTCGGTAAGGCGCAGATCGGCGTTGTCCTCGCGCAGCAGCAGGCGGTATTCGGCGCGGCTGGTGAACATCCGGTAGGGCTCGCTGGTGCCCCGGGTGATCAGATCGTCGATCATTACCCCGATATATGCCTCGTCGCGGCGCGGGCACCACGGTTGGTGACCGCTCACTTTCCGGGCGGCGTTGATCCCCGCGACCAGCCCCTGGGCGGCCGCCTCTTCGTAGCCGGTGGTGCCGTTGATCTGGCCGGCGAAGAACAGCCCCTCCACGCAGCGGGTCTCCAGGGAGGGGTGCAGGTCGCGCGGGTCGAAGAAGTCGTACTCGATGGCGTAGCCCGGCCGCAGTATGTGGGCCCGCTCGAAACCGCGCATGGAGCGCACCAGCTCCAGCTGCACGTCGAATGGCAGGCTGGTGGAGATCCCGTTCGGATACACCTCGTGGGTATCCAGCCCCTCGGGCTCCACGAAGATCTGGTGTGACCCCTTGTCGGCGAAACGCACCACCTTGTCCTCGATGGAGGGGCAGTAGCGTGGCCCGACGCCGTCGATGGCGCCGGTGTAGATGGGCGAGCGGTCCAGCCCGGCGCGGATTATCTCGTGGGTGCGCTCGTTGGTGTGGGTGATGTGGCACTCCACCTGGCGCGGATGCTGCCGGGCATTGCCCAGGAAGGAGAAGACCGGCAGCGGATGGTCTCCCGGCTGGGACTGCAGGCGGCTGTAGTCTATGGTGCGCCCGTCCAGGCGCGGCGGCGTACCGGTCTTGAGACGCGCCACCCGGAACGGCAGCTCCCGCAGTCGCCGCGCCAACGCTTTGGCGGGGGGATCGCCGGCCCGCCCCCCTGGTTGGCTGGAGAGCCCGATATGGATCCTGCCACCGAGAAAGGTGCCCACCGCCAGCACCACCGCCGGGGCGGAGAACTTCAGGCCCATGCGGGTCTCCACCCCCCTGACGCTCCCCCCCTCCAGCAGCAGATCCTCCACCGCCTGCTGGAACAGGGTGAGATTGGGCTGGCTCTCCATGGCCTGCCGCACCGCCTGGCGGTACAGTACCCGGTCGGCCTGGGCGCGGGTGGCGCGCACAGCCGGCCCCTTGCGCCGGTTCAGGATGCGGAACTGGATCCCGGCCCTGTCGACGGCACGCGCCATCAAGCCGTCCAGGGCGTCGATCTCCTTTACCAGATGCCCCTTGCCGATCCCCCCGATGGCGGGATTGCAGCTCATCTGGCCCAGAGTCTCCAGATTGTGGGTCAGCAGCAGGGTGCGGGCCCCGGCGCGCGCAGAGGCCAGAGCCGCCTCGCAGCCCGCATGGCCGCCGCCGACCACGATCACATCGAATCTGTCCTGATAGAACACCTGGCCGCTCTCTCTGGATAAACGCCCGATTGTATTATTAACCCGGCAACATAATATGTTGCCGGGTTAATATTAAATCGTGTGGGTAAAATGGCAAATCATCCCAGGCAGGCTGGCAAGCAAGGCGCGGCCCGGCTTGAGCCGGGCACCGGTTTCTGGTATAAAGTCCGGCTCGCGCTCACGCGCGCCTGATTTCGGAAGTTTTGGAGGCTGGAATGTCCAAGGTATGTCAGGTGACGGGCAAACGCCCGGTTACCGGTAACAACGTGTCCCACGCCCACAACAAGACCAAGCGGCGCTTTCTGCCCAACCTGCACAGCCGCCGTTTCTGGGTGGAGAGCGAAAACCGTTTCGTGCGCCTGCGCGTGAGCAGCAAGGGGCTGCGCATCATCGACAAGAAGGGTATCGATGCGGTACTGAACGAAATCCGCGCCCGCGGCGGGAAGGTCTAGGAGGGGTCAATCATGCACGAAAAGATCAAACTGGTGTCCAGCGCGGGAACCGGTCACTTCTACACCACCACCAAGAACAGGCGCACCATGCCGGAGAAGATGGAGATCAGGAAGTTCGATCCGGTGGTTCGCAAGCACGTTATCTACAAGGAAGCCAAGATCAAGTAACGAACGTCCGCGCTGCCCTCTTCCGTTTGCTATTAACTCGGCAATAGTTTAGTTTATGCCGCTGCATAGCGGATCTTCCGATGCTCGAAGTACTTGGCG
>WFXP01000128.1 GCA_015490535.1 Gammaproteobacteria bacterium
CCCCCACCCCGATCACCACGCCGGGGCGCCGCTCCTTCAATTCACGCCATATCCCCAGCTGGGAGAACACCTTCTCCTGCGCCTTCTCGCGTATGGAGCAGGTGTTGAGCAGCAGCAGATCCGCCCGCTCGGGATCCTCCACCAGCTCGAAACCGTGCGATGCCCCGAGCAGATCCGCTATCCTGGCGGAGTCGTACTCGTTCATCTGGCAGCCGAAGGTCTTTACATACAGCCTGCGCTTCACGAAAAACCGGTTCTCCTGAAAACTGTACCGGAAATCGTTCAAGTGTACCCCACGGTGGAAATATTGACTACCGTCCTCACCCGGAGCCGGAGAAACCGAGCTGCCGCCACGCCTCATATACGACTACCGCTACCGCGTTGGAGAGATTGAGACTGCGGCTGGCGGGCAGCATCGGGATACGCAGCCGCTGCTCCGGGGGCAGGCCATCCAGCACCTCCTGCGGCAGGCCCCGGGTCTCCGGGCCGAACAGCAGGGCGTCGTCCTCCCGGTAGTCCATGTCAGCATAGCTGCGGTGACCCCTGGTGGAGCAGGCGAGGATGCGCCCCGGCGCGCAGGCGGCGACGAACCCGGCCAAAGTGTCATGCAGCCGCACGCTGGCGTACTCGCGGTAATCGAGGCCGGCGCGGCGCAGCCGTGCATCCTCCAGCCGGAAGCCGAGGGGGCGTATCAGGTGCAGGCGGGCCCCGGTGTTGGCGCAGAGCCGGATGATGTTGCCGGTGTTGGGCGGGATCTCGGGCTGGTAGAGAACTACATGCAGCATCACCCTTCGATGGCCAGCTCCTTTATCTTGCGGGTCAGGGTGTTGCGCCCCCACCCCAGCAGGCGCGCCGCGTCCTGGCGCCGATCTCCGGTGTGCTTCAGGGCGGTCTCGATCATGATGCGCTCGAACTGGGGAACGGCGCTCTCCAGCAGGCCGGTATCCCCCCGGGCCAGACGCTGCTCGGCCCAGCGGCGCAGCGCCAGCTGCCAGTCACCGGAGGGTTCCGGATCTTGCGCCCCCTCCTTCAGCTCCGGCGGCAGATCCTCCATGGTGATCAGCTGGCCGGGGGACATGACGGTCAGCCAGCGGCAGGTGTTCTCCAGCTGGCGCACGTTGCCCGGCCAGCCGAGACCGGACAGATAGCGCTCCACCTCCGGGGTCACCTGTTTGGCGGCCACCTCCAGCTCCTCGGCGGCCGCCTGGAGAAAGTGGTTCATCAGCAGCGGGATGTCCTCGCGCCGATCGCGCAGCGCCGGGATGTGTACCCGGATGACGTTGAGGCGGTGGAACAGATCCTCGCGAAACAGCCCCTTCTCCACCAGTTCCTCCAGTTTCTGGTGGGTGGCGGCTATGATGCGCACATCGACCCGGATGGGGGAGTGGCCGCCCACGCGATAGAACTCCCCGTCCGCGAGCACCCGCAGAAGCCTGGTCTGCAGCTCCGCCGGCATGTCTCCGATCTCATCCAGAAACAGGGTACCGCCGTCGGCCTGCTCGAAGCGTCCCTGACGCTGGCTCTGGGCCCCGGTGAAGGCGCCCCGCTCATGACCGAAAAGCTCCGACTCCAGCAGATCCCGCGGCAGGGCGGCCATGTTGAGGGCGATGAACGGTGCGCCGCTGCGCGGGCTGTGCCGGTGCAGGGCGCGCGCCACCAGCTCCTTGCCGGTACCCGACTCGCCGTTGATGAGCACCGTTATGTTGGAGCGCGACAGCCTGCCGATGGCACGAAACACCTCCTGCATGGCCGGGGCCTCGCCCAGGATCTCCGGGGCATCCGCCGGCCTGCCGCCCTCCTCCTCCGTCCCCGCGGTGTGGGCCACGGCGCGCTGCACCAGCTCCACGGCGGTGTTCACGTCGAACGGTTTCGGCAGGTACTCGAAGGCCCCCCCCTGATAGGCGGACACGGCGCTGTCCAGATCGGAGTGGGCGGTCATGACGATCACCGGCAGCCTGGGGTACTGCTGCCGGATCCTGCCCAGCAGCTCCAGGCCGTCGATGCCGGGCATCCGGATATCCGATACGATGGCGTCCGGGCGCCGCTTCGCCAGCCGCTCCGCCACCCCGCGCGCCGAGTCGAAGCTGCTCACCTCGATCCCGGCCCTGCGCAGGGCCTTCTCCAGCACCCAGCGGATGGAGCGATCGTCGTCGATCACCCAGACCACGGTCCGGCCGCTCACCCGGTTTCCTCCTCCGGCTCCGATACCGGCAGGAATATGGAGAACCTGGTCCTGCCCGGCCGGCTGCGGCACTCGATCACCCCCCCATGCTGGTTCACCAGCGACTGGGCTATGGAGAGCCCCAGCCCGGTCCCCTCGGCGCGGCCGGTGACCAGCGGGTAAAAGATCTTCTGTTGCATCTGCTCCGGAATACCGGGTCCGTTGTCGATGATGTCGATGCACAGCACCAGCTTGTGGCAAAGGTGCCCCACCGTGTAGCGGCGCAGGGCGCGGCTGCGCAGAATGATCTCCCCCTCTCCGGGCAGCGCCTGCACCGCGTTGCGCACTATGTTGAGCACCACCTGGATCAGCTGGTCCAGATCGGCATGCAGCTCCGGCAGGCTGGGATCGTAGTCCCACAGAAGATGCACCCCGGCGGGGGCCTCCGCCTGGACCAGGGTCCGCACCCGTTCCAGCACCTGATGGATGTTGATGCGCCGCTTGTGTGGCAGGGTGTTGGGGCCCAGCATGCGATTGAGCAGGTTCTGCAGCCGGTCCGCCTCATGGATTATCACCCCGGTGTACTCCCGCAGGGGGGAGTCGCCCAGTTCACTCTCCAGCAGCTGCGCCGCCCCCCGCAACCCGCCTAGGGGATTCTTGATCTCGTGCGCCAGCCCGCGCACCACCTCCCTGGTGGCCTGCTGCTGGGCGATCAGGTTCTCCTCGCGCGCGATGCGCAGCTGGTGGTCCACGCGGTGCATCTCGAGCAGAAGCTCCGGCGGCTCCCGCAGGGGGATGACTGCGAGATCCACCGTGATCCCCTGTTCGCCGGACACGCTCATGCGGCACTCCCGCTCCGTAAACGGCTGCCCCTCCTCCAGCGCCCCGGTGAGCAAGGCGGCCAGCCGGGGTGAAGAGAGCAGATCCTCCGCCGGGATTCCCAGCAAACGCTTGGCACTGACCCCGAACAGCGCCTCCCCCGCCGGATTGATGTAGCGCAGCCGCAGCCCGCCATCCAGCAGGCAGACCGCGCTGCTCAGATTGTCGGCAATGCGCTGCGCGATTCCGCTCGACCTGTCGACCACCGCATCCATATCCGGTACTTTAGCAAGAAGCAAACCATCTTCCTTCTTTTCGCAAAACAGCTGCGGAAACAACCTGTTACGCAGAAGAAAGGTGATTGGAAGGGTGAATGCAGCCATCCAGTGGCAAGATAGTACGGCAATAACGCCGCAAACGCACCATATTGGTGCATCCGGCTCAGCGCTTGCGCTGTATGAAGTGGCGTTTCAGATGAAATGTCACCGGCTCGGACTGCGCTATAACCTGGCCACTGGCATCGAGAATCACCGCCTGCAGGGTATGGGTGCCCCGATCCACGTCGTTGAGGGTTATGTTGCCGAGCTGGGAGCGCACATCGGTGAGCTCGCCATCCAGCCGCAGCCCTATGGCATGACCACTGCTATTGCTGAACGGCGGCTCGGTACTCACCAGCACCGCAAGAGGGCCGCCGGTGGCCCACACCACGGAGTCATTCAGCGGCTTTTCGATGATCACCTTGCTGTAGCTGGGGGTGCCGCCCCTCTGGCGAGCCAGCGCGCCGGGATCCGGCCCCGCCTCCGGACGGCTCTCCGGAGCACGCAGCTTGACGGTGGGGAGTGGCTCGATATCGAGCTTCTCCGCCCCCGCCTGCTTGCGGTCCGAAAACAGTGGAACGCCGGCGGAATCGACAGATCGATACACCTCCTGGGCTGCAACCCAGGGAGATACAATAAGCAGGGCCGTCAGGAAAATGAACCTCATGCCCCAAGCATAGCGCAGCGTGCAAAAGGGAACAACAGTATATTGTAACAATATCTTGACACGCCCCCCCCGGAGCCCCGCCCCGAAGGCGGAAACGGGCACCGAAGTGCCCGTTCCCCTCCTCCTGCCTCTCCTGTCACAAGCAGGTCACTTGTTGGTGAACTCCGGATAGGCCTCCAGGCCACACTCGCCGACGTCCACCCCTGCGTACTCCTCCTCTTCGCTGACCCTGATCCCCCAGATGGACTTGATGATATACCAGGTCGCGAAGCTGGCGGCAAAGGTCCACACCGCGATGGTCACCAAGCCGATGATCTGTGCCAGGAAGGTGGCGTCCCCGTTGGACATGGGCACCGCCAGCAACCCCCACATGCCCACTACGCCATGTACGGATATGGCGCCCACCGGATCATCCACCTTGAGCCTGTCCATGGTGACGATGGAGAGCACCACCAGCACGCCACCGATGCCGCCCACTATGGTGGCCCAGAGGGGGGACGGGGCCAAAGGTTCGGCGGTGATGGCCACCAGGCCGGCCAGCGCGCCGTTCAAGGCCATGGTGAGGTCCGCCTTGCCGAACATGAGCTGAGCGGTGATCAACGCGGCGATCACTCCGCCGGCGGCAGCGGCATTGGTGTTTACAAACACCGCGGCCACGGCGTTGGCCTCACCCACGTTGGAGATGATCAGCTCGGAGCCGCCGTTGAAGCCGAACCACCCCAGCCACAGGATGAAGGTGCCCAGGGTGGCCAGCGGCAGATTGGCACCCGGTATGGCATTTACCTGGCCGTCGGGACCATACTTGCCCTTGCGCGCCCCCAGCAGAAGCACCCCCGCCAGCGCGGCGGAAGCCCCGCAGAGATGCACCACTCCGGAGCCGGCAAAATCGCTGAATCCCAGACCATCCAGGAAACCGCCGCCCCACTTCCAGTAGCCCTGCAGGGGGTAGATGAAGCCGGTCATCACCACGGCAAAAGCGAGGAAGCTCCACAGCTTCATACGCTCCGCGACCGCGCCCGAGACGATGGACATGGCGGTAGCCACAAACACCACCTGGAAGAAAAAGTCAGCCATGCCGGAATAGTACGAACCGTCGTACCAGGCACCGAAATCCTGGGCCAGCACCTCCCCCGGGTCGTTGTCACCACCGAACATGAAGGAGAGATCCAGCGCCGGGAAGATTCCGTTGCCGTCGGCCGGGTACATGATGTTATACCCCATCAGCATATACATGATGCAGGCGATGGCGAACAGGGAGATATTCTTGGTCAGGATCTCCGCTGTGTTCTTGGCCCGCACCAGGCCCGCCTCCAGCATGGCGAAGCCGGCCGCCATCCACATCACCAGGGCGCCGGACATCAAAAAATAGAAGGTGTCCAGTGCATAACTCAGATCTTTTATACCGTTTGCTACATCCATTGGCTGCCCTCCACGAAAGTAAGGAATTGGTTCAGAGTGCCTCGTCGCCGGACTCACCGGTACGGATACGCACCGCCTGCTCCAGCGCCATCACGAAGATCTTCCCATCACCGATTTTGCCGGTATTGGCCGCCCTGGAGATGGTATCGATGACCTGATCCGCCAGATCGTCGCTCACCGCCACATCGATCTTCACCTTGGGCAGGAAATCCACCACATATTCCGCGCCGCGATAGAGCTCGGTATGCCCCTTCTGACGACCAAAGCCCTTGACCTCGGTTACGGTAATACCCTGCACCCCTATCTCGGAGAGCGCCTCGCGAACATCGTCGAGTTTGAACGGCTTGATGATGGCTGTTACTAGTTTCATTGCTGTTCTCCTAAATGACCTGGAACCACTGCCCCGGAGCTGTTTCACGCTCGATCGTGCAACTTTTGCCGGTTGACCGGGTGAAGATGAGCATGGGTCGTGCCAGGAGGCTATATATGCTTTTCACTCATATGGTTAGATGGGTGCCGCGCCGGTCCGGAGCCAGCCCGCGCACCATTATGGGGCGCTGACGGCAGTGAATGCACCATATTTGCGCGCCGGAAACAGGGTTCCGTCCGCCACCCCTCCGGCGGTTGAAATCGGACCGGAACGACCCCATAATTTCCGGCAGCGCGCCTTTCGGCGTGCATCTTCAAAGGACAGATCGCCTTACAGGCGCATCTGCTTTCCTCGATTCGGAATTTTCTTTTTATTTCTTGATCTGTCTGAAATTAAAGGAGGATTCTAATCCATGAACAAGATTCGCATTGCCATAGCGGGCATAGGCAACTGCGCCAGTTCCCTGATCCAGGGGATCCACTACTACCGCGACAGGGATCCCGGCGAGGCCATCGGCCTGATGCACCCCGTGATCGCCGGGTACGGCCCCTCCGACATCGAAGTGGTGGCCGCCTGGGATATCGACAAACGCAAGGTGGGCAGGGATGTGTCCCGGGCCATCTTCGCCAAACCCAACTGCACCACCGTATTCTGCCACGACATCCCGGACAGCGGGGTGAAGGTGCGCATGGGGCGCATGCTGGACGGCTTCTCCGAGCACATGAAGGAGTACCCGGAGCACCGCACCTTCGTCCTCGCCGACGCCCCCGAGCCCGACAAGGATGAGGTGATCCGCACCCTTCGGGAGAGCGGCGCCGAGGTACTGCTGAACTACCTGCCGGTGGGCTCCGAGGAGGGGACGCGGTTCTATGCCGAGTGCGCGCTGGAGGCGGGCGTCGCCTTTGTCAACAACATCCCGGTATTCATCGCCTCGGATCCGGAGTGGGCGAGGCGCTTCGAGGAGCGCGGTGTGCCCATTATCGGAGACGACATCAAGGCACAGCTGGGGGCCACCATCACCCACCGGGCGCTCACCAACCTGTTCGGGCGGCGCGGCGTGAAACTGGAGCGCACCTATCAGCTCAACACCGGCGGCAACACCGACTTCCTCAACATGCTCAACCATGCGCGGCTCGAGTCGAAGAAGGAGTCCAAGACCGAGGCGGTCCAGGCGGTTACCGCCGAGCGGCTGGCGGACGAGAACATTCATGTGGGGCCGAGCGACTACGTACCGTGGCAGAACGACAACAAGATCTGCTTCATCCGCATGGAGGGAAAGCTGTTTGGCGACGTTCCCATGAACCTGGAGCTGCGCCTCTCGGTAGAGGATTCGCCCAACTCCGCCGGCGTGGCCATCGACTCCATCCGCTGCGCCAAGCTGGCCCTGGAGCGGCGCCTCGGTGGCGTGATCCATCCGCCGTCCAGCTATTTCTGCAAGCATCCGCCACGGCAGGTCACGGACGACGAAGCGTGGCGCCTGATGGAGGCGTTCATCAGTGACGGCGGAGAGAGCCTGCATGAAGTGTCTGATACTGGCGGCGGGGAAAGGGAGCCGGTTGCGGCAGCGGGCTGACAGCAAGCCCCTGCTGAAACTGCTGGGCGTCCCGCTCATCGAGCGGGTGATACGCAATGCCGCGGAGGCCGGCATACGGGAGTTCGTGGTGGTGACGGGCCATCAGGAGCCGCAGGTGCGGGAGTTCCTGGCCGGTCTCGCCCGGCGGCTCGCCCTGCCCATCCACACCGCGCACAACCCGGAGTGGCAAAACAGCGAGAACGGCCGCTCCATCCTGGCCGCCCGTCATCTGCTGCGGCAGGAGGAGAGCTTCCTGTTGACCATGGCGGACCACCTCTTGGAGCCCGCCTTGATCGGCAGGGTGCTGGATGCCGCGCCGCCCCCCGCCGGCGGGGTGCTGCTGGCCGTGGATGGTGAAATCGCCAATCCGCTGGTGGACAGGGAGGATGTGACCAGGGTGCATCGGGATGACGACCGGATCACCGCCATCGGCAAGGGGCTGGAGCCGTTCGATGGCTACGACACCGGCCTGTTCCTGTGCACCCCCGGGCTGTTCGGGGCGCTGGAGCGCTCCGCGGAACGGGGAGACAGCTCCCTCTCCGGAGCCGTCGCGCGGCTGGCGGAGGAGAGCCGGGCCGGGGCGGTGGCGACGGACGGCCTGTTCTGGTGTGACGTGGATGACGAGGCGGCCCTGGGCCGCGCCGAGGAGGCGCTGCTGCAACGCCTGCGGGGCAAGCGGCATGACGGGCCGGTATCGCGCCTGCTCAATCGCCCCCTCTCCATCCGGATCTCCCGGTGGCTGGCCGACAGCCCGGTGACGCCAAACCAGATCTCCCTGTTCAGCTTCGCCCTCTCCCTGCTGGCGGCCTGGCTGTTCACCCTGGGTGGCTACGCGGCGCTGGCGCTGGGGGGAGTGCTGGCCCAGCTGGCCTCAATCGTGGACGGCTGCGATGGCGAGATCGCCCGGCTGAAGTATCTAGGCTCCGACTTCGGGGGCTGGTTCGACGCCGTGCTCGACCGCTACGCGGACGCCCTGCTGCTGTTCGGGCTGACCTGGCACGCGTGGCGCGAAGGGGGGGCGGAACCCGCCCTGCTGCTGGGTTTCGCCGCCATCACCGGCTCTTTCATGCTCAGCTACACCGCTGACAAGTACGACGGACTGATGCGCAAGCTGGAGAGCGGGAAACAGGGCGTCTCCTGGCGGATGGGGCGCGATCTGCGCGTCTTCCTGATCATGCTCGGGGCGGTGCTGCACCTTCCCCTGCTGATCCTCGGCGTCATCGCCCTGCTCATGAACCTGGAAACCCTGCGCCGGATCTGGATCTGCCGCCCGCGGACAACCGCTCCATGAATCCGGGCCGCTGCGCACGCCAGCGGATCCGGCGCTTCATCGCCCGCTCCCCGGTAGCGGAGGATCCCCGTCACGCGGAAAACACCCTTGCCTGGCTACTGAAGCTGGAACCCCGGGCGGACGAGGCGCTCCAGCTGGCGGCGCTGGCGCACGATATCGAACGCGCCAGACCGGATCGGCTGCGGCGGGAAGACTACGCCGACTACGATCGTTTCAAGGCGGATCACGCCGCCCGCGGCGCCCTCATGCTGGCCGAAATCCTGCGGCGATGCCGCGTGGATCCGGAGCTGGCGGCCGAAAGCTGCCGCCTGGTGAAACTGCACGAAACCGGCGGTGACCCGCGCAGTGACCTGTTGCGGGATGCGGACAGCCTCTCATTTTTCGACCTGAATCTGCCGCTCTACCACCAGCGGGAGGGGGATGAAGAGACCCTGCGACGCTGCAGCTGGGGCGTGCGGCGGCTGTCACGCAGAGGACGGGAGCTGCTCTCCGGGATGGATCACCCTCCCCACCTGCGGCGCATTGTCCTGAAGGCGCTTGGCTAGTACCCTTTCAAGGTGGTAACTATTCAGCTCACCCCTGAAATCCGCCATTGCTGCGTTGAAAAATGGTCATTTACCCTCGTAAACCCCCATTTTTCGCCTTGAACTGACCAATTTCAGGGGCGATCTGAACAGTTACCGGCATGTTTTAATACCATGCTGAATAGTTACTCAAGGTGATAAATCAGGAAGGTCTTCCCCAAATCGTGTGGGTAAAATGGTAAATCACCGCGTAGCGGCTCCGTCCTTGACAGGCAGAATGCACGCCACATACTCGGTAACCAGGAGGGGATTGGGGCGGTCTGGCCGGGGAGTGGCGGATATCCACCATCTGCGCAATTTGCGACTGGTCCGGCTATCCCAGAGCCTCCCCAATCCCCTTCTGCCGACCATCTTCCGGCGTGCATTCTGCCTGTCAAGGATGATTTACCATTTTACCCACACGATTTGGGGAAGACCTTCCTGATTTATCACCTTGAAAGAGCACCAGGCGTCCCGCACGCACTACAAACCGTAACCGGTTCCCGCTACAATGGGCAAGGAAACATGGCCTTTCGCGGATCTGGGCTGCCGGCGGGAGCCGCGACGCGCAAGATCAAATCACTCAATCCAGCCCATAATCAGATGATGAACAGTGAGCTTCTCGACAGCATCGTAAGCCGGGTGATGAAGGCGCTGCCAGGTGGCGAGGGGCAGCTTGCCAGGGACCTGGAGAAAAACCTGCGCGCCGCCATGCTGGGGGTGTTCAACCGCATGGATCTGGTGACGCGCGAAGAGTTCGAACTGCAGAGTGAGCTGCTCTCCAGAACCCGCACCAAGCTGGAGCTGCTGGAGCGGCAGATGGCTGAACTGGAAGCCCGGCTGAAAGAGAAGCACGATTAGGACGCGGATGCCGCTGGCCACGACCTACTGCAGGGCACAGGCCGGTATCGACGCGCCCCCCGTGATCGTGGAGGCACATCTCTCCGGCGGCCTGCCGGCCCTGAATATCGTCGGCCTCCCCGAGACAGCGGTCAAAGAGAGCAGGGACAGGGTACGCGGCGCGATCCTGAACAGCCAGTTCGAATTTCCCATGCAGCGCATAACCATCAACCTGGCTCCCGCCGATCTGCCCAAGGAGGGGGGGCGCTTCGACCTGCCGGTTGCCCTGGGAATCCTCGCCGCGTCGAAGCAGATTCCGCCCCAGGAGCTGGGGCGGTACGAGTTCTTTGGGGAGCTGGCGTTGAGCGGGGAGCTGCGCCCGGTGCGCGGCATCCTGCCCGCGGCGCTGGAGACACGCAGGGCGGGGCGCGCCATGCTGGTGCCGGAGGGGAACGCGGAGGAGGCCGCGCTGGTGGAGGGCCTGGAGGTGGTGGCGGCACGCCATCTGCTACAGGTCTGCGCCCATCTGAACGGCAGCGCCACCATCCCGGCCTACAGCGCGAGGCGGACCAGGCGCGACCCACAAGGGGAGGAGGATCTCTCCGAGATACGGGGCCAGCATCTGGCCAAGCGGGCTCTGGAGATCGCCGCCGCCGGCTCCCACAGCCTGCTGCTGAGCGGCCCGCCGGGAACCGGCAAGACCATGCTGGCACGCCGCCTCCCCGGCATTCTGCCCCCCATGACCGAGCTGGAGGCCCAGGAGACCGCAGCGATCCACTCCATCAGCGACAGCGGTTTCGACATCGGGAACTGGGGCAAACGCCCGTTCCGCGCCCCGCACCACACCAGTTCCGGCGTCGCGCTGGTAGGCGGCGGCAGCCACCCCCGTCCCGGCGAGATCTCACTGGCGCACAATGGCGTACTGTTTCTGGACGAGCTGCCGGAGTTCGATCGCCGGGTACTGGAGGTTTTGCGGGAACCCATAGAGTCGGGAGAGATCACCATCTCACGAGCGGCGCGGCAGGCGGAGTTTCCCGCCCGTTTCCAGCTGATCGCCGCCATGAACCCCTGCCCGTGCGGCTACCTGGGCCACAGCAGCGGGCGCTGCCGCTGCACTCCGGATCAGATCAGGCGCTACCGGGCCAAACTGTCCGGCCCGCTGCTGGACCGGATCGACATGCATGTGGAGGTCCCCGCCCTGCCGCTCGACCAGCTCCATCGGGATGGGGCGGAAACAGGCGAGACCAGTGCCAGCGTTCGCACCCGCGTGGAAAAAGCCCGCCGTATCCAGCTGCAGCGCAGCGGGGTTGCCAACGCCCGGCTCCGCAACCGGCAGATTGAGGAGTGCTGCCCCCTCTCCAGCGGTGACCGCAAGCTGCTGGAGAGGGCCATCGAGCGGCTTGGGCTCTCCGCACGCGCCTATCACCGGGTGCTGAAACTGGCACGCACCATCGCGGATCTGGAGGGCGTGGAGCGGATCGCGACCCCTCATCTCACCGAAGCGATCAACTACCGAAGGCTGGACCGAAGGGAGCTTTCCTGAACATCGGCCCCCATTTCGCCAGTTACTGCCATTCAGTGTGGTATAATTGTGAAACAGTTAACAGAACCGGTTCCTGCAATATGGCCGTTGTATCCGGTCACCTGCCCCATGATAGAAGGGATGCGAGCACCACCCGGCAGAGGGAGGTGGTCCCATCCGGCCACTGCGGGAGAGCCGTGGCCGGCGGCATGGCGCCGGCAAAAAAAGGGGCTTATGGCAGTGCAGAGTCATGGAGAGCCATCTTCCTGGCGGCCGGAGTCATGGCCGGAGCGATCCCCGGGGCCGCCGGCGCGGTCAGCGGGATCATACCCCACTCCTATACCAAGTTCGGCATCGGCGCCGAGTGGTTCAGCTGGAAATCCACAGATCCGGTCGCCACAGAGACCGGCCCCAGGATTACCCTGTCCCTCTCCGCAGACAACTTCCAGCGCTACGAGCGTGGCGCGGTGTTCGGGTTGGGGGGCACCCTGTACGGGGGAAGGATGCAGATGGAGGGCAACCCGGAAACCGATGATGCCGTGACGACGGCCTCGGACTATATGGGATTGCGCCTGGAGGGGCTGTTCGGATATGGCGGCAACCGCACCAACATTTTTGCCGCGGTGGGGGCGGATGCCTGGCAGCGCAGCGTGCAGGAGGGGATAACCGCATCCGGCGAGATCTTTCCCGGTTTCGACGAAAAGCATCTCATCGTCTACGGCAAGCTGGGGGGCACCATCCGCGAATATGACTACTATACCGACCTCGGCTTCCCCCTGCCGTTTGAGATTAGCGCCGGATTCAAGTTTCCGCTGTTCGTGTCCGCCATGCAGGGGGAAGATGAGGGCCGGGCGGAGGCCTCCCTCCCGGTGGGCGGGACAAACTCCGTCTTTGTACAGCTCTCCAAGAGGTTCTGGATCAAGTACGCCATCTCCATCTATTCGGAGTTTTACCAAATTGACGATCTATCCGAATCGTTCAACGACAGCGTGATCGGAGACGCCGAAGCCGTCAAACGACTCCAGAAGGATATTTCGATTCTTGGCCTGCAACTCAGCAGGCGCTTCTGAATGAACAGCGCCTGGCAACAGATTTTCCAGTCAGATCCACAAGCCGCGGCCCGTTAGTACTATTTCAAGGTAATAAATCAGGATTCATTTGGAGGGACCCTGAATCCTGATTTACTACCTTACAAGAGTAATATTATTATTGCCGGGCAAATAGTTTTGGGGAAAAAAACAACACCGCTCGGGATCTGTGACCCAATCACAACAACACTCCCTGCTAATATGGTAAAATAACATAAAGATTCCGTCCCCGCCTGAAACCGGCGGAATCTGAGAACCGGTTAAAGTTTTTCAGCCGTCGGCCGACTACTATTCGGTACAGACTACGCTTCCCTGCCCACAGAGACAGTCCCATGTTCGAGATCCTGCTGATACTCTGGTTACTGATCTCAATTTTCCTGATCTATATTTTCTGCGCCGCGGCCCGGCGCTTCGTCTCCGAGCCGGAGCCGGAACCACCGCAGCCGGACAATGTGGTCCTGGTACGTGATCGCGACCCCGCTGCGGCCGACCACGAAAAGAAGGCGCTACCCCCGGCCAAGATGCGCGCGTGCGGAGATTAGCGCCGCAACCACGATCAGGCCACCGCCGAACCACTCCTTCGGAGTAATCACCTCGTCGGTCAACAGCCAGGCCGAGAGCGCTCCCGCCACCAGCTCGAACAGAAGAATCACGGCCGAGCGGTGCAGCGGCATGTGGGTGACCCCGTACTGCACGCTGAGGGTGGCGACCACGATCACCAGCGCGCCAAAGGCGGCCGCCGCGCCGATCACCGCCATCCCC
>WFXP01000129.1 GCA_015490535.1 Gammaproteobacteria bacterium
CGGAGATGGAGTGTGCGCTGGCCGAGCTGCAACGGATGCGGGAGGGGGAGAGCGGACGGCTGCACATCGCCATCGAGTGTCACAGCTGCTTCGAATGGCTGATGCCGGCGATGGATGCCTACCGGGCGGACTGGCCCGAGGTGGAGATGGACGTCACCCTGGCGTACAGCTTCGAGCCGCTGCCTGCGTTGGTGCGCGGGGACCTGGATCTGGTCATCACCTCCGATCCGCAGCCGCTGCCGGGCGTCAAATATCTGCCGCTGTTTCGCTTTCAGGGGGTGCTGGTGGTGGCCAACGATCACCCCTTGGCGGGTGGCGGGAAGGTGGAGCCGCAGCAGTTGCGGGAGGAGACCCTGATCACCTACCCGGTACCGCGCGAGCGGCTCGACATCTACCGCCACTTCCTCGATCCGGCCGGGGTCCAGCCGGCCCGGCGCCGCACCGCCGAGCTGACCATGATCATCCTGCAGCTGGTGGCCAACCGGCGCGGGGTGGCAGCGCTGCCCGACTGGGCGGTGGCGGAATATCTGGAGCGCGGCTATGTCAGGGCGCTTTCCCTGGGGAGCGGGGGGATGTGGGGAACCCTCTACTGCGCCCTGCCCGCGGCCCTGGAGCACGCCCCCTACATGGAGGCGTTCGTGCGCACCGCGCGCGCGGTTTCGTTCCATACCCTGCGCGGGATCCGTCCCGTGGAGGAGGGGCAAAACAGGGCTTGATCTTTCGGGCCGGACACAGTATCTTGTTGCCTCGGGGTTGGAGGTGCCCAATATATAGTGTCAGATGGGTGCGCAATTTAAACCTGTCTGTAATGATGGATGCGCTAAGCACTTGTCTTCGGGCAACTATCCTCTGTTCGCCGCGAGGCCCGTCTGGCCAGTTTCCCGGTTGCCTGCCAACCCCGTAGCGATCACTCCAGATTCCATGCCGGGGGAGCACATCTGACATGCACGAGGAAACTGTTTCTGCAGGGGAGGGGGCGCCGGGGATTGCGGTGCCGCCCGGAGGCGTACGGGACGGGGCGGCCGACGATGGCGCGGTGATCGTGCCGGGCGGCTACAGGGTTATCCGCCGTAATGGCAAGATAACCACGTTCGACGGCAGCAAGATCGCGGTGGCCATCACCAAGGCGTTTCTGGCGGTGGAGGGGAGCAGCGCGGCCGCCAGCAGGCGGATCCACGAGACGGTGGAGCAGCTCACCGGACAGATCGTCAGCAATTTGACGCGCCGCATGCCGGGCGGCGGCACGGTTCACATCGAGGACATCCAGGACCAGGTGGAGCTGGCGCTGATGCGCGGCGGGCATCACAAGGTGGCGCGCGCCTACGTGCTGTATCGTGAGGAGCGGGCGCGCGAGCGGCAGGCGCGGGAGGCGAAGGGGGGCCGGCGCGGCGGGCAGGAGCAGCCCGCCATCAAGGTGGTGCTGGAGGATGGCAGCAGCGTGGCGCTGGATCGCGCGCGCATCGAGGCTCTGGTGGAGGAGGCCTGCGCCGGTCTGGAGGGGGTGGATGGCGCCGCCCTGATCCGCGATGCCCTGCACAACCTGTACGACGGCATGCTGGAGCGGGAGGTGGCCGCGGTGCTGGTTATGACCGCGCGCGGCTACATAGAGCGGGATCCCGACTACAGCCATGTGGCGGCGCGCCTGCTGCTGGACAGCATGCGGCGCGAGGCGCTCGCCTTCCTTGGCTGCCAGCCGGCCAGCGTGACGCAGAAGGAGATGGCGGAGCGCTATCCCGAATATTTTGCGAGCTACATTCGCCGCGGCGTGGAGCTGGAGCTGCTGGACGAGGAGCTGACCCGGTATGATCTGGAGCGGCTGGGCGCCGCCCTGCGGCCCGAGCGGGACCACACCTTTACCTATCTGGGGCTGCAGACCCTCTACGACCGCTATTTCATCCACAGCAGGGAGCAGCGTTTCGAGCTGCCCCAGGCCTTCTTCATGCGCGTGGCCATGGGGCTGGCCATCAACGAGGTGGAGCGGGAGCAGCGGGCCATCGAGTTCTACGACCTGCTCTCCTCGTTCGATTTCATGAGCTCCACTCCCACCCTGTTCAACAGCGGCACCCTGCGGCCGCAGCTCTCCTCCTGCTATCTGACCACGGTGCCCGACAACCTGGAGGGGATCTACAGCTCCATCCGGGACAATGCGCTGCTCTCCAAGTATGCCGGCGGCCTGGGCAACGACTGGACCCGGGTGCGCGGCCTGGGAGCCCATATAAAAGGGACCAACGGCAAGTCCCAGGGGGTGGTGCCGTTCCTCAAGGTGGCCAACGACACTGCGGTGGCGGTCAACCAGGGGGGCAAGCGCAAGGGGGCGGTGTGCGCCTATCTGGAGACCTGGCACATCGACATCGAGGAGTTCCTGGAGCTGCGCAAGAACACCGGCGACGAGCGGCGCCGCACCCATGACATGAACACCGCCTGCTGGGTGCCGGATCTGTTCATGAAACGGGTGGCGGAGGAGGGTGAGTGGACCCTGTTCTCCCCCGACGAGGTGCCGGAGCTGCACGATCTGGTGGGGCAGGAGTTCGAGCGCCGCTACTGCGCCTGCGAGGAGCGCGCCGCGCGCGGCGAGATCAGCAACTTCCGCACCGTGAAGGCGGTGGAGCTGTGGCGCAAGATGCTGGGGATGCTGTTCGAGACCGGCCATCCCTGGATCACCTTCAAGGATCCCTGCAATCTGCGCTCGCCCCAGCAGCATGTGGGGGTGGTGCACAGCTCCAACCTCTGCACCGAGATCACCCTCAATACCAGCGACGAGGAGATCGCGGTGTGCAACCTGGGATCGGTCAACCTGGTGCGTCATCTGGATGAGGCGGGGAATCTGGATACCGCGAAGCTGGAGGGCACCATCCGCACCGCCATGCGCATGCTGGACAACGTGATCGAATACAACTACTACAGCGTGCCCCAGGCGCGCCGCGCCAACCTGCGCCATCGTCCGGTGGGGCTGGGGATCATGGGGTTCCAGGATGCCCTGCAGCGGTTGCGGATCCCCTACGCATCGGAGGCGGCGGTGGAGTTTGCGGACCGCTCCATGGAGGCGGTCAGCTACTACGCTATCAGCGCATCCTGCGAGCTGGCCAGGGAGCGCGGCGCCTACTCCACCTTTGCCGGCTCCCTCTGGAGCCAGGGGGTGCTGCCCATCGACTCCATCGCGCTGCTGGAGAAGGAGCGGGGCGGTTTCCTGCGCCAGGATCGCTCCTCCACCATGGACTGGGATGCGCTGCGCGAGCGGGTCAGAAAGCATGGCATGCGCAACTCCAACACCATGGCCATCGCTCCCACCGCCACCATATCCAACATCTGCGGGGTGAGCCAGTCCATCGAGCCCACCTACCAGAACCTGTTTGTCAAATCCAACCTCTCCGGGGAGTTCGTGGTGGTCAATCCATACCTGGCACGGGAGCTGAAGCAGCGCGGGCTGTGGGACGAGGTGATGGTGAACGACCTCAAGTACTACGACGGCAGTGTGCAGCAGATCGATCGCGTCCCGGAGGAGCTGAAGGAGATCTACGCCACCGCCTTCGAGATCGATCCGCGCTGGCTCATCGAGGCGGCCTCGCGGCGCCAGAAGTGGCTGGATCAGGCCCAGTCCCTGAATCTCTATCTGGCCGAACCCAGCGGACCGAAGCTGGACAACATATACAAGCTGGCCTGGGTGCTGGGGCTGAAGACCACCTACTACCTGCGCTCCATGGGGGCCACCCACATGGAGAAGGTCAGTCTGGCGCCGGAGGGCGAGGCGGTCGCCGCCGGTGGGGGAGAGGGGGCGGCTGAATCCGCTCCGGCCGCCTGCTCCATACTGGATCCGGATTGCGAGGCGTGCCAGTGAACAGGATAACTGGAGCATGGGAGATACAGATATGTTGAGTTGGGACGACCCCCTGGGCACCGGGAAGAGTGAGGCGGATCCGCGCCTGGCCGCGGAGCGGGAGCGCGCTGCGCAACCCGATCCCGTGGTGGTGGAGGCGGCTCTCGGAAGCGTCCGGCGCCAGGAGCAGGCGCCTGCATCTCCGTCCGGGACGGCACCCCGGGAGAGCATGGAGCCGGTGCATGCGGAGGACAAGCGGGTGGTCAACGGACTGACCGATGTCAACCAGCTGGCCCCCTTCAGGTATCCCTGGGCGTGGGAGTTCTTTCTCAACGCCAACAAGAACCACTGGACCCCGCTGGACATAAACATGGCGCAGGACGTGCAGGACTATCACCACCGCCTGACTCCCCAGCAGCGCCATGTGTATGAGAACGTGCTGGCCTATCTGACCACCTCCGACGTGCTGGCGATGCGCAACATCGGGCTGGCGGTGATGGAGAAGATGACCGCTCCCGAGCTGCAGATCTACCAGGCGCGCCAGGTCTATGAGGAGGCGCTGCACACCTGGACCTATCAGCACTGCATCGAGACCATCGGTCTCGACCAGGGGGAGATCTACAACCGCTACCGGGTGGTGCCGGAGATCAACCGCAAGATCCAGATCACCAACCGCCGCCTGCACTCCATCCTGCGCGCGGACATCGATCTGAACGACCGGGACGAGCTCACCAACTTCGTCATGTCCTACATCTTCTTCGCGGCCATCTTCGAGGGGTGCTGGTTCTACAACGGCTTCAGCCCCATCTTCGCCCTGCAGCGCCAGGGTCTGATGAAGGGCACGGCGGAGCAGCTCCAGTACATCATGCGCGACGAGGTACTGCACTGCGCCTTCGGCATCCGGGTGGTGAAGCAGATTTTCGTGGAGAACCGCATACCCCTGGACCAGGCCGCGATCCGCCGGATGTGGGACGAGGCGGAGGCGGCGGAGAGCGAGTATGCCCGCTACATCCTGCCCCGTCCCATCCTGGGCTACAGCGCGGAGAGCCACATCGAGCAGTTTCGCCACACCGCCAACCGCCGGGCGCGCCAGCTGGGTCTGGAGGAACCGTTCCCGGGCGCCCGCAATGCGCTGCCGTGGCTGGATGAGCAGGCCAACCTGCGCAAGGAGAAGAACTTCTTCGAAACCCGGGTGACCGAGTACCAGACCGGCGGGGCGCTGAGCTGGTCGTGAGGAGGAGCGTGACGATGAACAGAAGGGGATTACTGGCCATCATGCTGCTCGCTGTGGCCGGGTTGTCGGGATGCGCATCCTTCGATGCAGTCAAAAAGGCGGCCGGGATCAAGGATCCGGAGGTCTCCATCTCCGGGATCGGTGTCAGCAGCATATCCATGGAGGGGATGACCCTGCAGTTTGCCCTGGATGTGGATAACCCCAATCCTCTGCCACTCAGCCTGGCCGGGTTCGACTACGCTTTGAAGCTGGACGGCAGTCAGTTGCTGGCCGGTGAGCAGCGCGACCGGGTGGAGATAAAGGCGCGTGGCAAAAGCCAGGTGCAGATCCCTGTATCCCTCAAGTTTGCCGATCTGTCACGTCTGTTGTCTGGTGGGTTGGCAGGGGAGAGCCTTGACTACGAGCTGCAGACCGCCGCCCTGGTGGATCTTCCGGTGGTGGGGGTGAAACGCTTCCCCGCCAGCCGCAAGGGGGAGTTTCCAGTACCCAGGCCGCCCACTGTCTCGCTCACCGGCATCGATATCCAGCAGATCGGCCTGACCGGGGCCAAGCTGGTGATTGGTGCCACCCTGGAGAACCCGAACGGCTTCGGGATGGAGATAGGATCCCTGGCCTACGATCTGGCGGTCAACGGCAGGCGCTGGGCCAAGAGCTCTCTGGATGGCGGCGTAGCGCTGCGCGGCAAGGGGAGCGGCAGCATCTCCATACCGGTGGAGCTGGATTTCAGGGAGATGGGGGGCTCCCTGTATCAGGCCCTGGTCCGGGGCGAGGGATTGGACTACCAGCTGGACGGCAACATGAAGTTCGCGGCGGACCATCCGCTCCTGAAAGCGGTTCAGGCGCCGTTCTCTTCGCGTGGTGTGCTGAAGGGGCGTTAATCGGTCGTTCGGATACAGGCGGACCGCCCCGGTCAGCCCGGCAACAAACCATGTCATACTCAACTGTCCTGCGCCGACCCGCAGACCAGCGCAGGAGGGTTTCTCTCTCCCGAAACAGAGTCGTCAGGGGTTCCAGCTGCAGGCTGGTGCGTTCCACAGCTTTTTGCCAGTGGCCGCCGCCCGCACGCGTTGTTTTGGTCCAGCCTGCTCCTGAAGCCTATAAATCAGGATTCAGTTGGAGGGACGCTGAATCCTGATTGGGTTGATGATTTACCGTTTTACCCACACCATTTTATGTGGTCCTGGGGAAGTCTCGTGATACTTCGCCGCATTGGGCAGGATCGACAGGATGGATGAACATACCAAGCCGCTTGCGGAGATGCGTGGGGTACAGCTGACCCTGGGAGGGCGGCGTGTGCTGGAGCAGGTGGATATCTCCGTTTGTGGCGGTGAAATCGTCACCCTGGTGGGTCCCAACGGTGCGGGCAAGTCCACCCTCGTCCGGGTGTTACTGGGGCTGATGGAGCCAGAGCAGGGCTCCGTTTGGTTGCGGCCCGGACTGCGCATCGGCTATATGCCGCAACGGCTGAGCGTTGATCCGGTGCTCCCTCTTACGGTGCGTCGATTTCTGGCCCTGGGCGGAAAAAGCAGCGGATCCCGCGTGAACGAGGTGCTGCAGGAGGTGGGAGCCGGTGGGCTGCTGCATGCGCCGGTGCGGAGTCTCTCCGGAGGTGAGCTGCAGCGCGTCTTGCTGGCGCGGGCCCTGCTGCGGGATCCGCAGCTGCTGATCCTGGATGAGCCGGTGCAGGGGGTGGATGTTGCCGGGCAGACGGATCTGTACCGGCTGATCGGGCGTATCCGCGACCGGCTGCATTGCGGCATTCTCATGGTATCGCACGACCTGCATCTGGTGATGGCCACCACCGATCGTGTGGTATGCCTCAACCGTCACGTATGCTGCTCTGGTCCCCCGGAGGATGTGAGCGGCGATCCGGCCTATCTGGCCCTGTTCGGATCAAGTCCGGGGCTGGCGGTATATACACACCATCACGACCATCATCACCATCTGGACGAGCGGATCGCACCCCTGGAAGGGCGCGGGGAAGGGGATGACCGGCCTGGATGACTTCATGCTGCGCGCCCTGCTGGCCGGTATCGGCGTGGCGTTGGTTGCCGGTCCGCTGGGTTCGTTCGTGGTGTGGCGGCGCATGGCCTATTTCGGGGACACCCTGGCCCATTCCGCGCTGCTCGGCGTGGCGCTCGGCCTCCTGCTGCAAGCCAGCATCACGCCGGTGGTGGCGGCGGTGTGCGTCGCGTTGGCGCTGTTGCTGGTGGCGTTGCAGCGGCAGCGGCGACTGGCCGGTGATACCCTGCTGGGGATTCTGTCCCACGGTTCGCTGGCGCTGGGGCTGGTGGTACTGGCCCTCATGGAGGGGTTGCGTCTGGATCTGCTGGGCTATCTGTTCGGCGACATCCTCTCCGTAACCCGCACCGATATTGCCTGGATCTACCTTGCCGGGTTACTGGTCTCCGCCGGGTTGGTGCTGATGTGGCAACCGTTGCTAGCGGATACAGTACATCAGGAGCTGGCGCAGGTGGAGGGGGCGGCTGTGGGGCCGGCGCGTCTGGGGTTCATGCTGCTCCTGGCGTTGTTCATCGCCATTTCCATGAAGGTGGTGGGGATCCTGTTGATAACCGCTCTGCTGATCATTCCCGCCGCCAGCGCCCGGTATTTCGCGCGTACGCCGGAGCAGATGGCGCTGCTCGCCAGCCTGATGGGCTGTCTGGCGGTGGGTGGGGGGTTGTCGGCCTCGCTGCAGTGGGATCTGCCGGCAGGTCCGGCGGTGGTGCTGGTGGCGGTGTTGCTGTTCTCTCTCTCCCTGGCCTGGGGCAGGAGGGAGTAGCGCTTGATATCAACTGTTGCCTATTGACAGTCAGCGGTTTTATGAACACACCACCGGCTTCGGGCGGTGGTGTGTTGGTGTCTGCAGGAGGTTGTCGAGGCAGACGGAACTAGTGCTCTTTCAAGATACTCAACAACCACCAGCTAAATCTGGTGGGTTCGTTTTATGGACTGAAAGTCCGGATACGGGTCAAAAGACCCGTTCAAGCTTCAGTCCGGAAGTTGTCATCCACCCTGGGCTCAAAATGATGCTCCAGATACTCCTTAATCATCTCTTCCGTCAATTCTCCCGAGGTCACAC